>NZ_JABXGG010000040.1:0-4619 GCF_022627875.1 Herbaspirillum sp. C7C8
GACGCGCACGCGGCGTCGAGCTGCATCGATTCAGAAAAATCGGCCCCCTCGGGCCGATTTTTCCGCTTTGAAACACTGAATCAATCCACTACCCCATCGAAGAAAAATAATCTCCCCTTCTTGGCTGTTTCCAACAGATAGCCATATCTGGCCTTCTGGAAACTGCCACTGCGACCGACACTGTGAACTGATCGCTGACGCACAGATACTGCTTGCCGTTCTCCCGGATCAAGGACCAGTCTGCGAGCGCAACCTGGATCGTCTGTCCTGCTCTGGTCCTTGTCTGCGGCAAGGCGGTCGCTCCCCGCAGTGGGTGGAGTAAGCCGCGATAGACCAGCGCATCGCCTCTTAGAGACCGGGCCACTCCGATCACCAAGCCACGAAACAAAAGATACTCGGCCTGGTAACCGGGTCGGTAATTGTCCTCGAGATAGATTTCACGGGTTTCGATGGAAGTAAGCGACGCTCCGCCAAGGGAAGTGGCTGAGAGGCAGCTTCTGACGGCACCCTCGGAGGGAGCGGCGAGCACTCGCGTCGATAGCACGAACAAAACCAATAAGCAGTGCCTCACTTGTACTCCTTAGCTTTCGTATGCTTCAAATAGGCGGCATCTTGCTTCCAGAAGATGGTTCCGCCATGCGCAGCGGTTGACACATAGATATGGTCATAACGATAAACCTCCTGTTTCTCGATCTTGATTTCACCGTTGATCTTCTTTTTTACCGTCTTGTACTTGATGACCAGCTTTGAAGACTCCTTGATGGAATAAATGTTGTGAGAAGGCTGCCCAAAGCGGATACCATTTTTTACTTTGAAATGCTTCGCATAGTTGCTGCTGATATCTGCGCCGTCCCAAAACCAAGCACCATTGGACTTGTCAGGCCCATCTGCCAAAGCATTTTCGGCTGCTTCAACAGCCGTCTTCATTGCCGAATCTGACAAAATCTGCGTGTCCGTAGAGCGTCGGAAATGTTGATATCGTTTATTGCCGTCATTGACAACGAAACTGAAACTTGCTTCTCCGCGAACAAACGCCTCCATTGATGAATATCCTCTGGCGTCTCTTTGCCTTTTTAATACGCTGGCAAGGGCATATATTTCATCTGCGTTATTTTGGGTGGAAGCCTCCCCATAGGCCATCGCAGCGAGCAATCGGACCTGTGGCTCTATCGGCTTCACGGCCGGCTCTGGGATGTCCTTTGTCATGGCATGTCCTTGGCGGCATGTTCTGACTCGCCAGCCAACCACATGACCATGCCTGATGAATCACCTGCAAAGGAAACACTCCTCCCCCCAAGAAAATGGCACGCCTGGGCAACGATTTTCTCTTGCTGATAAACGTCAAAAAGATAGCCTTCTACCGGGTTTCCCTCGTCGTCTTCCAGGCTATACCAATGTTCAATAACCTCTTCATCATATTTTTCGGTGGCTCGCAAGGGAGCGACAACAGGACTTGCGCTGACACCGATGAGAAAAGCACTCTGGCTGGCCAGCGGCTCCACCCCACAGGCTGTCTTCATACCAGCCACTGCAACTGGGTTTCCCCCACATCTGAAATGTTGGACACCCTGCACAATGGCGTAGCTGCCTTTGCAGCGTGGGCAATACACCATATGTCCAACTAACGCAGCAGGCAGGCCGAGTACCTTAAACGAGACAAGTCCTTCGAGAACCGTACCGCCGTGCGACGTCGAGTCTCCTTTTCGAATGATTGCTGATGACATGCTTTCTCCTCTGAAAACGGAGAAGGTAAGCGGCCACCACTGATCGACCCATCGTTAAATGACGATTTCTCGGCAACATAATCATGGCCAGCTATTGCTGCGCCGTGCTGGCAAAACAAGGAGGTAGATATTCACAATCGTTCAAAAAGCTGAGCAAAAAAAAAGAGGACTGCCGACACTGATCGCAGTCCCCTTGCTCAAACCCGGCCGCCCCCTGGCTTGAACTCGCTTGAGCTGAAATGAAGGGCTGACGATCAACATCGTCAGCCCTTATTTTTTACCTTTTTCTTTTCACATGCTCTGCCGAGGGGCACTGTTCACTTTTGAATCGACGCACGCTTGCAGTGATTCATTGTCGACGCGGATCCGAACCTTCATCCGGAGGTACGGAAATCGTCATGCAACGATAGGTCTTGCGTCGCTACTCCTTTAATTTATCGATTTTCAAAGGAGGGCCGATGTGCTCCGTCATTTGCCTGACAAGCCGGATTCCTTGTGGCGACATCAAAGGAAGGGCAGGTCAATGAGGCAGCTTTCACTCGTGTTGTGGATGGTTTCGTTGACGGCGCTTGCCGCCCCGCCAGAGGATGTCGTCAAAAGCTGTCTCTCCGGCACGGCCCGCAATGGGGTATCGCGAACTGCGATTGAAGGCGGGGCTCTCTATCTTCAGGACGATTACCGGTCTGGTTACCAGGCTGAATATTTCTTGTATGGGGGCATGGAGACCTGGCGGCACGGTACCTTGTACTTTTGATGGTCTGGTGGATTGATCCGCAAGCTGTCAGCTGAGTGCCTCATCCTAATCAGAAAATAGGAAAGAAAAAACTAGCCTGATCGTGAGGCTGAAAATTCACTCAATCATGTTTCTGACAGCGCTGCATTGGGGTGATTGCTTATCCAATGAGCATTCTAGATTGGAATAAGGTGATGTCGATTTCTCGCCCGTACACTCGTGGATGTTCTCCCAAATATGAGCTGGGCCTTCGCCGCCGGGAAAAGCTGCGCTTCTCCCATCGGCACTCCAGAAGAATACGGAGCGCCCCATTCCAACCGCCCCCTGGGAATATGCGGTAATGGGAATGATGGGCCAGGTACTGTCTCTCACGACTTTCTTGGAGCGCAGGTCAACGACGGTGTAAAACGCATCGCCGTCGGAGAGCGTGAACAGGGCGTAAGGATCCAGCCAAGAGCACCTTTCGCCGCCCCGGAATGCGTATTCGATCAGGGCGCACTTGCCCCCCGGATTGACCAGAATGGTCTGCGGTTCGATGGCGGGGCGGATCAGTTGGGGGACTTTGCGTAAAAGGAGGTAGCTCGCCACGAGCACTATGACCATGCCTGCAAACAGTGTTCCGGAACGTTTATGTGGCATGGCTTTGAAGGAGTATTGACTGGATGTCTTTTGACGTCAGCCTGAATCGATAGGGCGTCCTGAGTTTGGTGGTCCTGATATCGCTGAAGACCATCAGGTCGCCTCCTTTGCCAGTCTCCTCCCTGTGCGCTGTGAATTTCTGATTGTTTACGATCAGATAGTCATCCGGACAAGTTCCTCGTGATTCGCCCAGAGCATACAGCCGAACAAAGGGTTGCTTGGTCTTTCTCCAATGCCCGAGATATTGAGCCCCGTTGAAGTCATAGGTGTCCCTTGCGAATACACCGATGTTATTGACCACGACCTCATACCATTTCGCAGGGAGGCGATAGCTCTGTTGTTCCTGAGGGGAGGCAGCGTCGCCAGGAATAACGACGCCCTCGCCGGCAATCTTGAACAGGAAATCTGCGCATGCCACCCAGAGATCGTCGAGATCCGGATCGCTGAAAAAGAGCTCATTCATCGCGGCAGCGCCATATGATTGCACTTTGAAATCTCTTTCGCCGACTTTCTTGATTTGGAATTGCGAAAGTTCATTGATTGCCGGGACGGCGTCTTTAAAGTCACCGAAGACTTCTGGCCGATTTGAGAACTTTCCACTTTTCACCAATTTCTTGACGAGTTCTCTGCGAGCCGGCTCGCTCTCGTACAAGGGAGGGGTAGAGCGAACCCAAGCTTTCTTTCCGAAAATCAGGTCATACTCTTTTTTTGCGCGAGGAAAGGAGAGCAGCCATTCCATCGTGAGCGTGGAGCAGTCAGTCA
This sequence comes from Herbaspirillum sp. C7C8, assembly GCF_022627875.1. Taxonomy (NCBI): domain Bacteria; kingdom Pseudomonadati; phylum Pseudomonadota; class Betaproteobacteria; order Burkholderiales; family Oxalobacteraceae; genus Herbaspirillum; species Herbaspirillum sp. C7C8. Next base: position 3,859 of record NZ_JABXGG010000040.1, read on the forward strand.
GACCGGCTGGATAAAGCCGGGCGTCAGTCAAACCACGCTTTTCTTCGTCAGACATCGCGTAGGCGTTCGACGAGAGCCATTTGCGCATCAGTATGGCGCCGCGTTTCCACGCGGCTTTCTCCATGATGTCGGGAAGATCGGTAAGCTTGAAAACATCTGCATAACAAACTTTTCCCTGCTTCATTTCTGTGGGGCTGGTTCGCGATTTGCCAACAAGCTCGAGTTTGCCTGTTTCAATAGTCGTCATTTCCGGACCTCAATTTCACGCTGAGGCCCCAGTTCCAACTTCAGGGCTTGCCGCTTGTCTGCCTGTGCGTATTTTGTTCTTCCTTGATCGTCGGTATATCCCTCGATTATCTGCCCTGTATCAAGCGTTATTCGATAGAACCGTCGACGCGCAGGGTTTCCCGTTTCTTGTTCCAGGACAATGAAATACTCGTCGAATTTTTTCTCGTGAGACGCGTCAGGAGGGTCAATGCCACGCCATCCACCCTCTCCGTCCGGCACAAACGCAGGAAAGATGGTGGATTCGGACGAAATGCCGTCTGTGCCGTTCAGGGTTGAAATGAGTGGGCAACCTTGGCTGCTTCGCATTCCATGGAGAACCCGTGGTCGACCATTCGGCAGTACGTTAGTTGGGAGACCTTCGGCGATGACGCAGCGATCGAATTACGGGTATTCGAAGGCGACGTTACATATGAAAAAACCGGCCCAATCGGACCGGTCCCGTCAGAACGATACAGGCAAGCCGTCAGTGCATG
>NZ_JABXGG010000041.1:0-3537 GCF_022627875.1 Herbaspirillum sp. C7C8
GTTTCGGGGGTTTAGCTCAGCTGGGAGAGCACCTGCTTTGCAAGCAGGGGGTCGTCGGTTCGATCCCGTCAACCTCCACCAAGAAATGTCAAACCTAAGTCAGCGTGTATGACGTAGCGATTTAGGTTTGATCTTTTACGATCAATGGCTGTTTTTGTTCTTTAACAATCTGGAAGAAGTAAAGATTCATTTAAACGATCGCCAGGACTTCGGTTCTTGCGAAAGTAAAAATGGGTGTGATTGTATCAATCAAAGTATTACGAAGTGATCTTAGCAATTAGAAGACTTACTTTGGAATACGGCAAACGCTAAAACTCAACGCTTCTTTATAACGCTCTTGCAAAAGAGGCTAACGTTATAGGAACAAGCGAATAAGTGCACATGGTGGATGCCTTGGCGATTACAGGCGATGAAGGACGTAGTAGCTTGCGATAAGCTGCGGGGAGCTGGCAAACAAGCTTTGATCCGCAGATTTCCGAATGGGGAAACCCGGCCGTAAGGTCATCGTTATCTGAATACATAGGGTAACGAAGCGAACGTGGCGAACTGAAACATCTAAGTAGCTACAGGAAAAGAAATCAACCGAGATTCCCAAAGTAGTGGCGAGCGAAATGGGATCAGCCTGCAAGATTTAGCATCAACGATAGTAGAACGGAATGGAAAGTCCGGCCATAGTGGGTGATAGCCCCGTATGCGAAATCGATGGTGTGGAACTAGGCTTGCGACAAGTAGGGCGGGACACGTGAAATCCTGTCTGAACATGGGGGGACCATCCTCCAAGGCTAAATACTCGTAATCGACCGATAGTGAACCAGTACCGTGAGGGAAAGGCGAAAAGAACCCCGGAAGGGGAGTGAAATAGATCCTGAAACCGTGTGCATACAAACAGTAGGAGCCTCGTAAGGGGTGACTGCGTACCTTTTGTATAATGGGTCAGCGACTTACATTCAGTGGCAAGCTTAACCGAATAGGGAAGGCGCAGAGAAATCGAGTCCGAATAGGGCGTTCAGTCGCTGGGTGTAGACCCGAAACCAGATGATCTATCCATGGCCAGGTTGAAGGTGCGGTAACACGCACTGGAGGACCGAACCCACTAATGTTGAAAAATTAGGGGATGAGCTGTGGATAGGGGTGAAAGGCTAAACAAATCTGGAAATAGCTGGTTCTCTCCGAAAACTATTTAGGTAGTGCCTCAAGTATCACCATCGGGGGTAGAGCACTGTTATGGCTAGGGGGTCATCGCGACTTACCAAACCATTGCAAACTCCGAATACCGATGAGTGCGAGCTTGGGAGACAGACGCCGGGTGCTAACGTCCGACGTCAAGAGGGAAACAACCCAGACCGCCAGCTAAGGTCCCAAAGATTGGCTAAGTGGAAAACGAAGTGGGAAGGCTAAAACAGTCAGGAGGTTGGCTTAGAAGCAGCCATCCTTTAAAGAAAGCGTAATAGCTCACTGATCGAGTCGTCCTGCGCGGAAGATGTAACGGGGCTAAGCCAGTCACCGAAGCTGCGGATATCCGTAAGGATATGGTAGGAGAGCGTTCTGTAAGCCTGTGAAGGTGTCTTGTAAAGGATGCTGGAGGTATCAGAAGTGCGAATGCTGACATGAGTAGCGATAATGCGGGTGAAAAGCCCGCACGCCGTAAGCCCAAGGTTTCCTGTTCAACGTTCATCGGAGCAGGGTGAGTCGGCCCCTAAGGCGAGGCAGAGATGCGTAGCTGATGGGAAGCAGGTTAATATTCCTGCACCGTCGTTAGATGCGATGGGGGGACGGATCGCGGAAGGTTGTCCGACTGTTGGAATAGTCGGTTTTTGCATCGAAGAAGGCTGTTAGGCAAATCCGGCAGCGTAATTCAAGGGTGTGAGACGAGCGAACTTGTTCGCGAAGCAATCGGAAGTGGTTCCAAGAAAAGCCTCTAAGCTTCAGTCTAACGAGACCGTACCGCAAACCGACACAGGTGGGCGAGATGAGTATTCTAAGGCGCTTGAGAGAACTCGGGAGAAGGAACTCGGCAAATTGGTACCGTAACTTCGGGATAAGGTACGCCCAAGTAGTTTGACTGGCCTGCGCCAGAAGGACAAAAGGGTTGCAATAAAATGGTGGCTGCGACTGTTTAATAAAAACACAGCACTCTGCAAACACGAAAGTGGACGTATAGGGTGTGACGCCTGCCCGGTGCTGGAAGATTAAATGATGGGGTGCAAGCTCTTGATTGAAGTCCCAGTAAACGGCGGCCGTAACTATAACGGTCCTAAGGTAGCGAAATTCCTTGTCGGGTAAGTTCCGACCTGCACGAATGGCGTAACGATGGCCACACTGTCTCCTCCCGAGACTCAGCGAAGTTGAAATGTTTGTGATGATGCAATCTACCCGCGGCTAGACGGAAAGACCCCATGAACCTTTACTGTAGCTTTGCATTGGACTTTGAACCAATCTGTGTAGGATAGGTGGGAGGCTTTGAAGCAGGAACGCTAGTTTCTGTGGAGCCGACCTTGAAATACCACCCTGGTTTGTTTGAGGTTCTAACCTTGGTCCGTTATCCGGATCGGGGACAGTGCATGGTAGGCAGTTTGACTGGGGCGGTCTCCTCCCAAAGTGTAACGGAGGAGTTCGAAGGTACGCTAGGTACGGTCGGACATCGTGCTAATAGTGCAATGGCATAAGCGTGCTTAACTGCGAGACTGACAAGTCGAGCAGGTACGAAAGTAGGACATAGTGATCCGGTGGTTCTGTATGGAAGGGCCATCGCTCAACGGATAAAAGGTACTCTGGGGATAACAGGCTGATTCCTCCCAAGAGTTCATATCGACGGGGGAGTTTGGCACCTCGATGTCGGCTCATCACATCCTGGGGCTGTAGCCGGTCCCAAGGGTATGGCTGTTCGCCATTTAAAGTGGTACGTGAGCTGGGTTTAAAACGTCGTGAGACAGTTTGGTCCCTATCTGCCGTGGGCGTTGGAAGTTTGAAGGGGGCTGCTCCTAGTACGAGAGGACCGGAGTGGACGAACCTCTGGTGTATCGGTTGTCACGCCAGTGGCATTGCCGAGTAGCTAAGTTCGGAAGAGATAACCGCTGAAAGCATCTAAGCGGGAAACTCGCCTTGAGATGAGACTTCCCGGGAACTAGATTCCCCTAAAGGGTCGTTCGAGACCAGGACGTTGATAGGTCAGGTGTGGAAGCGCAGTAATGCGTTAAGCTAACTGATACTAATTGCCCGTGCGGCTTGTTCCTATAACATTAGCTCTGTTATAGACAAGTTGAGCATATATTGTGTTTGCCCTAGTGCATCACACCCAAGAATCTAAAATACTTCTTCCAGTTTGGGTTAGTTGCTGCTCCAGTGAGAGCAACTGACTTTACAAGTTATGCCTGATGACTATAGCAAGTTGGTACCACCCCTTCCCATCCCGAACAGGACCGTGAAACGACTTCGCGCCGATGATAGTGCTGCAACCAGTGTGAAAGTAGGTCATCGTCAGGCTTGTTACTCCCAAGAACCCTCGTTACGAAAGTAGCGAGGGTTTTTGCTTTGGGC
>NZ_JABXGG010000042.1:0-3214 GCF_022627875.1 Herbaspirillum sp. C7C8
CGATCATTACACCGGCTTTGTTCATCTCGCTTTCTCCGTCATCCTCATGCGGCGCTATTTATGAAATGAGTTCTAGTCACTGCTGTATTGCTGGCAGTCCTTATGAACGTGCGGCAGCAAATCTCTCGTCTGCAATCTGGGTATGAATATGTATTTGGGCCAGTGCTTGGGAAGGTGAAGACTTACCCCACAAGATTACGTGGTGAACTTGAAAAGCGGAAAAGCTCATTGTCTCAGCAAGTGACGCTTACCCGCTGGACATTGCGCATATTCATAGTCCTTGCGTTCCTGCCGTCCATGGGGGCAGCTTGGAAGGCTTGCATCAAATATCCGACACTGGGCTTCTGGGTGTGTTGCGCCTATGACTTATTGTCAAAATTTATCTCCAATATTTTCTGAGCTGCTTCGTGAAGCGAGGCCTGTTCGTTCGGACGAGTTGGCGTCAGTGTTTCTGTCCTGGTTAGCCAGTTCATAGAGAGTTGTTCGACTCACGCCAAATTGCCGCACTAGGCTAGCAACTGAAAACTCCCGATTTTTCATCATGGCTTTTGCCATACGCGCTTTCTCGGCATCCAGGGCCGGCGGTCGTCCCCCTTTCCTTCCTCGAGCGCGCGCCGCCTTCATTCCCGCCTGCGTACGTTCCAGAATCAGCGACCGCTCAAACTGCGCCAGTGAAGCGAAGAGGTGGAAGACCAGCGTGCCTGTCGGTCCAGATGTGTCGATGCGCTCTGTGATGGACTTGAAGAAAACACCCTTTTCCTTCAGGTCCTCTACTATTCGAATCAGGTCCTTGAGATTTCGTCCAAGCCGGTCAAGTCGCCAAACGACCAATTCGTCGCCTGACCGGAGAGCCCTCAGGCAGTGTTCGAGCTCCCTCCGGTTGGCGGATTTACCGCTTGCCTTCTCCTCATATATCTCACTTGCACCCTCCGCCTTCAACGCGTCGAGCTGGAGGTCGAGGCTTTGCTCGGTTGTACTGACACGCGCATATCCGATAACTGCCATTGCATACCCTTTTTCGAATGATAATTTGCGTACGGGAATCCGTACACTTGAAGAGGTATAGAGCGGCCGAAATCGATGTTTGGCGGAGGTGTCCGGAAAACCACCGATTTCCAGACGGCTGGATATGCGTGGCCGAAATTCCCGAGCGCTTGGTCTCGCCAAAAGTTGTATCTTTGAAATCAAAAATCAATATTTTGTCAGGTTCTTAAGAAGTGAGAAAGTCGGCCGTTAATGCTCTTTACAGGTGTAAGGAGAGAAATCGTGAACGAAATTTCAAAGTACACAGCGTCCCCTTCGACCATTGCGGCGCCAGATGCGCCGCCGGCGTCGTCCGCCGTGAAGGTTGCGTATGCTTCAGCCGTGGGCGCACCGGCCGAGACTGTGGCCACAGTTTCCACGCTGGCGCAGCAGATAAGTGATGCGGCAACCAGGGCAGCAGCTCGTGATGCAAAAATAGGTAGTAGTGGTCTTGCAGCGGCAGCTACGTCCATAGTCGATAAACTCACCGGCCTGAGCTACCAGGCGAACAAAGCGGCCAACGATGCGGAGGTACCGAATACGGATGACCCGACGCTGCTTGCGCGAGCAAAACAAGCCACCGACTCGATTAATGGGAAGGGGGCGAATCCGTTTTCAGGCCTATCTCGCGACCAACTGGCCCTCATTGCTTACGATGAGGGCGGTTCATTTACAGTCAATGAGCGGAAGGCCGCTTTGGACGAGGCAAAGAACCAAGAATCCCAGTGGCGTCAGCAGACTTTTGCGAAAGCCATGTCCACGTACAAGGGCGGTGAGGGGGCGAATTCTCGGGAGACTGGGAAGCAGCTACTCGACCACTTGAAGAGTTTGTCACCTATAGAGCAGGCACAGTATCCGCAATCCTATGCGGTGCAGCTTCAAGTAATGGCGGAATCTGGCGCCACTTATTCCGCGGCATCACCTTTGGATGCGTTGAAGTTCCTGTCACAACTGAATAAATGGGCGACGACACCGGAGGTAGATGGTTTGCCATCCGTTGCGACTGCCGATGTAGGTGTTTTACCAAAGCCAGACTTGGCGAAATTTGAGGCAGATGCGTCATTACCACGCAATGAGCTAATGGCCAAGTATGAGAAGGCAGTGCGTAGCTTACCTAGCATGAGAAGTGCCGACCTCCCGATAAGCAATGACCCAGACCGATTGGCCCAAGCTATGAAGGCAACCGACTATGCTTGGGGGAATGGTCCTAGTCCATTCACTTCGCTTACAAGGAACGAAGTGGTTGCCATCTACTACGATGATTCTGGCACCTACACGAGAGATGAGCGGATGGCCGCTGTCAAACAGTTGAATGAAATCGACCGCAATCTCTGGGATGGACTAACAACCAGAGCTGCCAATACTGGCGACTGGCGAGAAGTGAACGAGATGGGACTTAAGAACTACGACGACCTACTCCCTATCGAGAAAATGCGTTATCCAGCCAATTACAAGATGCAACTGCAGCAGTTGCTAGCTTACGATAACGCTAAGGCAGGTGGTGCTCTCAGCAAAGAGCAAAAGAAAACGCTTCTGGAGATGATGGATGCTTTGAATCGGCACCAACCTGAGACAGCCCCAGAGAGCAAAGGAAAAAGTGACGATGCACGACCCTGGAACGACTCTTGGTCCGCCAAGCTGGCAGACCTAGTACGGCATGCGATATCGCGCGGTGCTGCCAGTTCGGTTGATATGGCTGGCACAGATTCGTAATGAGGCTGACGGGAAATGTAGCACTGAGATAATGTATTTTTTAGCAGCAGCCAGTAGTTACAGAGTCTGTTGATTGTGAGCGCTCGTACTACATCAAATCATGGTGCTACAGTAGCCCTATACATAAATGGATGATTCGCCCAACTCGAGAAGTGCGGTCATCCTGGTGTGGACTCGGCACACGAGACTAACTCACAACCCGTCTCAAAGTATGATTTCCGGAAGTCGGTCATGCCGGGGTTGCGCTCATACGGGGGGCAGCATACGTAGGCTGCCCCTGCAGCGTTTCATATTTTCTTACCAAGGGTCATTAAAATTCGACCCGTAGAAATTTCCGTATATGTCGACACTGACCTGCTCCCCAAGATTAGTACGGTAATGATGTAGAGTCTGCCCCATACTGACCGTACCCCAGAATTAGTACCGGTCTAAAGTAGAAATTTCCGGCTTCATAGATATGTCCGATTCAGCCCTTTCC
>NZ_JABXGG010000043.1:0-2705 GCF_022627875.1 Herbaspirillum sp. C7C8
AAGGCATAACGCTGGGTCTGCGCCTGCTGCAGCCCGGCTTGCATCAGCGCCAGATATTGCGCCTCGTTGTTGCTGAATCCGTTCAGATAGCGCTGGCCGGTGGCCTCCTGGATCTGGCGCTGGATCAGTTGTTGTTCGTAGAAGCCATCGCCGAAACGCTGGTAACCCGGCGTGGGACCCGCGCGATCCCGATACGCGCGAACGAGGACGTCAGAAGACAGCCAATTCCGCTCACCGATGAAGCGCGGATCGGTCTGCACCAGTGGCGCCGTCACGCTGCTCTGATTGATCTGGTACAAGGCATTGGCCGGCAGGCTCAGGTCGACTGCGGGAGCACGCAGGTCAGTGGTCTTGCCCGTTCCCTGCGGCGCTTGTGCAGGAACGGTGGCGGGTGTGCGAGAAGTCCGGTCGCGCGTGCTGCCCACCTCGTGCGTGGCGCTCACGTCAAGTGGGAATCGGGTTTCTATCGTTTGAGAGGCGTAGGGCGCGCTCTCATAACGACGGTCGTCGGCTTTGAAGCGATGACTCTTGATGTAGGTTTTTACCGCCGTACCCACCGAGGTAACGATCTGCCTGCCCAGCGGACCGGTATTGTGGATGGCGGTGCCATTGACGTTGTCACCGGCCAGGGTGCCCCCGGCGATGAACTGACTGGCGTAGTTGTTGACCACACCGGCGGCCAGATTCATCCTGCCGCCGGAGGTGATCATGCCGGGTGCGCTGCGCGTGACGATAGTCCGCTGGATCTGCTCGGTGCCGTCGTAGATGATCCATTGACCGAACATTTGTCCGTCAAAGGGAGATTGCGCCGAGGGTAAAAGCAGGCGGAAGTTGTCTTCATCGCCCATGGCTCGCCAGTTCTCGGCAGCGATGATCTGGCCATTATCCTTGTGGACGATGCGCGCGTGCTCTCCCGAGATGAAGTCGGACGATCCCACCAGCCGGTAGTTGATGATCCTGCGTCCCGGCTTGCTCTCTTCGGCGATCTCGAAATGCGCATTCCGGTTGTTGATCGCATCGGCCGCAATGGTGAGTGCGCCATCCGCATTGATGGTCGCGCTGGTATTGTTGACCTCGCGCGCACGTCCGCTCGCACGATGGTCGCTGCCGATGGTGCCGCCAATGGACATATCTGCGGCTGAATACAGCAGCGCCTTCTCGCTGTTGTGGAGCACCCCGGCCCCGATATCCAGACGCTCACGTGCCGCGATGACCGGGGCCCGCAGCACGCCATCGATGGTTTCCGAAGCGTTGTGCAGCACCTCCACAGCAAGCGCGATGTGGTCACCGTAAATGCGTCCGCTACCGAGGTTATAGAGCGTGCCGGCCTGGATGCGCGTGGTGACGCCATCGATCAGGCCCCGGTTGATGAAGTCCTGCCCCGCACCGGCAGACAGCGATACATCGCCGCCCAGGATGGACGCGCCCGCATGATTCTGGAGTCCCCTGGCCGTCACGCGCAACGCTGCTCCTGCGGCCAGCGTGCCGTAGTTGCTGAAGCGGCCGCCAGTGCGCAGATCGAGATTGCCAGCGGCTGCGGTTTCGCCGCGCTGCTCCAGGTCGGCGGCCACGTCGATACGCAGATCCTTGTGACTCAACAGCAAGCCCTTGCCGATCAGGGAGTCGGACGTGAGACTCAGGTCGCCACCTGCGAGGATGCGTCCGCCCTCGTTGTCGAGGCTGTTCACTTGCAGACGGGCTTGGCCACCTGCCACCACCACACCTGCGCCATTGCCCAGCGCCCCGGCCTTGATGTGCAGATCCGTGCCGGCACGCACACCTTGATCCTCGCCCGAATGCAGGTTGTGCAGTGCCTGACCGTGCGTATCGAGGTCGAGGCTCTTCAGGGCCTGCAACAATCCGCCCTCATTGTTGACTTCACCGGTGGAGAGCGTCAGCTTGCCCCGGGCAGCGATACTGCCGGCACGATTGTCGAGCTCTGCGCTCTCTGCTTTCAGGTCTTGCCGCGCAAAGAGTACGCCGCGCTGATTGTTCAAACGCCGATTGCGCGCATCAATCACCACCTCGCCGCCGCCAAGCGTGCCGTCGCTGTTGTCGATGCCGGCTGCCGCGAGCTCCAGCCGCGTGGCGGCGAGGATCTTGCCCTGGTTGCTGGTTCTTCCGTCTGTCACCAGCACCAGAGAACTCTCGGCCGAACGGAGCCTGCCGTGGTTTTCCAGCGTGGCCGCATTAACGGTAAGCGTATCGTTGGCGCCGATCTCTCCGGTGTTGCTCAGGCCCTGTTGCAGCAAGAGCTTCATGCTGCCCGCGGCGGTGAATGTTCCTCTGTTGTTAAGGGCCGTCGCCTTCAATGAGACGGATTGCTTGGCCTCAACAGTGCCGCTGTTGTCCAGTGTGTCACGGACGCGCAGGAGCAGAGCGCCCGATGTCAGCACGTCACCGGTGTTCTCCATCGCCGCCGCACGGATCGTGATACCGCCATCCCCGAGCAGACTGCCCGCATTGCGTATCGAACCGCCACTCTGCACGCTGGTGTGACCGGTGCTGTCGATACGACCGGTGCGGGTGTTCTCCAGGGAACCGACTTCCAGCACGGTACCGGCCCTTCCCCCCAGCCTGCCCTGGTTGATGAGCACGCCCGCACTGCGTATCTGCACATCCCGGCCAGCAGCGATGGTCCCGGTGTTTTCCAGACGGCCCGCCGCCGTGACGACCAGCTCTCCTTCGGTGGCTGCCAAGGTGCC
>NZ_JABXGG010000044.1:0-1976 GCF_022627875.1 Herbaspirillum sp. C7C8
CGCATCAGCCTGCTGGTGCTGTTGGCGCTGATGATCATCTTCCCCGTCTTCGCCCAGCAGTTTGGCAATTCGTGGGTGCGCATCATGGATATGGCGCTGCTCTACATCATGCTGGCCCTGGGCCTGAACGTGGTGGTGGGTTTTGCCGGCCTGCTGGACCTGGGCTACATCGCCTTCTACGCCATCGGTGCCTATACGGCGGGCCTGCTGGCCTCGCCGCAGTTTGCGGCGGTGATCGAATCCTTCGTCAACACCTATCCGTCGGTCGGCAATTTCCTGGTCTGGCTGTGCGGTCCGCAGATCGTGCAGAACGGCATCCACCTGTCGCTGTGGCTGATCGTGCCGATCTCGGGCGTGCTGGCGGCGATCTTCGGTGCGCTCTTGGGCGCGCCGACCCTGAAGCTGCGTGGTGACTACCTGGCCATCGTGACGCTGGGCTTCGGCGAGATCATCCGCATCTTCATGAACAACCTGAATGCACCGGTGAACATCACCAATGGTCCACAGGGCATCAACCTGATCGATCCGATCCGCGTGTTCGGCGTCTCGCTGGCCGGTGAACCGGGTTCCGGTTCGATGGTGAAGGTCTTCGGCATGAGCCTGCCGTCGGTGAACGCGTATTACTACCTGTTCCTGGTGCTGTGCATCTTCGTGATCTTCTTCTCGACCCGCCTGCAGGATTCGCGCCTGGGCCGTGCCTGGGTGGCGATCCGTGAAGACGAGATCGCCGCCAAGGCGATGGGCATCAACACCCGCAACGTCAAGCTGCTGGCCTTTGCCATGGGCGCTTCGTTTGGTGGCGTGGCCGGCGCCATGTTCGGCGCCTTCCAGGGTTTCGTCTCGCCGGAATCCTTCTCGCTGACCGAGTCCATCGCCGTGCTGGCCATGGTGGTGCTGGGCGGTATCGGCCACATCCCTGGCGTGGTGCTGGGTGGCGTGATCCTGGCGGCGCTGCCGGAAGTGCTGCGCCACGTGGTGGAACCGCTGCAGATGGCCATTTTCGGCAAGGTGTGGATCGATGCCGAAGTGCTGCGCCAGCTGCTCTACGGCCTGGCCATGGTGGTCATCATGCTGACCCGCCCGGCCGGTCTGTGGCCCTCGCCGCGCCATGAAGATCGTCCCGAAGCGGACCATACCAAAGTCGGTACCGCCGGCGAAGTCAAAGCCTAAGCCTTATCAGGAGCACAGAACATGACACAAACACTGCTCAAGATCCGTGACGTCAGCAAGCGTTTCGGCGGCCTGCAAGCCTTGAACGGCGTGGGCATCACCATCGAACGCGGCCAGATCTACGGCCTGATCGGCCCCAACGGTGCTGGCAAGACTACCTTCTTCAACGTCATCACGGGCCTGTATCAACCCGATACCGGCACCTTCGAACTGGATGGCAAACCGTATTCACCGAGCGCCCCGCACGAAGTGGCCAAGGCCGGCATCGCTCGTACCTTCCAGAACATTCGCCTCTTCGGTGAAATGACCGTGCTGGAAAACGTGATGGTGGGTTGCCACGTGCGCACCAAACAAAATGTGTTCGGAGCGGTGTTCCGCCACAAGGCGGCACGCGATGAAGAAGCGGCGATCCGCGAGAAGTCGCAGCAGCTGCTGGACTTCGTGGGCATCGGCCAGTTCGCCCGTCGCACGGCGCGTCACCTGTCGTATGGTGACCAGCGTCGCCTGGAGATCGCCCGCGCACTGGCGACCGATCCGCAACTGCTGGCGCTGGATGAACCGGCGGCCGGCATGAACGCCACCGAGAAGCTGGGCCTGCGCGAGCTGCTGGTCAAGATCCAGGCCGAAGGCAAGACCATCCTGTTGATCGAACACGATGTGAAGCTGATGATGGGCCTGTGCAATCGCATCACGGTGCTGGACTATGGCAAGCCGATTGCCGAAGGCGTACCGGCAGACGTGCAGAAGAACCCGGCGGTGATCGAGGCCTACCTCGGTGCAGGACATTAAGCGAGACCACAGAACAT
>NZ_JABXGG010000045.1:0-1213 GCF_022627875.1 Herbaspirillum sp. C7C8
TTGACCTGATGATCCAGCCGACCCAGATACATCAATTGCCCATCCTCGCGCCAGCGCACCAGGTCCCCGGTGCGATACAGACGCTGCCCGTTGTCGGAGAACGGATCGGCGACGAAACGCTCGGCCGTCAGTCCCGGCTTGTTCAGATAACCGCGTGCCAGATTCACGCCGCCCAGGTACAACTCCCCGGCCACGCCCGGCGGCACCAGCTGCAATGCCGCGTCCAGCACATAGGTCCGGGTGGCACTGATGGGGCGGCCGATGGGTACGCTATTGCCTTGGTCATCCGGCTGGCAGGTCCAGTGGGTGACGTCGATGGCCGCTTCGGTCGGCCCATACAGGTTGATCAAGGCAGCCTGCGGCAACTGGCGCTGGGTCTGCTGCTGCAATTCCATCGGCAGCGCCTCGCCACTGCAGATCACGCGGCGCAGGCCGTGGCAATCCGCACCGTGGCCGTCGTTGACGAAAGCCTGCAGCATCGACGGCACGAAGTGCAAGGTGGTGATGCCGGCCTGATCGATCAGCGCTGCCAGCCTTGCCGGGTCGCGATGCTCGCCGGGCGCGGCCATGACCAGTTCGGCACCGGTCATCAAGGGCCAGAAGAATTCCCACACCGAGACATCGAAACCGAAGGGCGTCTTCTGCAGTACCCGGTCATCGGGACCCAGCTGACAGGCCGCCTGCATCCAGGCCAGCCGGTTGTACAGGCTGCCGTGACGGTTCGCGGCCCCCTTGGGCTGGCCGGTGGAACCGGAGGTGTAGATGACGTAGGCCAGCTGTTCTGGATGGATTTCCAGACCAGGATTGTCGGCAGAGGCAATATCGGACAGTGTTGCCACATCGACGATACGGCACCCTGACACTTCGGCTAACTGGCCCAGTACAGCGGCGTGGGTCAGCAGCAGGCTGGTGCGGCTGTCTTCGATGAAATAGCGCAGCCGCTGCGGCGGATGGTCGGGGTCCATGGGCACATAGGCCGCGCCCGCCTTCATGATCGCCAGCAAGGCCAGCACCATCTCTTGTGAGCGTTCCATGCACACGCCCACCCGTTGATCACGCGTGAGGCCCTGTGCCATCAGCCACTGCGCCAGGGCATTGGCGCGGGCGTTGAGCTGGCCGTAATCGAGTACCTGCCCGGTATGCGGTACCCGCAAGGCGGGCCGCTCGGGGTGTGCCTTTGCCTGTGCTTCGATCAACGCCAGCACGTTGCCGG
>NZ_JABXGG010000047.1:0-991 GCF_022627875.1 Herbaspirillum sp. C7C8
AAAACAGCTGGAAGAAGAGAATATCAAACTCAAAAAGCTGGTAGCAGACCTGTCTCTGGACAAAGCTATGCTCCAGGATGTACTGGCAAAAAAGCTCTGAAGCCTTCTCGCAAGCGGCTGCTGATTGAGGAGTTGCGTAACCGATACCAGGCAAGCCTGACGCAAACCTGTGCCTTGTTCAAGATGTCGCGTTCGCTGTATGCGTATCAGTCCAAGGCACGTGACGCCACGCCATTGGTCATGCGCATCAAGGAAATCACTGCCACACGTGTTCATTACGGATATCGCCGTGTACACGTGATGCTAAAGCGGGAAGGCTGGCCGGACAACCATAAGCGGGTTTATCGCCTTTATCAGGCAGAGGGCTTGTCTTTGCGCCTGAAACGGCCTAAGAGGAACAAGTCGGCCAGGCTGCGTCAGCCCAAGCAGATCGCTACTGCCATCAACCAGATTTGGAGCATGGATTTCGTTGCCGATGCGTTGTTCGACGGTCGGCGCTTGCGCGCACTGACGGTCGTGGACAACTACACGCGAGAAAGTCTGGCCATCGATGTGGGCCAAAATCTCAAGGGAGATGATGTGGTCAATACGCTGAACAGAATCGCAACCTATCGAGGACTGCCAACGACGATCAAGGTCGACAATGGCAGCGAGTTCATTTCCAAGGTCATGGATAGATGGGCCTATGAGCGTGGAGTGGAACTGGACTTCAGTAGGCCAGGCAAGCCGACGGACAACGCCAAGGTCGAGAGCTTCAATGGCCGATTCAGACAGGAGTGCCTCAATGCACATTGGTTCCTGTCTCTGGATGATGCGAAGACCAAGATTGAAGAATGGCGGCAGTACTATAATGAAGCCCGTCCTCACTCTGCATTGCAGTGGGCCACGCCATCCGAATTCGCCCGACAGGCAAGGGAAAGGGCTGAATCGGACATATCTATGAAGCCGGAAATTTCTACTTTAGACCGGTACTAATTCTGGGGTACGGTCA
>NZ_JABXGG010000048.1:0-777 GCF_022627875.1 Herbaspirillum sp. C7C8
ACCACCGTTTCTTCCCTGACAAAAGAGCTTTACAACCCGAAGGCCTTCTTCACTCACGCGGCATTGCTGGATCAGGGTTGCCCCCATTGTCCAAAATTCCCCACTGCTGCCTCCCGTAGGAGTCTGGGCCGTGTCTCAGTCCCAGTGTGGCTGGTCGTCCTCTCAGACCAGCTACTGATCGTCGCCTTGGTAGGCTTTTACCCCACCAACTAGCTAATCAGATATCGGCCGCTCCAGGAGCATGAGGTCTTGCGATCCCCCACTTTCATCCGTAGATCGTATGCGGTATTAGCTAATCTTTCGACTAGTTATCCCCCACTCTAGGGCACGTTCCGATATATTACTCACCCGTTCGCCACTCGCCATCAGGAGCAAGCTCCTATGCTGCCGTTCGACTTGCATGTGTAAGGCATGCCGCCAGCGTTCAATCTGAGCCAGGATCAAACTCTTTAGTTTAATCTCTGTTTTGTGCCATTTCTGGCTACCCCGAAGGGCATCGCTCTCTCAAAATACTGACAGGTAATTTCTTGCGAACTTACCTATATTTCTTGTGAGCATTTAATATTTAAAGTTTCCAGAACCGAAGTTCTGTCGCACTTCATTAAACGCCCACGCTTATCGGCTGTTAATTTTTAAAGATCTTGTCTGCCGCAAACGCGCTGTGCGCTGTTTGCATCGCTGCGAATCGTTTTGTTCGTCAGCAGCAGAGAAACGAGATTATGTAGCAGTTTGTTTATCGCGTCAACTACTTTTTTGCGATTCGTTTTAAATTTTTTC
>NZ_JABXGG010000049.1:0-751 GCF_022627875.1 Herbaspirillum sp. C7C8
GCAGAATGATCTTCGATTACGAAACACTCAAACTGATCTGGTGGGCCTTCGTGGGCGTGCTCATCATCGGCTTCGCGCTCACCGACGGCTTCGACTTCGGCGTGGGCATGATGCTGCCCTTCGCCGGCAAGAACGATACCGAGCGGCGCATCCTGATCAACGCCATCGGCCCCACCTGGGAAGGCAACCAGACCTGGTTCATCACCGCCGGCGGCGCCACCTTCGCAGCCTGGCCGCTGGTCTATGCCACCGCCTTCTCGGGCTTCTACATCGCCCTGATGGTGCTGCTGTTCTCGCTGTTCTTCCGTCCGGTGGGCTTCGACTACCGCAGCAAGGTGGCCGATCCGCGCTGGCGCAATGCCTGGGACTGGGGGCTGTTCATCGGCGGTTTCGTGCCGCCCCTGATCTGCGGTGTGGCCTTCGGCAACCTGCTGCTGGGCGTGCCCTTCCACTATGACGACACCATGCGCGTGGAATACACCGGCAGCTTCTTTGCCCTGTTGAATCCCTTCGGTCTGCTGGCCGGTCTGCTGTCGGTGGCCATGCTGCTGATGCACGGTGCGGCGTTTGCCTTCGTCAAGACCGAGGCCGCCGTGGGCGAGCGTTCGCGCAAGACCGTCATCGGTGCGGCGCTGGTGACGGTGCTGCTGTTCGTGGCCGGTGGCTTCTGGGTGGCCCAGATGCCGGGCTACCGCATCACCGCCATGCCCGACGCCAACAGCGCCTTCACGCCCCTGGCCAAGACCGTGGA
>NZ_JABXGG010000004.1:0-321279 GCF_022627875.1 Herbaspirillum sp. C7C8
GCAGCAGAGAAACGAGATTATGTAGCAGTTTGTTTATCGCGTCAACTACTTTTTTGCGATTCGTTTTAAATTTTTTCATCTCGCTTAACTGCCGCTTTGACTACTTCCAATTTAAAACGCCCTACAACCTGCTTCACACCTCTTTGCTTCGCCGACCTCCGTCGCTCTGTTTTTCAACTTCGCTTCGTGTGTCGCGTCAGCAGGGGGCGAACTATAGCAACGCCCTCCACACCACGCAAGCACTTTTTGAAAAATAATTGAAAATAATTTAGCAGGCAGGTCCTGGAACACGGGGCTACCCCTGCTCACAGTGCTTGGTGGTGATTGCCCGGCCTACGGTCCGCCTGTATTAGATGCGTGGCGCGGCGACATTAACGCCGCCTTCCCACGCCTGCGTGCCGTTCCACCTTACGACGCCGCCGGTATCGGTCGACGACGCGCTCAAGGCAACCGTCGAGGCCTATCGACGAACTTGAGCCTCATTCACGAGGGGGGCCAACAACGCCAGGCTACGCGCGGTCGCCCCCTGGTGACGTCGAGCAAAGGCGACAGCGGCGTCCGCCACTCGGGTCATGCGCTCCTCATCGGTCACCAGGGCCGTCCACTGACGCAACAAGGTGGCCGCATTCTCAATGCGCAAGGCCGCGCCGGCGTCGATGGCGTCCTCGGTGATGCGCTGGAAATTGAAGGTATGCACACCAATGAGGACCGGCCTGCCCAGTGACAGCGCCTCGATCAGGTTCTGTCCACCCAGCGGGAGGAGACTGCCGCCGATGAAGGCCACATCACACAAGGCGTAATAGGCGAACATTTCACCCATCGAGTCTCCCAGCACGACATCAACCTGACTCCAATCGTTGTGCTGCTCCAGCTCGGCGCGCCGACGCAGCCGCAAGCCATGCGCCAGAATCATTCCGGCCACCTCATCAAAGCGCTGCGGATGGCGCGGAACGATCACCGTCAGCCAGTCGGTCTGCCCCAGCTTGGCGAGCGCATCCAGAATCAAGGCTTCCTCGCCCTCACGGGTACTGGCGCACAGCAATACCTTGCGCCCGCCGAGCGCCCGCTTCCATGCCAACCCGCGCTCGACCATCTCGACCGGAGGCTGGACATCAAACTTGAGGCTACCGGTCACTTCCACATGGCCTGCACCAAAGGCACGCAAACGTTCGGCATCGGCGGCTGACTGGGCGGCGACCCTGTCGATGGCCTCGGCCGCCGGACGCAGCAACGCGGCAAAGCGCAATCCTCGCCGCAGCGAACGCTCCGACAGGCGGGCATTGGCCAGCATCACCGGCACGTGATGGCGGCGACACTGTTCGATCAGATTGGGCCAGACCTCGGTTTCCATCAGCACGCACACGACCGGACGGAAGTGGCGCAGGAAACGCGCGCACATCCACCCCGTGTCGTAGGGCAGGAAACTCTGCACCACGCGCGCCCCGTGCTTGCCATAGAGCTGAGCCCCCGTGGCGCGGCCGGTGGCCGTCATGCAGGTCAACAGAATGGAGTGTTGCGGATAGCGCTGCAGCAGGGCATCGATGAGCGGTTCGGCGGCACGGGTCTCCCCGACCGAGACAGCGTGTACCCAGATGAACCGAGCCTGCGGATCAGACAGGCGCGCATCGTGCGAATAAAAACCCAGGCGTTGCGCCACATGCGCCCGGTAACCGGGCTCCTTGCGGCCGCGCCGCCACAGGCGCAGCAGCACCAGAGGCAGCACCAGCCACCAGACGAGGGAATACAGCACCCGCATCTCAGACCAGAGGATGGCCGACCAGGCGCGTCAGGATGGCCAGCGGACTGGATTGCGGGTCGTATTGCTGTTCCGGTGCCAGGTGCAGGGTCTGCTCCATCATGTACTGGCCCGACATCACCGCGTGCGAGGCCTGGTCCGAGAAACAGATCCAGACTGAGCCCGCGGCAAAGGGCATGGTGACCTGCTGGGCGTCCTGCTGGTACTGCATGTCGCTCTTCATGCCGTCATGCAGTTGCAGCATGAGGTGATCGTATTGGCTACGCAAGGACTTGGTCACGTGCAGCGCCTTGAGCACACTGGCCTGCCAGCGCACATAAGGCTTGGCGCGTGGCAGAAAGCGCCGGGCCACCGTCTCGAAGGGCTCGCCCACGCGCCAGACGCGCGGCACGCCATCGGGGTTCACATTGGTGAAGACGCGCAGGATACGTTCACCGTAATTGGGACGCGAGGGAAAGGCGTCCACGTGCATGCGGCGGTCATCGGCACGCCAGGACTGGGCGCGTGTCTCCACCTGCATCGGACGATAGCTGGTCGGTGCAATGCGCAAGGCATCACGGTACTTGGGCAGCAGCGTGTGCACCAGCGACAGCGCCTGCTCGCGGAAGCGCCCGATCATCGCCGCCAGCGCCAGCTGCTGCTCGGCTCCACCGGCAGCCCCCTTGATGTGCCCCCGCGCGTCAAGGCTGATGTTGCGCGACTTGGGGGCGCGCACGGCCGGATCCAGCAGCTTGCGCTCGGATTCCATGAGCTGGAAAGCCAGCTGCGGGAAATACAGCACCTTCCCGGCTTCCAGTGCAGTGATCCAGTCCTCATTGGGATGCTCGACCTGCCATTCGGTCAGGCCAATCTCGATAATTTGCGATTCCATGGCGCGTATTATGCCCGCAAGCGCCCTGCCCGTGTGGCCGACAGCTTGGCCCTGGCACGTCTGGAAGGCAGGCCAGATGCGGCTTGTCACGCAAAATTGATGCTTTGCGCGGAGCGTTTGATCTGTTTCAACACATGCCCAAGTGACTCCCAAGGGGCGATAAAACTCAGGACAACAGCTCCAGCGCGGTGCGCAACACGTCTTCTTCACGTGGAGACGCCCCCAGATCACCCAGGTTGACGATAGCCGGGGACCAGTTGCCCTCGGTCTTCCAGCGCGGCGAGTCACAGTAGAGCTCGACTGTGGGCTTGCCGTAGGCGGCAGCGATATGAGTCAGTCCGGTATCGAGGCCGATCACCAGGCGCGCCTGCTGCACCA
Organism: Herbaspirillum sp. C7C8; assembly: GCF_022627875.1. NCBI lineage: Bacteria > Pseudomonadati > Pseudomonadota > Betaproteobacteria > Burkholderiales > Oxalobacteraceae > Herbaspirillum > Herbaspirillum sp. C7C8. Next base: position 3,006 of record NZ_JABXGG010000004.1, read on the forward strand.
GGGCCACGGCTTGCATCATTGGCAGTGCAGGCAGCACGATCGCGCCGGGGATACCGGCGGCCAGCTGGCGGGCGGCCTCCTGCTCCCGGGCATTGCCCCAGGGCAGCAGAACCGGCAAGCCGCGCCCGGCCAGCGCCTGACCCAGCGCGATCCAACGGTCCTGCGGCCATTGCTTGGCGGCACGGGCGGTACCATGCAGGAACACGACATATGGCTGCTCCGGCATCCAGGCCCATCGCGACGGGTCCGGCGGCTGCAGGGCAAAGTCGGGCAGCCCCTCCAGCCGATAGCCCAGCGCGCCCGCCGCCACCAGCCTGGCACGCGTGACGGCATGGGTACGCAGGCCGACCGGGATGCTCTGGTCGTGGAAGATTCGGGAGAGAGCTTCATATCCAGAACCTTCGGTCGCATTGGCCAGGCCGATCCGACGGCCCTGCGGGGCCAGGCGGGCCATACGCATCACCACGCTGGTCTTGAGCAGGCCCTGGGTATCGAAGACGACGTCATAGCGCTCGGTCTGCAGTTGCCGACGGAAGGCCCCGATCTCGGCGCGAGTCGCTGTCGAGAAGAGGGTCTTGCGCCAGCGACGCAGGGCGATGGGGATGATCTGGTGCACATGGCGGTTGAGGCCGACCAGGCTGGTGTAGCCTTCTTCGACGACCCAATCGATCTGGGCACCGGGGAAATGACGATGGATGTCCGCCACCATCGGCATGTTGTGGACGACATCTCCCAGCGAGGAGACACGGACGATAAGAATTTTCAAGGCTGACCCACGTTGGCGTGACTTTAATGGTGGGCCAGCATCTTACCTCATCGGCTGGTCAGAACGGCAGTGTCACATCGGGACGGGCGGCCAGGATGACCTTGCGGAATTCTCCCTGGATACGCTCCAGAGCCTCCGGCGTCTCGGCCTCGAAGCGCAGCACCACCACCGGCGTGGTGTTGGATGAACGGGCCAGACCAAAGCCGTCCGGGTATTCCACGCGCAGACCGTCGATGGTGATGATGTCCTGGGCGCCATCGAACCTGGCATCGCTTTGCAGCTTGCCGATGAGGGCAAAGTTCTCGCCTTCCTGCAGCTTCAGTTGCAGTTCCGGGGTGCTGACCGATTGCGGCAGGGCATTGAGCACGGCCGAGGGGTCGCTCTGGCGGGCCATCAGTTCCAGCATGCGCACGCCGGCATAGAGGCCGTCGTCGAAGCCGAACCAGCGATCCTTGAAGAAGATATGGCCGCTCATCTCGCCGCCCAGCGGGGCCCCGGTTTCACGCAGCTTGGCCTTGACCAGGGAGTGGCCGGTCTTCCACATCAGCGGCTGGCCGCCGCGCGCGGTGATCCAGGGGGCCAGGTGGCGGGTGCACTTGACGTCGTAGAGGATTTCCTTGCCCGGGTTGCGGGTCAGCACGTCTTCAGCGAAGAGCATCAGCTGGCGGTCCGGATAGATGATCTGGCCGTCCTTGGTCACCAGGCCCAGGCGATCGCCGTCGCCATCGAAGGCCAGGCCGAGTTCGTTGTCGGATTCCTGCAGGCAGCGGATCAGATCCTGCAGGTTTTCCGGATGGGCCGGATCGGGGTGGTGGTTGGGGAAGTTGCCATCGACTTCGCAGAACAGTTCGGTGACATCACACCCCAGGGCGCGGTAGATTTCGCCGGCGAAGGCACCGGCCACGCCGTTGCCGCAGTCGACGGCGATCTTCAGCGGACGGGCCAGCTTCACATCCGAAATCATGCGGGCAATGTAGGTCGCCTTGATGTCGTGCGTGCTGTAGCTGCCGGCGCCCTGCGGGAATTCGCCCTTGACGATGGCGTGATACAGGGCCTGGATGGTCTCGCCGTGGATGGCCTCACCAGCCAGCACCATCTTGAAACCGTTGTAGTCCGGCGGATTGTGGCTGCCGGTAACCATGATGCCCGACTGCGTATCCAGCACGTGGGTACCGAAATAGACCATGGGGGTCGCGACCATGCCCAGATCGATCACGTCCACGCCGACTGCCTGCAGACCCTTGGCCAGCGCGGCCGAGAGCGAGGGGCCGGAGAGACGACCGTCACGACCGATCACGACTTTCTTCTGGCCCCGGGCCAGGGCGGCTGCACCGAAGGCCTGGCCGATCTGGAAGGCGACCTGGTCGTCCAGGGTTTTGTCGATGATGCCGCGGATGTCGTAGGCTTTGAAGATGGTGTTGGAAAGAAGGGTCATTGATGAGATCAATACGTCAGGAGTACATGAAGGAAGATGAAAACAAGTCAGGCAGGAAGGCTGGCGCTGCTCTCGCTCGATTGCAACTCGGCGTTGTTGATCCAATCCACGATCTCCCCAGCCGGCTCATATCCCGTCACCAGTGTTGCCAACAGACTGCGGATCGCATCGACATCATTGGTTTCCAGCAACGTCATGAGTTGCGCGAGATGGACCTTCAACTCCGGCCATCGCAGGTGCTCCTCGTGCGCGCGCAAGATACGGGGATGCGCGGTGCGTTTGGCATTCTCTCCGATGAGAAGTTCTTCGTAAAGCTTTTCCCCCGGCCTCAGGCCGGTCACCTGAATTTCGATATCACCCTGCGGATAGTGCTCGTCACGGACCGTCAACCCGGACAGTTGCACCATCCGGTAGGCCAGATCGATGATCTTGATCGGCTCGCCCATTTCCAGCAAGAAGACATCGCCGCCTTCGGCCATGGCGGCGGCCTGGATGACCAGTTGCGCCGCCTCGGGAATAGTCATGAAGTACCGCGTGACCTCACGGTCTGTCAGCGTGATCGGGCCGCCTGCGCTGATCTGCTGCCTGAACAGAGGTACCACCGACCCTGAGGAGTCCAGCACGTTGCCGAAACGCACCATGGAAAAGCGCGTCTGAACCTGGCAAGTTTCCTCCTGGCTGTCCTCCAGGCTGAGGCATACGGCAGGGTTGCTGGCCAACGCCTGCAGGATCATCTCGGCCACACGCTTGGTCGCACCCATGATATTGGTCGGACGCACCGCCTTGTCCGTGCTCACCAGCACGAAGTCCTGCACACCCCATACGATGGCTGCACGCGCCACATTGTAGGTACCCAGAACGTTGTTGCGAATACCCTCGGCGGGATTATGCTCCACCAGCGGCACGTGCTTGTAGGCGGCGGCATGATAGATGGTGCGTGGTCGCCAGGTACGGCAGATCTGTTCGATGCGATCGTAGTCCTTGATGCTGCCAAGCAAGGGAATCAACTGGATGTCAGCCCCGAGATTCACGACCTCCTTGTGCAGTTCCTGATGAATGCTGTACAGACTGAATTCGTTGTGATCCAGCAGCAGCAGATGACTGGGCTGAGCCGCGATGATCTGGCGGCAAAGTTCGCTTCCGATGCTACCCCCGGCACCAGTGACAAGGACAACCTTCTCGCTGATGTTTCGGCTGATGAGGGCCAGATTGGGCGCGACCGGCTCACGACCCAGCAGATCGATGATATCGAGTTCATGGATATCCGCTACCTTGATACGCCCCTTGGCAAGATCGGAAAGATCGGGCAATGAGCTCACATGCACGTGGAATTTGCGCAACTGCTCGATGATCTCGTTACGCCGCGCACGTGACGCCGACGGCACGGCAAGCAGCACATCCGTCACCGCGAACAAGCCAATGACGCGCTCAACCTCGGAGGCCGGGTAGACCTTGAGACTGTTGATCAGCTTTCCGGCCATTTCCGGCTGATCATCCAGGAAACCGATGACCTGGAACTGCCGACGTCGATGCAGCACGTCTGCAATCTGCGCGCCGGCGGAACCGGCGCCGTAGATGAGCATGCGCGAGGGCCGCTGCCCATTGAACTCACCATCAGCCTGACTGAGCCACAAGCGGGCGAAGGCGCGGGTCCCGCCCACCATCGAAAACATCAGCAAAGGTTGCAGGATGCCTACCGACCGCGGCACCCCAGGCAACCCCATCCAAACCAGGAACGTGAAATAGGCTGCACCGTAGACGGCCACTGCCTTGGCAATGGAGACCATGGCCGCGATCCCGGTGTAGCGGAATACCGCGCGATACAACCCGAAGCGCAAGAAGATAGGCAACGAGAACAATGGCGCAACCTGATAGGCGTGCCATTGATAACCTTCAGGAAAATGCAAAGTATCCAGACGCAGTGAAAAAGCGATCCAGGTCGAAAGGATACAAATGAAAATATCTACCGCGATGGCGATACCTTGCTTGGTAGTACGAGGCAGATGAATGATTTTTTGTCGCATGAGCCGGCTTAGTGAGATACGCCACTGCGGCTGATTACCTTGCGCGCAGTCTCCCAAATGATGTAAAGATCGAAGCTGAAGCTCTGTCTGGACAGATACTCCACGTCGTACTGGACCTTCACATCAATTGGCAACTCGTCCCGCCCATTGATCTGGGCCCAGCCCGTCAGCCCCGGAGTGAGCTCGGAAACGCCCGCGGCGGTGCGCATCCGGATCAGATCATCCTGATTGAACAAGGCAGGGCGCGGCCCGACAAAGCTCATTTCTCCCCGCAGAATGCACCATAGTTGCGGCAGCTCATCCAGGCTGGTCTTGCGCAGAAAGCCACCAATCGGAGTGAGGTGAGATGCCGGATCCGCGAGCAGGTGGGTCGCCACCGCCGGCGTATTGACGCGCATCGTGCGGAATTTGGGCATGCGAAAAATCTTGTTGTTGCGACCCACGCGATCAGACCAATAAATGGCGGGACCGGGGGATGTCATGATGACCAACAGATAGACAACAATGCAAGGAACAAGGAGCAGAACAGCAGCAACAACAGCAGCAACAACATCAAAAGATCGCTTCATGATTCCGTTCTCGTTAAAAACTTATTGTCGTGTAGCCGTGGCGGATATGCAAAAAGGAACAGGAAGCAAGATGTCCAACATATATCCAATATTGCATCGAAGCAAGCGATCGCTCATTGGGAAGACCCGTATGATACAATATAATGTTTAGCCAGCCTTCCCGGCAAATGAGTATTTGTGTGATGACTCAACGCGACTCCGTCGCACTTGTGCGCCGCGGAAATTATAAGCCGAGAGGTCGTACGGCGCGAATCGTGGCGGCCGGCGCCGTCATCAGGACGCTGGCACTCATGCGAGCCGGCATTTGCGAAAAATTACAGCAGACCGGGCGGCGCGATATGTATTTCCAGCGTATCGCAGCCGAGAATGTCGGGGGTAGATAATCTGCAAGAAAAGGCAAAGTGGCTGAAGGCATCAGATGAGCCCAACAGCCAGCATCGAACTCTAGTGCAACTGAATTGATCCGGGTCTGGACGCGAACGATTTGACTGCGTCCTCTTCCATCCAACGTTATGAGCACTTCTGCTATGACAGCCAGCAAAAAGATTTACGTAGCCGGGCACCGGGGCATGGTCGGCTCCGCCATCATTCGCCAGCTGCTTGCCGCCGGGCAAGCCAACATCGTCGTCCGCACCCATGCGGAACTGGACCTGACCAACCAGCAGGCCGTCAAGGATTTCTTCGATCAGCAACGTCCCGACGAGGTCTACCTCGCTGCGGCCAAGGTGGGCGGCATCTACGCCAACAATACATTTCCGGCTGAGTTCATTCACCAGAATCTCATGATCCAGGCCAATGTCATCGATTCAGCCTTCCGTGCCGGGGTCAAGAAGCTGCTGTTCCTCGGATCCAGCTGCATCTACCCCAAACTGGCGGCGCAGCCGATCAAGGAAGAAGCGTTGCTGACCGGCCAGCTGGAGCCAACCAACGAGCCCTATGCCATCGCCAAGATTGCCGGCATCAAGCTCTGCGAAAGCTACAACCGCCAGTACGGTGCCTCGCATCAGATCGACTACCGCAGCGTCATGCCGACCAACCTTTATGGCGAGGGGGACAATTATCATCCGGAGAATTCGCACGTGATCCCGGCCCTGATCCGTCGCTTCCATGAGGCCAAGCTGAACGACAGTCCGGAGGTGGTAGTGTGGGGCAGCGGGACACCGATGCGCGAATTCCTCTATGTTGATGACATGGCCGCGGCCTGCGTGCACGTCATGCAGCTGTCGGCGGAGCAATACCAGCGTCACACCAGCCCCATGCTCAGCCATATCAATGTGGGCTATGGAAGCGATGTCAGCATTCGTGAACTGGCAACACTGGTCGCGCAGACCGTGGGTTACACCGGCGAACTGAGGTTCGATGCCAGCAAGCCTGATGGCACGCCTCGCAAGCTGATGGACAGTTCCCGCCTCAGTTCACTGGGCTGGAACGCCAAGATCGATCTGCGGCAAGGACTCAACATTACCTATCGTGAATTTCTGAAAGTCTATTCGGCATGACAACCTCTTCCCAATCGATGCGCAAAGTTGCCCTGATCACGGGCGTCACAGGTCAGGATGGCTCGTACCTTGCAGAGTTCTTGCTTGAAAAGGGCTACATCGTCCATGGCATCAAGCGTCGCGCAAGTCTGTTCAACACGCAGCGCATCGATCACATTTATCAGGATCCGCATATTGAAAACAGCAATTTCAAATTGCACTATGGAGACCTGAGCGACACCAGCAATCTGATTCGCATCATCCAGGAAACGCAACCGGACGAGATCTACAATCTGGGAGCGCAAAGTCACGTGGCGGTCAGCTTCGAAAGCCCGGAATATACCGCCGATGTCGATGCCATTGGCACCTTGCGCATACTGGAGGCCATCCGCATCCTGGGTCTCGAGAAAAAAACCCGCTTTTATCAGGCCAGCACAAGTGAGCTCTATGGTCTGGTGCAGGAAACGCCACAACGCGAGACCACGCCATTCTATCCGCGCAGTCCCTATGCCGTGGCCAAGATGTACGCCTACTGGATCACGGTCAACTATCGCGAAGCCTATGGAATCTATGCCTGCAACGGCATTCTGTTCAACCACGAGAGCCCTCGTCGCGGCGAAACCTTCGTCACCCGCAAGATAACCCGTGGCTTGGCCAACATCAGCCAGGGTCTGGAAGAATGCCTGTACATGGGCAACATCGATGCTCTGCGCGACTGGGGCCATGCACGTGACTATGTGCGCATGCAGTGGCTCATGCTGCAGCAGGAGCAGCCGGAAGACTTCGTCATTGCGACCGGTGTGCAGATCAGTGTACGCGCGTTTATCGAGAAGACCGCCGCCGCGCTGGGCATGCAGCTGACCTGGAAAGGCCAGGGTGTCGATGAAGTCGGCTACTGGAATGATAGAGCGATTGTACGGATCGACCCGCGTTATTTCCGCCCGACGGAAGTCGAGACCCTGCTGGGAGACCCCACCAAGGCCAAGGAAAAGCTCGGATGGACGCCTGAAATCACCGTCGACCAGATGGTCGAGGAAATGGTGGCTTACGACCTCTCGCAAGCCAAACAACACGCGCTGCTCAAGCAGCACGGCTTCGAAATAACTGTCAGCACGGAATGAGATGAAAGCAGTCATCTTGGCCGGCGGGCTCGGCACGCGCATCTCGGAAGAGACCGATATCAAACCCAAGCCAATGGTAGAGGTAGGCGGCATGCCGATTCTTTGGCACATCATGAAGATCTATTCCCACTTCGGCGTGAATGACTTCATCATCTGCTGCGGCTACCGGGGTTACGTGATCAAGGAGTATTTCGCCAATTACTTCCTGCATATGTCGGATGTGACGCTGGATTTAAGCCAGAACAGCATGGAAGTGCTGCACCGCTATGCCGAGCCCTGGCGCATTACCTTGCTCAACACCGGCATCGACACGATGACCGGTGGACGCCTCAAACGCGCTGCGCCCTACCTGCAGGACGAGGAAGCCTTCTTCTTTACCTATGGCGATGGTGTGGGCAACGTCGACATAGCGCAGTTGCTGGCTTTCCATCGTGCACAGAATACGCTGGCGACACTGACAGCGACCTACCCCCCGGGACGCTTCGGCGCACTGGATCTTGCCGAAAACAAGGTCCGCAGTTTCAAGGAAAAGCCCAAGGGGGATGGCGGCATGATCAATGGCGGCTTCTTCGTGCTCTCGCCAAAGGTAATTGACCTGATCGAGGGAGACAGTACTGTCTGGGAAGCCGAACCGCTGGAAGCCCTGTCCACACAGGGCGAGCTGTCCGCATTCCGTCATGAGGGCTTTTGGCAGCCCATGGACACCCTGCGGGACAAAAATTTCCTTGAGAGCTTGTGGCGCAGTGGCAATGCCCCCTGGAAGGTATGGTCATGAACCGCCAATTCTGGGCCGGCCGCAGGGTGTTCCTGACCGGCCATACGGGCTTCAAGGGAAGCTGGCTGAGCCTGATGTTGCAGGAAGCAGAGGCCGAAGTGACCGGCTTTGCATTGCCGCCTCCGACCCAGCCCAGCTTGTTTGAAGAGGCGTCGGTCGCCACTGGCATGCGTTCGATCATCGGTGACATACGGGATCTGGCAAGCCTGCAGGACGCCATGCAGCAGTCGCGTCCGGAAATCGTGCTGCATTTGGCTGCGCAGCCCCTGGTCGGCTATTCGTACAGCAATCCCGTAGAAACCTACGCAACCAATGTCATGGGTACGGTGCATGTGCTGGAAGCAGTGCGGCAGTCAGGCGGCGTGCGTGCCGTGGTGAATGTCACCACTGACAAATGCTACGAGAACCGCGAGTGGTCCTGGCCCTATCGGGAAAATGAACGTTTGGGCGGTCATGACCCGTACAGCAACAGCAAGGCGTGCTCGGAGCTTGTCAGCGCCTGCTTCCGCGATTCGTTCTTCAGCACGGAAACGTTCGACCGTCACGGCGTTGCCGTCGCCACGGCACGCGCCGGCAATGTCATCGGTGGCGGCGACTGGGCCGACAACCGGCTGATCCCGGATATCGTGGCTGCCTTCACGCGTGGCGAAGCTGCGGGCATCCGGTCACCGTCGTCGGTGCGCCCCTGGCAGCATGTCCTGGAGCCCATCACGGGCTATCTCCGCTTGGCCGAACTGCTGCATGAGCAAGGCCCTCGCTTCGCCCAGCCCTGGAACTTCGGCCCTCGCGCAGAAGATGCGCGTCCCGTATCGTGGATTGCGGAAAAAATGACGGCGCTCTGGGGCGAAGGTGCCAGCTGGGTCAATACAGCCTCCCTGCAACACCATGAGGCTGGACAACTTCGTCTGGACAGTACCAACGCCATGCAGGCATTGAATTGGCAACCCCGACTGCGACTGGAAGACGCCTTGAAACTCACCGTAGAGTGGGCTAGACAACGTATGCAGGGCGCCGATGTCCGTGCGCTCACCTTGGACCAGATCCGCCATTACGGATCGCTTACCCACGCAGATTAAGTCATGCAACAAGCCAAAACTCTACTGATCCGCCAGCAGATCGCTGCTCTGGTCGACGAATACGCAGCCCTGGCGCTGGCACCCAAGTCATTTGAACCCGGGGTAACGGCGATTCCTCCATCCGGCAAGCTGATCGACGGCGCCGAGCTCAAGATGATGGTCGAGGCATCTCTGGATGGATGGCTGACGACCGGCCGCTTCAACGACCAGTTTGAAGCGGCGTTGGCGAAGTTCATCGGTGTCGACTACCTCATTACCGTCAATTCAGGCTCGTCGGCCAATCTGGTCGCTTTCTCGACGCTGACCTCTCCCAAACTTGGCGCCCGCGCCATCACACAGGGCGACGAGGTTATCGGCGTGGCTGCCGGCTTCCCCACCACGGTCAACCCGATCCTGCAATTTGGTGCGGTCCCGGTGTTCGTCGATGTGGAACTGGGAACATACAACATCGATGCCTCGAAGATCGAGGCCGCCATCACACCGCGTACCAAGGCCATCATGCTGGCGCATACGCTGGGTAATCCCTACAACCTGTCGGTGATCACTGCGTTGTGCAAGAAATACAAGCTGTGGCTGATCGAGGATTGCTGCGATGCGCTCGGGTCGACCTATGACGGCAAGATGGTGGGGACCTTTGGCGATATAGGTACGCTCAGTTTCTATCCCGCGCACCACATCACGATGGGTGAAGGCGGTGCCGTCTTTACCAACAATCCCGAGCTCAAGCAGATCGCCGAAAGTTTCCGTGACTGGGGACGGGATTGCTACTGCCCCCCGGGCAAGGACAATACCTGCGGCAAGCGCTTCTGCTGGAAAATGGGTCGTCTGCCCGAAGGCTACGACCACAAGTACACCTACAGTCATCTGGGGTACAACCTCAAGATCACCGATATGCAGGCTGCCTGCGGTCTTGCACAGTTGGCCAAGGCGCCTCTCTTCATCGAAAAGCGCAAGGCAAACTTCGCCCATCTGAAACAGCGCCTGCAAAGCTGCGCCGAGTTCCTGATTCTTCCGGAGGCGACCGAGAACAGTCAGCCCTCGTGGTTCGGATTTCCGATCACCTTGCGCGAAAATGCGCCGGTAAGCCGCGTGGACCTGCTGACCTACCTGGACCAGCAAAAAGTAGGAACCCGATTGCTGTTTGCCGGCAACCTGACACGCCAGCCCTACATGGAGGGCCGCCAGTATCGTGTCAGCGGCGAACTCACCAATACCGACATCGTGATGAACAATACCTTCTGGATCGGCGTTCAACCTGCGCTGGACCAGGCGATGCTGGACTATGCGGCGGACAGGATCGAGCAGTTCCTGGGCGTCAATTTCTGAAATATGGAAACAACCGTGAGCCCGAGTACCGCCACCTTCAACGCCTCTCAATTGAGGCGCACCGTGCTGGAGATGGCCTACGCGGGCTCTACCGTGCATATTGCCTGCGCGTTCTCGATCATTGAACTGCTGGCTGTGCTGTACCGTTCGCACCTGCGCTATCCCGATAACGATCCGGAGCACGCGGCACGTGACTTCCTGATTCTCAGCAAGGGACATGGTGTCATGGCGCAATACGCCTGCATGCTGGAAAGGCAGTGGCTGTCGCGTCATGATATCGAAAACTATTTCTCCGACGGATCGCTTCTCAAGGGATTGTCCGACTCACGCGTACCGGGCCTCGAGGTAACTTCCGGATCCTTGGGTCATGGCTTCTCCGTCGGCGTCGGACTTGCTCTGGCCGCCAAGCTGGACCAAACCGGTCAACGTACCTTTGTCTTGCTGGGTGACGGCGAACTCAACGAAGGCACGATCTGGGAAGCGGCCATGTTTGCGGCACATCACCAGCTCAAGGACTTGACCGTGCTCATCGACGCCAACGGTTTCCAGGCCATGGGCAAGACCGAGGAAGTCATTGACCTCGGATCGATCGAAAGCAAATTCATCAGCTTCGGGTTCGAAACCATGTCGGTCGACGGACACGACGAAGCACAGATCCACGCCCGCCTGGAAGCACTGAGGAACAGCACTTCCAGAGCGCCCAAGGCCCTGGTGGCCCGCACGGTCAAGGGGCGCGGCGTAAGCTTCATGGAACATGACAATCGCTGGCATTACACACGCCTGGATGCGGAAAGCTATGCCCGGGCGATCCAGCAGTTATCCGAAGGAAAAGCATGAGAGCTGCGTTCAGCGAAGCCCTGCTTGCATTGGCCAAGGCCGATCCCCGCGTACTTCTGCTGACGGGAGATCACGGGTATGCCCTGTTTGACAGCTTCCGTCGCGAATGTCCCGACCAGTACATCAACGCCGGGATCGCGGAGCAAAACATGGTGGGCATGGCAGCGGGGCTTGCCAAAGCAGGATTTCGTCCTTTTGTCTATGGCTTGAGCGCCTTCGTCCCGGTACGCGTACTGGAACAGATCAAGATCGATGTGGCGCACGACAAGCTCCCGGTCGTCTTCCTCGGGGATGGCGCTGGCTTCGTGTACAGCCATCTTGGCACGAGTCACCAGTCCACCGAGGACATCGCCTGCACCCGCGCCATTCCCAACCTGGCCATTTACTCCCCTGCCGACCGCTTCGAAATGAAGCTTTGCATGCAGATGGCCTATGCTGCGAGCGGGCCTGTCTATCTGCGCATGGGCAAGAGCGACCGCGGCGACGTCCACGACGCTCCCTTGTCAGACACCCACGCGGGCCGATGGCTTCCGCTCAAACAGGGCCACGCCGCAGCACCCGTGCTTGTAGCCACTGGATCCATGGTGGTCACGGCCCTGCGGCTGACACAGGAGGCCTTTCCGCAGTTTTCTGTCTGGAGCGCCCCTTGCCTCAAGCCGGCTCCAGCAGAGCAGATTGCCGCCCTGTGCAGGAACAGTACCTGTGTCGTCACGCTGGAAGAGCATTCGGTCATCGGAGGACTGGGGTCACTGGTCAGTGAAATCGCCTGTACCATGGCGCCGACCCGCGTAGTGCGCATAGGCGTGGAGGATCGTTTTTCCGAACACTGCGGCACGCACGCCTACCTGCTCAAGGAACACGGCATTGACGACGATTCCGTGCGCCATCGCCTTGAAGCATTGCTTCAAGGAGCCTGATCATGCGCATCGCTTTTCTAGGCGCATCCAGCCAGATTGCGCGCGATCTGGCGCCCTTGTTTGCAGCAACGTCCGGCGTGCAACTGGAGCGTTTCCTGCGCGACCTCGATACCGATGAAGCCTGGCGGCAGAAAACCGGACCGCATACGGTACCTGCTGCCCGCAGTCTCAGCGAATGGACGCAACGCCCCGCGTTCGATGTAGTCCTCAATTTCATCGGTGCCGGCAGTCCGGCACGCGCCGCAGCGTTGGGGGCAAACATCCTGGATCTGACGACACGATACGATGACATGGTGCTGGCCTACCTGCATCAGCATCCCGGTTGTCGCTACGTGTTTCTGAGCAGCGGCGCGGCCTATGGCTCCGACTTCGAACTTCCGGCTCGACACACCACCGTCGCCAGCTTCCCGATCAACGCACTGGACCAGCGCCATTGGTACGGACTGGCCAAGTTCCAGACCGAATGCCGACACCGTGCCAGACCGGACCTGGGCATCTGCGACATCAGGGTGTTCAGTTACGTCAGTCCCAGCCTGGACATGAACAGCCGCTTCCTGCTGGCTGACATCGTCCGTGCGCTGGCTCAGGGGCATCTCCTGGAAACCTCAAGCCAGGATATCTATCGAGATTACATCAGCCCTGCAGATCTCTTTGCGCTGATTTGCAGTGTGCTCCAGCATCCCGCCTGCAATATCGCCGTCGATGCCTACAGCCTCGCCCCCGTGGGCAAGATGCAGTTACTGGATCATCTGAGCAAGCGTTTCCAACTGCGCTATCGCTTGGTCGACCAGCCTGCGGGCATCAATGCAACGGGCATCAAACCCCATTATTTTTCAGAAAACCGGAAAGCCGCCGAGTTCGGATATCTGCCCCGGCTCGATTCGCTCTCAGCAGTCACCAACACTGTTGATCAACTCCTTTCCCAGACCTGATGTACAGATGAATACTCCTCATACCGACAACCGCTGGACTACCGTCATCGATGCCAACGCGAATCGTTCCATATCGCGCATGCGCGAGCTTTGGAAGGCGCGTGATCTGATCTATCTCTTCGTACGCCGCGATTTCGTAACGTTCTACAAGCAGACCATACTGGGTCCGCTGTGGTTCTTCATCCAGCCGCTGATGACGACCCTGGTCTTCACGGTGATTTTCGGACGCATTGCCAATATTCCGACCGATGGGATCCCGCCATTCCTGTTCTACATGTCAGGCATCATCCTGTGGACCTATCTGTCCTCCTGCATCGAAAAGACCTCGACGATCTTCGTGGAGCAACAGGCCGTCTTCTCCAAGGTCTACTTTCCGCGGCTGTCCGTTCCGGTGTCCATTGTCATCAGCAAGGTGTTTTCCTTCGGCATCCAGTTCGTCACCTTTCTCGGATTCCTCGCCTATTACGCCGCCACAGGCGCTACCATCCATTTCCATTGGTGGGCGATTCTGGCCGTACCATTGCTGCTGGCCTACGTGGCGACACTGGCGATCTCGATCGGTCTGACGGTATCGGCCCTGACCACCAAATACCGTGACCTGGCCTTCATGGTCACTTTCGGTGTACAGCTTTGGATGTATGCGACTCCGATTGTGTATCCGATGTCGCAGGCCCCTGAGCGACTCAAATGGGCGCTGGCATTGAACCCCATGTCGGCGCCGATTGAAATCTTCCGCTTCGCATTCCTCGGCAACGGCCAGATCTTCATTCCGGCCATCGTGGCCGGCCTGGTCATTACCAGCCTGCTTGCCGTCACCGGTGCCAAGCTGTTCAGCAATGCAGAAAAGACGTTCGTCGACACGATCTAAACCAAGGCAATACGTATGACCGACAAATCACAGATCGCTATCGAGATTGATCGCATTTCCAAGGAATATCGCTTGGGCACCATTGGTCACGGCACGCTGTACCGCGACTTGCAAAGCTGGTGGGCAAAGCTTCGTGGCCGACCAGATCCGAATGCCCTGGTCTTTGAAGAAGCCGCTTCAGGAAAACGGAATCTGAATCAACGATTCAAGGCACTCGACGAAATTTCGCTCACCATCAACAAAGGCGACATCATCGGTGTGATCGGTCGCAATGGCGCGGGAAAATCCACGCTGCTCAAGCTGCTCTCCCGCATCAGTGCGCCAAGCAGCGGCGAGATCCGCATCAATGGGCGAATTGCCAGTTTGCTGGAGGTCGGCACCGGTTTCCACGCCGAATTGACAGGCAGAGAAAATGTCTACCTGAATGGGACCATCCTCGGGATGACCAAGGAAGAAATCGACGGAAAATTTGACGAAATCGTCGCCTTTTCCGAGCTTGAGAAGTTCATTGATACACCAGTGAAGCGCTACTCTTCCGGCATGACGGTTCGGCTCGCCTTTTCGATCGCCGCCCATCTTGAACCGGAGATCCTGATCGTCGATGAAGTCCTGGCCGTAGGCGACACATCCTTCCGCAAGAAGTGCATCGGCAAGATGCAGGGCATCTCCCGCGACCATTCCCGGACCATTCTCTTCGTCAGCCATGATATGGGCGCCATCCGCAATCTCTGTACACGCGGCGTGGTCCTGGAGAAGGGACGTGTGATCTATGACGGGGACGTTGAGACAGCGGTCAAGACCTACAGCGATATCAACAAGGATGATGAACGCAAGGACGGCATCTTCGAATTTGACAATGGCAACAGCAAGTATCCGGTGCGCATTGCCAAAGCGATGCTCTACAACGGCAAAGGCGAGGTCACCTCGCGTATCGAATCCATGGATCGCATCGTACTGAGCGTCGATCTGGAGGGAGAGCCGCCGCAGGGAGGATTCAATCTGGAGTGGCGCCTCTTTTCCTATCGTGGCGAAGCCCTTGCCTATGGCTCCAGCTATGCGTTGGATGCCAAGGTCTATGCAGTCGACGACCGTCAGATTCACTGCCGGATAGACAGCTTGCCACTGGCCGCAGGCGAATATCACATGACCCTGATGTTGCGGGTGTGGGGACAGGAGGCATGGGATTACATCGAGCGTGCGGTGATCTTCGAAGTGCTCCCGCAACCTCATGCAGAAACGGGATTTGAATATGTACTGGAAAGCGCGGGCCCCTTCCGCATCTCGCAGCATTGGTATTGACGCAATCTGAAAGACGCCCTCTCGTGAAAAAATCATCCGATCAGCGCATCCATATCTCCATGATCATGTATGGTGGGCTCTCCTATGGTGGAGCTCATCGACAGACCATCCGCCTGGCATGCGCGCTGGATCCCGAACGCTTCGCGATCAATTATTTCTGGTGCAAACCCAATCCAGATCTGCATTCCGACTTTGTCTGGCCGGAGCTCGATTACAGCAATATCGAACTCATGCGCAGCCACGGGATCAATGTGATCGAATTCCAGACGCAGACACGAGATATCTCTCACCGATATCAGCCATGGATCAATACGACCTTTTTTGATGAGTACAACAAAGTAAAAACGGATCTGGTTTTCGCCAGCCGAGGTGGGTATCCGGAATATCCTTTTATCCTCTTGCGCGAACCGGTCATCGAATGGAACATCTTCGGATGTGCCGACCGGTCACCCAATCTCATCTATTCTG
The DNA here is from genome assembly GCF_022627875.1 of Herbaspirillum sp. C7C8. NCBI lineage: Bacteria > Pseudomonadati > Pseudomonadota > Betaproteobacteria > Burkholderiales > Oxalobacteraceae > Herbaspirillum > Herbaspirillum sp. C7C8. The sequence goes on from NZ_JABXGG010000004.1 coordinate 18,897, forward strand.
CGGCAATCAGCCACTGGGCTCATGACACCTGGAAGAAGGCATCTCTTCCCGTCGAGGCCGACATCATCTATCCCGCCGTACCCGCTCCGGCAGAGGTCAGCGACCTGCGCAAGGAGCTCGGCATTGATCCCCGGACAGTGGTGCTCGGGTTTCATCAGAGACAGGACGACCATATTTACGGCGAGCATGCCTTGCGTGCCTTCGCGAAAGCATTGCCGCATCTCGACAAGCCGACTTGCTTCATGATCGTCGGTGGCTCCCCGAAGTACCGCAAACTCGCCGAAGAGCTCGGGGTCGAGGTGGTTTTTCTTCCTATCGCGAAGAATTATGAAGCTGTCTCCAGCTTCCTCCATACCCTCGATATTTTTGCTCACTCTGGCGGTGCCGGCGAGGCGCATGGCACGGTCATCCAGGAAGCAATGATGCACGCCTTGCCTTCAATCACCATGCTGATCGAAGGCAAGGCGGATGGTCAAGTAGGTACCATGGCCGGTTCCGGCATCGTCACTCGCACGGTTGATGAATATGCCGGCGCCATCACCGAACTGGTCAACAACGAGACGCGACGCAAAGATCTTGGCGACAAAGCGCGGCAAATCGCTCATGAAAGGTATGCCGTCGCCCCTGTCGCGGCTCACTTTGAAAAGGTATTTATAGAAAAGGCTGCGGCTTATCGGCAGCGTCGCTTTTCGCGATTCAACAAGGTTGCCATCGACTACTTCATTGAAAGCACGCCTCTGCTCAAGCGCATCGTTGCGCGCTTCCCAGTCCTGAGGCGCTTTCTCTGATCGTCCAGCGCCATGTCAGCAAGCCGTCGCCCCGCCAATATTATCGACACCATGCGCTTGATTGGAGCGTACTGTGTGGTGTGGTATCACAATCCGTTTTATTGGAATCTGCATGAGCACATCCAATGGGTAGACGGCCTCAAGCTAGTCTTCCTCGGATGGTCCATGCCATTTTTTTACGGCATATCCGCCAGGTTCGCCTTTACAGGTAAAGACTTCAGCCGCCGATGGGAGCGAATAGTCCGCCTCGGAATCCTCGTGATTTTCTACACCTTGTTGTATGAGTTTTTTCACCGTCGCAACCCCGGCTCGCTGGCAATCCGATGCCTTGAAAATTCCGGTACGGAATGCTCCGCCAGCTTGATCTTTGACACTCTACGCAATGTAGGCAATACGCCAGGATACTACCTGTCAGACCTGATCGTGATTTACCTGCTGGCCATAGTGGTAACTGTTCGCCCATGGCTCATGATCGCCCTCGCATCCTTTGCATCGCTTTCGTTGTTCATGGGCTGGATCAGACTGGGCGGTCTCTTCCTTAACCCGCTGGGCCTGTTCGGGGTCTGCGCTGCACTAGGTTACCTGGTTCTGATACGCCCCTGTCTCGCCCAATACCGCAGCATCAACCTCAAGACGCTGTCGAGCTGCTCGGTGATCATGGGATTCATTCTGGTGTGGGGCTGTGCCAACCTTTTACTCGCACAAAACCAGTTCTGGAATGGGACCGGCAACATACTCCTCTTCCTGTCACTGTTGATGCTCTTCATGGGGTTGAGTGATCAGATCCAGCCAGAAGGGCGTTACATCGCCATGGTTTCAGAATGGGGCCGCAAATATGCTTTCGGTATTTTCATTTTCCACCAGCTCTGTTTTGACCTCCTTGCTCCCGGAATCGCGCGGATCATGTCGGCACTGACGCATAGCCAGGACATGCTGCCTCTGTTCGTGGTGACGGGACTGGTCGTTTCCTTGGCTGCCACTGTCATCACTGTCATCATCCGAAAAGCAGCTCCTGCATTGTTGACGCCATGATGTTCCATTCCATTGACCGCAACCGGATGAGCAAACGTAGGGGTAAGCTCCGTCAAGGAATGATCGCTATGGACCCGGCATGAAGGTAATATTCTCCCTATTGCGCGAATTACCTTGCCAAGTGGCAACAAGCAGTCTTCCTGACGGGCGAGCACCCTCAATATTTGCTTGCAAATGCCGCATAACATTACATTGAAAAGCACATGCGACACTTCTTACACTCGAACTTCAAGCGCCTCAAGAAGACCCTGACGGACCAGTATTATCGAGATGTTCTGGACATTCACGGGCAATATGGCGAAGACATCATTCTCGACCGGCTGATGGGAAATCCGGGTCACGGTTTCTACATTGACATCGGCGCCAATGATCCCAACAAGTTCAGCAACACCTTGCGCTTCTATCGTCGCGGCTGGACGGGTATCAATGTGGAACCCAACCCGGTCAAGTTTCGCGACATTTCTGCCTGCCGCCCGCGTGATATCAATCTCAATGTCGGCGTCGGCCCTGAACCGGCCGTCTTGCCGTTTTACGTGATCGATCCGGATACGCTCTCGACATTTGACCGGAAGGTGGCTGACATCGCCGTCAAGGATGGCTTCAAGTTGGCCCAGACAATCGACGTCGAAGTCATCAGGATGGCTGACATGATTGAAGCCCACGCCAAAGATCGTCCCATCGACTTCATGTCGGTGGACGTCGAAGGCTTTGAAATGCAGGTACTTTCCAGCAATGACTGGCAACGGTACCGTCCGCGCTTCGTCATGCTGGAAGTCAATCGCGCAGAGGCTGAAATAGAAACGTTCATGTCGGGAATTGGATATCTCGACGTTTTCAGCAATGGCACCAACAAGATCTATGCCGCGCGCAAAAACGGCGCATGATGAAACTCGCAGTCTGCAACGACATTGCTGAATTCGGTGGCAATCGCCTGGCCGACAAGCGATGGGCCGCACGCTTTCCAGGTGCGGGATGGGTGAGCGCGCTGTGTGATTTGGCCGCAAAACGCGGCTGGGAAGTCGCCTCGGGCGATGTCGCGCTGTCACATGTGCAATGTGGCTACTGGCGTGCCGACGATGTCATGGTGATACAAGAACTGGACTCCGCCTGGGGCACCCGGCTGCGGGCAGCAGGCGCGCGCCCGCTCTTGCTGACCTGTATGGAGTCGCCGCTTTATGCAAGCCTGTTCTTCGACCATTGGCGTACTCTGGCCGCCCCATTTCCGCATCACATGGTGCCGGATCCTGAAGCTAGGGGAAGTCACTCAGCAGGCTCCAGCACAGGCTGGCCGTTGCGCTTCCCCTGCTACTGGCAGCACCAGCGCATCCACGCCGATGACTGGCAAGCCCGAAAAGACGAAGTGATCCTGGTCGCCGCCAATAAATACTGGAGTCATGAAGACAAGGCCGTCATTCCGCCGTGGACAAGGCCACGCAGCTTCCTGCAATGGTACCGGCAGACACGTGCCATCAAACGCTCGCCCTCCCGTGAGTATGCGCTGCGCCAGCAATTGCACGACATCCGTCTCGAAGCCATCGTAGCGCTCACGCGCGCCGACCGGCTGGCCCTGTATGGCTCTGGCTGGGATCGCCTGTCGGTTCTGCCCCAACAATGGCAGACCAGGCTGGCGGGATTGAAGCTGCCTTATTGGGGGAAGATCGATGACAAGCTCGGCGCGCAATCCGCCTACCGCTTCGCACTCTGTTTCGAGAACATCGCCTCGCCCGGTTATGTCACCGAAAAGATCATCGAGGCCATGGTGGCACGCACGATTCCGATCTATCTGGGGGCGCCTGATATCAGCCATGTCATTCCATCGGCTGCTTTCATCGATGCACGCAAGCTGCAATCGATGGCGCAACTCCCGGACATGCTCAAGAGCCTCTCCAGCAAGGATGCCCAGCCCATGATCGAGGCAGGCCAACGCTTCCTCGACAGCGAGGAGGGACGATTACACAGTTACGAAGGATTCGCCCAGTGGGTGGAAGGTCTGGCAGTGGAGCACGCTCATGGCATTTGAGGCCAGCGACATCGATATTTTCGTCCTGACCTACAACCGGTCTTCGATGCTGCCGGCGACCTTGCGCAGCCTTCTGGCGCAAACTGCCCGGGGGGCGAGCATCACGGTGCTGGATAATGCCAGTGTGGACGATACCCGGGAAACGGTCCAGGCATTCGCTGCGGAGGGCGTAGCCTATGTGTGCGCCAGCAGCAATCTTGGTTGGGCCGGCAATCTTGCGCGGGCCCAGCAGCACGCTCGCCGGCACTGGACCCTGGTGTTCCATGACGACGATCTCCTGCACCCCGACTATCTACGCCATGCACTGGATGCCATCAACACGCAGCCCGGAGCAGGCATGGTCCTGAGCGCTATGAGCTTCGAGACCGCACCCGACGAAACCGAGTGGCCCGCTGCTGCGCCGCGCGGCGTGCTTTGCCGCAACGCCAGCGAACTGGCCGCACTTTGCTACGCGGGCGCCCCCCTTCACTTTGGATCGGCCCTCTACCGCACCGACATCTTCAAGACAATGCAGTGGGAGGGCAACCGCTTCGGCAAGATTGCCGACCGCCCCTTCCTGCTGTCTGCATGCGGCTCATCGTCGTGCCACGTGTTCCTCAGTCCGCTGGTCCGTTATCGAATACATGACCAGCAAGACAGCACAAGTTCCGATAGCGGTCCCTTTGCGCCTGAGCTGGCAGCCCTGCACAACTGCTACAGGTCTTATCTGGGCGAAAGCCCGTTGGAGGCTACCGGTCGCTGTTTCCTGAGGCACAACTATCGGGCGATCGCCGATGAATTCAAGCGCCTGGGACAGACTGATCGCGCCCGCTTTCCCACCTTGGCGGCGTACCAGGAGTTCCTGCGGGAGCAGGGTGCCTGCTCACGTTTCTCGCTGATCTCCGGCAAGCTGATCAGTCGGTGGCAATGCCTGGGGCAAGGCCTGTCCAGCTTGTTCCATGATCTTGCCCGCTGGTCCCGCCGCTGGAGAAAGCGATGATGACCCGGTCACGACAATCCCGCTCGCCTCTGAGCATATTGACGGAGCCGACGCCGTTCTTCAACGCACGCGGCTATGCCAGCAACTTCAACCGCGCCCTTCCGCGGCGACTGCGCAAATGGATCGCCGGCATGCGAGGGCGTAGCATTGGCGGGCATGTGGCCGTTACTCGCAGCCTGCTGCATGGCCTGACCGAGCTGGGCTGGCAGCACAATTACAACCCGCTGATGCAGCACTGCATCGCCGAGCATTGTCTGGTCCTTGCCAATGAAGAGGCATTGCGGCAGGCTATCCTGCTCAAGCGGGACGGCAAGATCAAGCGCCTGGTGGCCGGCCCCAACATAGTCGTCTTGCCAAGCGAAATGGATGCTCTGATGGCCAGCCCGGAGATCGATCTTTGTCTGGTGCCATCGGAATGGGTCAAGCAGGTCTATCTCGCCGAGACACCCGCGCTGGAAGGACGCATCGCTGTCTGGGCGGCCGGCGTCGATGTCACACAGTGGTGCGCCCCCCCGCCTGGCCCTGCCATGCCAGCACCTGTCGTATTGCTTTACGTCAAGAGCGGCATGACCGAGGATGAACTGACTTGCTTGCACGATCTCCTGGTCAGCCATGGCGCCACCGTCATACGCGTAGATTATGGTCAGTACGATGCGAGCCAGTTCCGTCAACACCTGGCGCGAGCAAGCTTGTGCATCTTTGTCAGCGCTTCCGAATCACAGGGTATTGCACTCCAGGAGGCCTGGTCCTGCGATCGCCCGACCTGGGTGTTCGATCCCGGCTACTGGTCCGCGCCCAACGGGCGGCGCTACCCCGCGTCATCAGCTCCTTACCTGAGTGCTGATTGCGGCCATGCGTTCAGCGCGCTCGACGCACTGGCAATACTCCTCAAACGCTGGGAAAATGGCGAATTACACTACGCTCCTCGCCACTGGGTCTCACAACACATGACAGACAAGACCAGTGCCGAGCGGCTGACAAGTCTCCTATTTGACTGACAAGGTCGACCATGAAATTACATTTGGGCTGTGGCCAGAACTATCTCGATGGCTATGTCAATATCGACTTCCCGCCGTCGGAACATACCGTCCAGGAAAAATCCATCGCGGACCGGCTGGCCGACATCACCAGTCTGCGCTTCCCGGCCAATTCGATTGAGGAAGTACGACTGCATCATGTGTTCGAACATTTCCGGCGTCCACAAATCACCGGCATGGTGGCTTGCTGGAACAGCTGGCTGAAACTGGGCGGCATCGTCCATGTCGAGGTACCCGACCTTGGCCGCATGGCGCGCGTCTTTGCCAACCCGTTTGCCAGCCTCAGTGCACGGGCGGTGGCCGAGCGGCACCTGTTCGGATCACACGAGGCAGGATGGGCTGCCCACTATGAAGGCTATGACGAGTCACTGTTGCGCCACATGTACAGTGCTCTTGGCCTGGAGGTGATTCAGGTCAAACGCCAACACTGGCGCGGCACCGACAATCTGCATGTACTTGGCAGGAAAGTCCGCCACCTGAACCCGGGTGAAGACGTCACGAGTGCTGGCCGCCGCTTCCTGTCGTCCTTCCTGGTCGACGACACGCCGGGGGAACTGCGCATGCTCGATATCTGGCTGGAAGGTTTTCATCAGCAGGTCCGCAACGGATGGGCGACGGATTGAAGAAGATCGAGTCCGGTCTGGTCAGTGTGATCATTCCGACCTGGAATCGCGCACAGGAGCTGCCAGAGGCGATTCGTTCCGCACTTGCGCAAAGCCACGGACAACTGGAAGTACTGGTCTGCGATGATGGCTCCTCGGACAGCTCGCAGGAAGTAGTGGCGGCGATGGGCGATACGCGTGTGCGCTGGATTGCCGGCCCGCGTGCCGGGCTCCCCGCCGCCCCGCGCAATCGCGGCCTCGACCATGCTCGAGGCGAATGGATCGCGTTCATGGATAGCGACGACTGCTGGCTGCCAGACAAACTCACCATGCAGCTGCAGCGTCTGCAGCGTTCCGGCGGGACCCTGCTTGCCTCGTGCGGCAATGCCCTGCGGCGATCCAGACAAGCCGACCAACTGCAAGACGGACTGCTGCTGGAAGGACGTACCGCCGATACCGTGCTGACGTTGGAACAATTGGTGCAGGATAATCAGGTGATTACCAGCACGGTCCTGCTGCATCATTCCCTGCTGGAGAGAATCGGTAAATTTCCTGTACAGACCGGCTTGAAGGTCGGAGAGGACTATGCCTACTGGCTCAGAGTAGCCAGCCTGACGCCGCTGGCATTTCATGGCACGGCACTGGCCAGCTACACCGACGATCCCGCAACCAGTGTGCGAGCTCACTCGCGCAATGAGATCCTGGTCAAATTGCGCATCTACCGCGACTACTTCGGCTGGCTGGCCGGATACGCGCCGCGGCGCCTGATCCGGGTGCTCCCGCTGTGCGTATTGCTGGCCATCCGGAATGCCACCATGCGCCAGTGGTGGCGCATGCGCGCAAGACTGGGGACTCTCAAACGCACTCTGCTGCGCAACAACGGGCAGGACACATGAAGCAAACCAAAACAGATATCAGCGTGAGCCACCCGCCTATCGTCAGCGTCATCATGCCGGTCTATAACGGCGAGCGCTATCTGCAACCAGCTATCCGAAGCATACTGGAACAAACCATGGGCGACTTCGAACTCATCGTCATCGATGACGCCTCCAGCGACGGTACCGCGAGCCTCCTGGCGCAATGTGATGACCCGCGCTTGCGCGTCATCCGGCATGACAGCAATCGCGGTATCGTCGATGCGCTCAATCATGGTCTCAGCCATGCCCGTGGACAATACATCGCGCGCATGGATGCGGACGATATCAGTCGTCCTGAGCGACTGGAAAAGCAGCTGGCTTTCCTGCAAGAGCATCCCGACGTCGGTCTGGTCGGAAGCTGGATCCTCGGTTTTGGTGAAGTGCGGCGCAAGTACGTTCATCGTTACCCGGTCACGCACGATGCCATCCGCGCACTGATGCTGTTCGAAAATGCTTTCGCTCATTCGACCGTCATGTTCAGCCATGCCGTGCTGAAGGAACACGGCCTTCGCTATTCGGAGCATTTCAAATACGTGGAAGACTGGGCATTGTGGTGGCAGATCGCCGGCGTTTCGCGCGTGGCCAACCTGCCCGAGGTCCTTCTGGACTACCGTATCAACAAGGCCGGCACCAGCTACACAGGCACCAGCATCCAGACGCGCTCACGCATAGATTTCGTCGAGGCCCGCCTGCAAGAAGCCGGCCTTCCCTTTCGTCAGGAACTGGCGGAAATGGCACCCTCTTCGCTGCATGAGCTAAAGATGCTCTCGGAAGCATTCGCGGCATTGTTGGCTGCTCATGCACGGCACCCGTACATGAACGACCAAGCCCTGCGGGAATGTGTGGAACAGTTATGGTTCCGTAGCTGCTACCGTGCCCGCCGTCGCGGCGTGGCGGTGGGAAGGCTGTATATATCGAACCCGCATGCAGGTTTGTCATGGACTGTACGGGCATGGCGATTTGCAGCTATTGTCGTCCGCTCCTATGGACGTCAGGCTTGGGACCTGATTAAAAAAATGAAAATGCCCAGAAGGGGAATCTGACAGTGAAAATCCTATTGTGCTGTGAGTTTTTCTATCCCAGTGTCGGGGGAGCGCAGGAAGTCGTACGGCAACTCGCTGGCCGACTGGCCCGGTGGGGACATGATGTGACCGTCGCCACCTCCTTTCTTGCCAACCGCACCTCCGACGTTCACGAGGGCGTCAAGATTCGCTCGTTCAATATCAGCGGCAACTGGGCCAACGGTCTGGCGGGCGACGTACAGTCCTACCGCCAGTTCATGCTGGAGGGAGAGTTCGATCTCATCTTCATCTACGCCGCACAGCAGTGGACGCTCGACGCCATCCTCGACGAACTGCCCCGGGTCAAGGCACGCAAGGTGCTGGTGCCTTGTGGCTACTCCGGCCTGCACGATCCTGGCTATGCCAGATACTTCGCACGCCTGCCCGCGTTGCTGCGCTGTTTCGACGCGTTGGTCTATCACGCCTATGACTACCGCGATCACCACTTTGCACAGCAGCACCAACTGGACAACTCCATTTTCATTCCCAACGCGGCCGACGATACCGAGTTTTCCGCTTCACCCGGCGCTGACGCCCGCCGGTCGCTGGGCCTGGCGCCCGACGAACTGGTCTTGCTGACGGTCGGTTCGCTCAATGGGGCCAAAGGCCATCTGGAAGTTGCCGAGGCTTTCTCCAGGGCGGTCCTGCCGCGCAAGGCAACGCTCATTCTCAACGGGAACGAGATGCCCCCCACTGGGGACAACATGATTTCAAACGTTCGCAAGCTGGTGAGTCAGCTGAAAAGCCGCGGGGTGCTGCACACCGCTCGCTTTGTCGCGGGACGCCTGCTGCATGCCATCGGTCTGCGCCCAGGCTACTTTGACCGGCTGGACCGGGTGATCAAGGAAGTCAATGGAAAACCTGCTGCGGGAAAGCGCATCATCAGAACCAACCTTCCGCGCAAGGAATTGATCGAGACCTTCCTCGCGTCGGACCTCTTTGTCTTCGCCTCGATCATCGAATACTCGCCCCTGGTGCTGTTCGAAGCCTGTGCGGCAGGTTTGCCGTTCCTGACCGTCCCGGTTGGCAACGCGCGTGAAATCGTCGAGTGGACCCAGGCGGGAGAACTCTGTCCGGCAACCGTCGATGCGCAGGGTTTTACCCGGGCTGACACCGCTGAACTGGCCCAGTGCATCGCACGACTGGCAGCTGACCCGGATCGGCTGGCCGTATTGGCTGCCAACGGCAAGAAGGCCTGGCTTGAACGCTACAACTGGGAAACCATTTCCAGGGAATACGAAGCATTGTTTGCCAGACTGACCGGTCTTCACTCCTCCACAGATTCAACCCATGAAAAATAACGTTTCCGTCGCCCTTCACGGCGGTCTGGGCAATCAGCTCTTCCAATTTGCCACCGGTCTGTCAGTGGCTCGCCAGCACCGTCTCCCGCTGACACTGGACCTTACCTGGTTCGACATGGCGCCGCATCTGCCCAACACGACCATACGGAAATACGCGCTGGAGCCGTTTGGTGTGGACTTCCCGACCTACCGCACCCCAACGCCGGAGGGCTCACCTGCACGCTTTCTGCTCTATCGCGTCATGCGCAAGCTCAAGCGCCATCTGGGCATCAGTGCACCAGGCGTGACCACCTTGAACGAAAAGAGCTTTCGCTTCGACCCCGGTGTTCTGAGTGCAACTCCGCCGCTCTACCTCTTTGGCTATTGGCAATCGCCCTTGTATTTCGATCGCATCCGACCGGAGCTCACGGCAATGCTGGGCAAGCCACGCCAGATGAATGAAGCGACTTCCCTGCTCCATGAACAGATCCGCAACGCCGATGCGATCTGCCTGCACGTGCGTCGCGGCGACTACGTCACCAACCAGCAGGCCGCTTCCACGCATGGCCTTTGCGACATGAGCTACTATCAAACCGGCCTGGCGCATGTCAGGCAGGGGCTTGCAGCGCCACATGCCTTCCTGTTTTCGGACGATCCCCAATGGGTTCGCGCCAATCTGAAACTGGATATCCCCATGACGGTAGTAGACGTCAACGGCCCGGACGATGCGCATCAGGATCTCTGGCTGATGGCCGCCTGCAAGCGCTTCGTCATCGCCAACAGTTCGTTGAGCTGGTGGGGAGCATGGTTATCGGATGCGCAGTCAAAAATCGTCGTGGCCCCTCGCAAATGGTTTGCCGATGACAAATTGGACACCACCGATCTGATCCCGCAAGACTGGCTGCGCGTGTAAATGGAATCGTCATGCACCGCAAGGATATGAACTCAAGCAAGCTGCCGCCCCCGCCTCGTCGGCTCTGCATCGTCTGTGCTACGCCGCTGATGATCCACTTCTTTCTCAAAGAACACATCCGTCTCTTGAGCGAGTTTGCAGAAATCACCATCGTTACCAACCTGCAGAACGATCCGCAAACCCCACCGTTGGACCTGCCAGCCCGAGTGATCTCCATTGGACTGCAGCGCCGCATCGTGTTGCGCAAGGACTTGAGCAGTCTGATGGCACTCTTCGCCCTGCTGCGCAGGGAGAAATTCGACCTCATCTGGGGCGCCGGTCCCAAGGCTGGTCTGTTGGCGATGTGTGCGGGATGGGCAGCTGGAATTCCCAAGCGACTGTTCATCTTTCAGGGTGAGGTATGGGCCAACAAAAGGGGATTGGGGCGATTCATCCTCAAATCAATGGACAGGATCATCGTACGGCTGGCCACTCACCTGCTGACCGTTGGCCATTCAGAGCGCGAGTTCCTCTGCCAACAAGGCGTTCTGCCGGAGGGGCAGGCTGCGCCTCTGGGGCGAGGTTCCATCGCCGGCGTGGACACCCGCAAATTCCATCCTGATCCTGCGTCTCGACATCAGATGCGCCACAACTGGGGCATACCTGAGGACGCCGTTGTCGTTCTTTTTCTCGGACGCCTGAATCCGGACAAGGGCATCGAAGATCTTGCACATGCGTTCCGGGCTGCAAGGAAGACCTGCCCGAGCTTGTGGCTGCTGATGGTCGGACCGGACGAAAACGGCATGACTGAACGCATCATCGACATTTTGGATGATGTGCACGAAAGACGGCATACGTTGATCGGGTTCACCGAACAACCCGCTGCCTGCTTCAATGCTGCGGATATCTTCTGTCTGCCCAGCTACCGCGAAGGTTTCCCGGTATCCCTGCTGGAAGCCGCTGCATCGGGCCTGCCAAGTATCGGCAGCGATATTTACGGAATCCGTGGTGCCCTGATCAATCAGGTCACCGGCCTGCTCTTTACGGCCGCTAACCGCGATCGCCTTGCCGAAGCTCTCGTGTGCCTCGGCAAGGATGAATCAGCCCGGGCCGAGATGGGCGCCAATGCCCGCCAGTACGTGTTGAAACATTTTGAGCAGAATGAGGTGCTGTGGCGCTACCGCAGCTTCTTCCATCAGTTGCTCATCGGCTCCTGAGCCGGTCGAGATCGGACGCGTTCAAGCAGTGCATGCCATGCCGCAAGCTGGTGTTCCCCGGCAGGGGCCAGACGATTGCGGGCGGCGCGCATCCCGCCGAACATGAACAGGAAGTCGGCCACCATCTTGGCCGGTTGGCGCAAGCTGACGATGAGGGCATCGCGATATCGCCTTTGGCGGCAAGCTTCGATCAGAAACACTTTCCAGAAACGCATGCGCCGCGACAGCAGCTTGCGGAAAGAGATTCGGTCGTCGCGATAGGCCAGGAGCACCTCAGCAATTCCGCGAAAGCAACTTTGAGCGTACGCGCGATAAAGCAGGTGCTGGTCCTCTGCACCGTCGGCCTGGCTGACATAGCGAAACTTCCTGAACCAGGAAGTCTTTCCCATCCATGAGGGGTGCGGAAAATGAAAACCGTTCCAAGGCCGGGCACAGATGAGCTCATGTTGACTGGCCACTTCGATGACGCCCGTGATATCGAGCTCGGAAGTGAAGGTCATCACCGACGAGGCCACCAGGTCGACCTGTGCATCGGCCTGCAGCGCACTTACCTGGACTTGCAGACGTTGCGGAAAGCTCATATCGTCGGCGTCCATCCGGCAGAAGAACTCGCCACCTGCGAGATCAAGCGCCTGATTGAGCCGATGGGAAATGCCGCGGTTCTGGCCGTCACTGATCCAGCGGATGCGCGTATCAGTGAAGCTGGTCACGATACGCGCGCTGTCATCGGTCGAACCATCATCCATGACCAGCAATTCCCAGTTCTGATAGGTCTGCCCGAGAATGGAGGAGATTGCCTCGGCGATCGTTCGCTGCGCGTTGTAGACGGGTAAGCCAATCGTCACTAAAGGCAGTAAGGGGGATACGGTCATTCCGATTGCCTGAGCAGTCCTAGTGTAGTTATGGCGAAAGTATAATTCTAAATCACCCATGCAATATTGCCCGAGGATTTCGATGCCCCCCTCATCTCACACGATTGTCGTAGGCGATCTTCAAGGATGCCTGTTGCCCTATCTCCAGCTTCAATCGCAGACCGATTCCCCGGACACGCATACGATCTTCGCCGGCGACCTCATCAACCGCGGCCCCCAATCCCTGCAAACCCTGCGCACCGTGATGCAGATGGGCGAGCGCGCCCGGGCTGTTCTGGGCAATCACGACCTGCACCTGCTGGCCGTGGCCTGCGGCATCCGACCCGCACATCGCGACGATACCCTGGATGACATCCTCAATGCCCCCGACCGCCAAGAGCTCATCGACTGGCTGCGCCACCGGCCCCTGGCCATCCACCAACAGGGCCACCTGATCGTCCACGCCGGCGTGCTGCCGCAATGGGATCTGCACCAGGCCCTGGCCCTGGCCAACGAAGTGGAAACCATGCTGCGCAGCGACCAGTGGATGGTCTTCCTGCGTCACATGTACGGCAACCAGCCCGAGCGCTGGTCCGATGAGCTCGTCGGCCACGACCGCCTGCGCTGCATCATCAATGCCTTCACCCGCCTGCGCTTCTGCCAGGCGGACGGGACCATGGATTTTTCGGTGAAGGAAGGTGCGGCAGCAGCGCCGGACGGCTTGATGCCCTGGTTCGAGGTGCCGGGACGACGTACCGAGGACGTGACCGTGGTCTTCGGGCACTGGTCCACGTTGGGACTACTGATGCGCCCCAACCTGATCGCTCTCGATACAGGCTGCGTCTGGGGCGGACAACTCAGTGCGGTGCGACTTGAGGATCGGGCGCTGTTCCAGGTGCCGTGCCCGCAGGCACGCCGACCGGGCTGAGCGACTCCAGAGAATAGCCCAAACCCGTGGCAATGACTTCGCGTGCCGTGCGCGCAAGGTCGCGCCGATGCGCACCCTCGGTGCTGATGAGCGGCAATTGCTTCAGTTCGGCCCTCATGCCGCGCGCCTTGAGGATGGTGACGATGCTCTCGGCAATGGACATCTCGCCGATGAAGTCAGCCGCACCATGCAGCTTGCCCCCGGCATCCACATAACGCAGCGCGTACGGCTGCACCGGTGCTCTCGCATCGATGGCAGCCTCGAACAGGTTCGCGTGGAAGGGCAAGAGCGTCCCTTGTGCTGCCGTCGTGCCTTCAGGAAAGAAGGCCACGTGTTCATCCTTTTCGATACTCTCGACCAGACCTTTGAAAATGCGCCGCACATCGCTGGCCTTGCCGCGCGAGATGAAGATGGTCCCGGTCTTGGCGCACAGCCAGCCGATGAGCGGCCAGCCGCGAATTTCCGACTTGGCCACGAAGCGACAAGGCTGCAGCGAATTGACCACGAAGATATCGAGCCAGCTCACGTGATTGGATACCAGCAGCGAACGCGGGATAGGCAACGGGCTGTCGATACGCACCTCGATACCGCAGATGCGCAACAGCTTGCGTGACCAGCGCCGGATATGCGCCTCCCGGCCCTTCTCGGAAGTGAACGGGAACAGGAAGGCGCACACCGCCATGCCCTTGAAGAGATGTGCGATCAGGCGCAGCAGACGAAAAACGAACATGGCGTAGTCGGATCGTGATCAGGTCGAGGTCGACGAAAAAACCGCTTAATCGAAAATCAAGAACGCACTTGCCCGAAGACAAGCATCGATCAAGTGAAAATCAAACGTCACAATATCAACGCTCGAAGGCAATGTGCCCCGACACGATGGTCGCCTTGACCACGCCAGGCAACTCGTAGCCCAGGAACGGAGTGTGCTTGCCCTGGCTGGCCAGGGCCGAACCCTGTACCTTCCACAGGATGTTCGGATCGAACAGGCAGAGGTCGGCCACGCTGCCCACGGCCAGATTGCCGGCCTTCAGGCCCGCCACCTTGGCGGCGCGGTGGGTGACCTTGGAGATGGCCTTGGACAGCACTTCCTTGCCCTCGCCTTCTGTCTCCAACGCCCACTTCAGCGACAGCGACAGCAGCAGCTCCAGGCCAGTGGCGCCCGGCGAGGCTTCGCCGAAGGGCAGCAGCTTCTCGTCGTCATCGACCGGGGTGTGGTCGGAGCAGACGGCATCGATGGTGCCATCCAGCAAGGCGGTACGAATCGCTTCACGGTCGCGCTGCGAGCGCAGTGGCGGCGTCATGCGAGCGTTGGAATCGAAGAAGCCGATGTCGAGGTCGCACAGATGGATATGGTGTACGCCCACGTCGCAGGTCACCGGCAGTCCTTCGCTCTTGGCCTGGCGCACCAGCTCCAGCCCCGCCGCCGAGGACATGCGGCAGAGGTGGACACGGGCGCCGGTGGCGCGCATCAGTTCAAAGAGGGTGTAGAGCGCAATCGTTTCCGACATCACCGGCACCCCCGACAAGCCCAGGCGCGAGGCGGCCGGACCGCTGTGGGCGATACCCGAGCGCCCCAGGTGCGGGTCCTGCGGACGCAGCCAGACGGTGTAGTTGAAGGTCTTGGCATACTGCAGCGCCGAGAGCAGCACCGTGGTATCGGTGATGGGCTCTTCGGCTTGCGAGAAGCCGATGCAGCCGGCGTCGGTCAGCTCGGCCATTTCGGTCAGCGCCTTTCCTTTCAGGCCGGCGGTGAGCGCGCCCAGCGGATAGACGTGGGCCTGGTTCAGCGAACGGGCGCGGTGCTTGAGCATTTCCACCAGGCCGGGTTCGTCCAGCACCGGATCGGTATCGGGCGGACAGACCAGGCTGGTCACGCCGCCCTGGATGGCGGCCTGCATCTCGGACTCCAGCGTGGCCTTGTACTCGTAGCCGGGCTCGCGCAGGCGCGCCGACAGGTCCACCAGGCCGGGGGCCACGATCAGGCCGGTGGCGTCGATGGTCTTGTTGGCCACGAAGTCGGCCGGGGCCTGGCCCACACCGACGATCTTGCCGGCGGCCACATACACATCCTGCTGGGCATCGATGCCGTTGGCCGGGTCGATCAGGCGGCCGTTCTTGATATGCAGTTTCATCAGTTCTTGTCTTCTTAACGGATCGTTCAAAACGTCGCGGGGATAGTCGTCGTCAGCCTGGGATTCAATTGCCGGCCACGATGCTCATGACCGCCATGCGCACGGCGATGCCGAAGGTCACCTGCGGCAGGATCACGGCCTGGGCACCATCGGCCACGGCTGAATCGATTTCCACACCACGGTTCATCGGGCCAGGGTGCATGACGATGGCATCCGGCTTGGCCAGGGCCAGACGTTCCGGTGTCAGGCCATAGCTCTTGAAGAACTCCTGCGCCGAGGGCAGCAAGGCCCCGCTCATGCGCTCGTTCTGCAGGCGCAGCATGATGATCACGTCCACATCCTTCAGGCCCTCTTCCATGTTGTGGAAAACGCGCACGCCCATCTGCTCCAGGCCGCTGGGCAGCAAGGTGCGCGGGCCGATGGCGCGCACTTCCGGCACACCCAGGGTGGTCAGCGCGTGGATATCCGAACGGGCCACGCGGCTGTGAAGGATATCGCCCACGATGGCCACACGCAGGTTGGTGAAGTCCTTCTTGTAGTGACGGATGGTGTACATGTCCAGCAGACCCTGAGTCGGGTGCGCGTGGCGGCCATCACCGGCGTTGACCACGTGGACGTGCGACTGCTTCGTATCGATCAGGTGCTTGGCGATCAGGAAGGGCGCGCCCGATTGCGCATGACGCACCACGAACATGTCGGCGTGCATGGCCGCCAGGTTGTCGATGGTGTCCAGGAGCGACTCGCCCTTGCTGGTGCTGGAAGCCTGGATGTTGAGATTGATCACGTCCGCCGACAGACGCTTGGAGGCGATCTCGAAGGTGGTGCGGGTGCGCGTGGAATTCTCGAAGAACAGGTTGAAGACGCTCTTGCCGCGCATCAACGGCACCTTCTTGACTTCGCGGTCACCGATGCTGACGAAGGACGATGCGGTATCGAGGATGTGCGTCAGGATCGAGCGCGGCAGACCCTCGATGGTCAGCAGGTGTTGCAGTTCGCCGTTTTTGTTGAGTTGGGGATTAAGCATGGACCACCGTGAGTGAGAAGCGGCCGTCGTCGGCGCGTTGCAGTTGCAGGTTTTCTTGTTTGGTGAGTTCAACCGAGGTCGCCACGAAATCGGCGGCAATGGGCAGCTCGCGACCACCGCGGTCTACCAGCGCCGCCAGCAGCACGCGCGCCGGGCGACCATAGTCGAACAGTTCGTTGATGGCCGCACGCGTGGTCCGACCGGTATAGAGCACGTCGTCGACCAGCAGGATGGTAGCCCCCTCGACATCGAAGGGAATCTGGCTGGGCTTCACATCGGCGCGCAAGCCCTTCTCGGAAAAGTCGTCGCGATAGAAGGACACATCGACGAAGCCCAGGCGTTCGCCCAGGCCCAGTTCAGCCGCCAGGCGTTCGGCCAGCCAGGCGCCGCCCGAGTGGATGCCCACCAGCGCAACCTCGGTTGCGCCCTGCAGGCCGGCTTGGATCTGCTGCACCAGGGTCTGGTACAGCGCTTCTGCATCAAGCTGGGAAGGTGTTGTGCTCATGAATGTGCGTCGTCAAAGTATTGCTGCAAAATGATGGCGGCAGCCTGGTCATCGATCTGCTCGCCGCGCTGGTGCTGGATCACTGCCGAACTGTAGCGTTCATCCACCAGCGTGACTTCAAGTCCGTAGCGGCCGTGCAACTGGTTGGCAAAGCGGCGGCAGCGCACGCTCATCTCATGCTCGGCGCCGTCCGGATGCAGGGGCAGGCCAACCACGCAGCGCGCCGGTTGCCACTCCGCGATCAGGCGCGCAATGGCCGCGAACTTGCCGTCGTTGGTCGCTTCGCTGATCACCGCCAGCGGCTGCGCCTGCTTCAGGCCCGTATTACCCACGGCCACGCCGATACGCTTCAAGCCGAAGTCGAAGGCCAGGATGGTGTCCAAGCGTTCCTGCTCCTCAGGCCCGTCCGGCATCGCCAGACAGCATCACCGGGTCGATGCCCAGCAGCGCCAGTGCCGCCGTGAAGCGTTCCTCCACAGGCAACTCGAAGATGATGGACGGGTCGGCCTTGACAGTGAGCCAGCCATTGCGACCGATCTCGCCTTCCAGCTGGCCGGGGCTCCATCCCGAGCAACCCAGCGTCACCAGCACGCGCTGCGGGCCGTCCCCATGGGCGACTGCTTCGAGCACGTCCTTGGAGGTGGTCAGCGCCACTTCATCGGTGACCTGCAAGGTCGAGGAATATTTCTCCGAGGTCGAATGCAGCACGAAACCGCGCTCCACCTGCACCGGACCGCCGAACATGACCGGGCGGCGATACAGCTCGGGCATGGCATCGGGGGTGTCGGGCCGGATTTCCAGCTTGAGGTTGATGCGGTCGAACAGCACGTCCATGGTCATGTCGGTGGGCTTGTTGATGACCACGCCCAGCGCGCCGTTATGGTTGTGTTCGCACAGATAGACCACGGTGCCGCCGAAGATCGGGTCCAGCATGGACGGCATGGCGATCAGGAAATGGTCGGTCAGGTCCAGCTCCAGAGGCGGACGAGCCTCCTCGGAGGCAGCGTCCTCCCCCTCCGCCTGCTTGCCGTCATCGGCGGAGGCGGCATCGCGGGAGCTGGAGTCGGAATGGAACGGGTCGAAGGCGCCAAAGGAATCCACGGATTCGTCGAAATCCTCGGCTGAGAAACTGAAGGGAGAATTGCGTCTCTTGATCATCCCGGCATTTTAGCAGTTTTGGCCGGGATCCCATGCGGCTCATGGGCAAGCGCCCGTAAAGGCGGCCGCAAGCAGCCGCCTTACACGGCCCTTAGTTGCTACAAAGCATCTTTCTGACGGCCTGCCGTGCTTGCGCTGCCAACTCGGTCAGATCCACGCCGGCAATGAGGTCATCGCTCACCACGGCGCGACCACCGACCCACATTGCCTTCAGGAAAGGTCGCCCACCCGAGACCACCGGCCCGATGGCCGGATCATGCAGGCCGAAATAGCGCGGATCATCCAGCCGGTACAGGGCGATGTCAGCCTGCTGACCGACCTGCAGCCCCTGCAGTCCGTCCAGCCCCAACACGCGCGCACCGCCGGTGCTCCCCCAGCGCACCACATCTTCCACCGTCGCCTCGTCGGCACCTCCTTCGAAATGGCCGCCGCGCACGGCCGGTATCGCCTCCTGTCCACGCCGCGCGCGCTGCATCAGCCAGGCGGCATGGGTTTCCGAGATCATGTCCGCAGCCTCGTTGGAGGCAGCACCATCCACGCCGATCGATACCGGCACGCCCGCCGCCTCCAGCGCGCGGATCGGGGCAATGCCACTGCCCAGCCGACCGTTGCTTTGCGGGCAATGCGCGATGCCCGTTCCGGTACTTCCCAGCAAGGCAATTTCCTCGGGATCGAGCTTGACCAGGTGCGCAAACCATACGTCCGGCCCCAGCCAGCCAATGCGTTCGCAGAATTCCACGGGACGGCAGCCGTGCATGGCTTGTGCGCTGTCCTGGTAGCCGACCGTCTCCGAGAGATGGCTGTGCAGGCGCAAACCCATTGCGCGGGCCGCCTTGGCGATCTCGCCCATTTCCTCGGGCGCCGCCGAATAGAGCGGCGTGGTCGGCGCCATCACCACGCGCCGCATTGATGCGGGCGCGGGATCATGGAAGCGCCGCGCCAGGCGCTGCATATCGGTGAGGAAAGCATCGAGGCTCTCCGGTCGCAGGGCACTGGGCAACTCCGCTTCCAGCTGCCGCGTGCGGGTCGCCGTCCCCCGACACAGCACGAAACGCAGGCCCAGTCGCTCGGCCTCCTCGAAGAGAATCTCCGAGGTATCGAAGGGCATGCCGGGGTAGTACAGGTAATTGTGATCGGCAATCGTGCCGCAACCCGAGCGCATCAATTCCACCATGCCGATGCGCGCGGCCAGCCGGAACAGCTCGGCATCGAACCTGGCCCGATAGCGATAGGGCGTGGCCGCCAGCCAGGGCGTGAGCGTGGCATTGATGCCCAGCGGATCCCCCTTCAACAGCGACTGGAACAAATGATGGTGGGTATTGATCCAGGCCGGATAGGCCACGCAATCGCTGGCATCGATCACGCTGTCACCCGGCAGCGCATCGAGCCGGCCGATGGCGGCAATGACGCCGTCGCTCACGCGGATGTCCGGACCGGCGTGGCGCGCAGCCTCACCGGGCAGGCCGGTCATGATGGCCTGCAGGTTCCTGATCAGGAAAGTGTTCATGAGGATTCGGCTCCTTGAGTTGGGATCATCATGCCATCTCGCTCTCATGCCAGCCAGCCAGCATGGCGCGGGAAAGCGCGCTCATGAGCCAGAACAGCAGGATGCCGGTCAGCGTGATCAGCAGCAAGGCGGCGAAGAGGCGCGGAATGTTGAGCTGGAAGCCCGCCTGCAGGATCTGATAGGCCAGCCCCGAACCAGTGCCGCCCGTGCCGGCCACGAACTCTGCCACCACGGCCCCGATCAGCGCCAGCCCGCTGGAAATGCGCAGGCCGCCGAAGAAGTAAGGCAGGGCGCTGGGAATGCGCAGACGCCGCAAGGTCTGCCAGCGCGTGGCCTTGTTCAGCCGGAACAGGTTGAGCAGGCCCGGATTGACGCTGCGCAGTCCCAGCGTAGTGTTGGAGATGATGGGAAAGAGCGCCATGATGGTAGCGCACACCGTCAGCGCTGCCGTGGTGTCCTTGACCCAGATGATGATCAGCGGCGCAATGGCGACGATGGGCGTGACCTGCAGGATGATCGCATAGGGGAACAGACTCACCTCGATGAAGCGGCTCTGCACGAACACGAAGGCAATCGCCACGCCCAGGATCACCGCCAGCACGAAGGCCAGGAAGGTAATCTTCAACGTCACCAGCAGCGAATCCATCAGCATGCTCCAATCGGCCACCAGTGTCTTGGCGATCAGCACCGGCGTGGGCACCAGGTAAGGCGGCACCTCCAGCAGCGTGCACACGATCTGCCAGGTCAGCAGCAGCGCGATACCGATGGACAGGGGCGCGGCCACGCGCCAGAAACCGGGACGATTGATCAGCGGATCAGTGTTGGGCTTCATGGCCGCCTCCCTGCTGGTTGGCCAGCGTCAGGTAATCCGAAAGCGTTTTGCAATACTGCATGAAGGGCGCCGAAATGCGAAAAGCTTCATCACGCGGACCAGGCGCATCGATGGCCACATCGGCAATCACCCGACCGGGGCGGGCCGCCATCACGATCACGCGCGAGGACAGGAACACTGCTTCATAGATGCTGTGGGTGACGAAGACCACGGTGAGATCCTGCCGGCTCCAGATATCACGCAGGTCGGCGTCGAGCTTGTTGCGGGTGAATTCATCGAGCGCACCGAAGGGCTCATCCATGAGCAGCAGGTTGGGCGATGTCGCCAGCGCACGGGCGATCGAGGCACGCATCTGCATGCCGCCCGAGAGTTCGCGCGGCAGCACCTTGTGGAATTTTTCCAGACCGACCAGCTTGAGCGCCTCGGCCACGCGCGCATCGGCCTGCGCGCGCGGCACCTGGCGCAAGTCCAGCGGCAGACGTGCATTCTGCTCCACCGTGGCCCAGGGCATCAGCGTGGCCTCCTGAAACACCATGGCCAGGGTACGCTCAGGAGTGCCGACCGTGGCCAGGTTGCCGCCCCACCAGCGGAGATGGCCGTGGGAGGGCTCTTCCAGCCCGGCAAACATCTTCAGCAAGGTGCTCTTGCCGCAGCCCGACGGGCCCAGCAGCGAGACGAACTCACCGCGCCCGATATCGAGCCTGACCTCATCGAGCGCACGGGTGCCATTGCGATAGGTCTTCTCGACCCGCTGCGCCGACAGCACCGGCGGTGCACCAGCAACTGCGGCCGCACTCTCCTGCTCCCATGCCGCGGCCTGCGACATGGCGTGTTCATCTCTGTCCATGGGATCTCCTGACGGGTTCATGCAGCGGGGTGGATGCGGAACACTTCGGATTCGCCGTGCTCTTCCAGCAATTGCAGCAACATGCGGCGCATGATGAGACCCGGACGGTCCGAGGCCATATGGAATTCCTGACGGCGACGCACGTCGATGCAGGCGTCGGGATCGGTGGCCTCCAGAATCTCCCGGTCCTCCACCAGGATGGGCGCATCCCAGGCGATCAGCTCGGCTTCGGAACACTCCTCTTCGGTATCGTTGCGATACAGCCATTGCGACAGCATGATGGCGCCGTCATCGATGGGCGTGGCGCAGTTGTAGATGATGTGGTGCCGGCCGCTCTCCGGATAAGTGCAGCCGAAGCGGCGCACGAAGGGCAGATACCAGCGGTTGAACATGTGGCGTACCGTGGTGTCGGCGCTGCTGCCGGTCACGCGATGGCTGGCCGGGACGTTCTTGATGGGCACACGGGTTTCGGCTTCGAAGCCGTAGTCTGTTTCATTGATCTCGTACTTCTCGGGCTTGGGCTGGTCGTACAGGCCGAAGGTGGCGCGGTGCACGTAGCTGAAGTGAGAATTGTCGAAGGAGTTTTCCATCATGCGCAACGGGCTGGTTTCCCAGCGCTCGTAGAACTGGAAGATGCGGCGGTAGCCCGGAGCGCCATCCTCGGGGAAATCGGGAATGTCGCGCAGCGGTTCTTCCAGTGCCACCCACACGTAGCCGTAACGTTCCTTGCAGAAATACGATTTCACGCACGCGCCCGAGGGCACGCTGCCATCCACGCTCTGCGGCACGCGCACGCAGGCGCCTTCCCCATTGAAGGTCCAACCGTGATAACCGCAGACGATGTTGCCGTTCTCCACGAAGCCTTTCGACAGCTTCGCCGTACGATGGCAACAGCGATCCTGCAGGGCGGCGGGCGTACGGTCCTCCTTGAGCCACACCACCAGCTTCTCGCCCAGCAGGGTGAAGGGCTGTGGACCGTCCTTCAATTGCGAGACGGGCATGAGCGCGTACCAGAACTTGCGCAAGACTTTTTGTTGGGTCACCAGCATGATGCTGCTCCTTCTGCTTGGACTGCGGACATCATGGTCCGCAGTGGTCCGGCCGGCGTGCCAACACGGTCGCCTTCGCCGGAAAATCTGTTCAGGCCACCACCGCTCCGAAGGTCTGCCGCACCTTCATTTCCAGGTACTCGCCGATGGTGCAGGGCGCATGGCGCGCCGGTCGTTCGGCGCTGCAACAGCTCGGCAGGCAGGCCACCACGGCGGCCTGGTCGCCATCCTGGAAGAACGGCAGGGAATAACGCGGCGCACTGCCGGCATTGAGAACGCGATGCGGATTGCTGTGATACAGGTCATTGCTCCACCGCTGCAGCAGGTCACCGATATTGACCACGAAGCTGCCATCGATGGGTGGCGCGCTCACCCACTGACCATCGGCATTGCAGATCTCCAGTCCGCCGATGGCATCCTGCGCGAGGATGGTGACCAGGCCCCAGTCGGTATGTGCGCCGGCGCCGATCTGGTTGTGCTGCGCCCCGGCCGGTTGCGGCGGATAGTGCAGCATGCGCTGGGTGGCAATGGGTGTCTGCAAGACCGGCTCGAAGAAATCCTCCGGCATCTCCAGTGACAGTGCGATCACGCCCAGCAGGCGATGGGACAGCGCGCGTACCGCTTCGTAATATCGCCGCGCATGCGCTTGGAAACCCGGCAAGTCGTGCGGCCACAGGTTATGGCCGTAGCGCAGCAAGCCGCGTTGCACGTAAGGATGATCGGGCGCGATGTCGAAGCCGAACTGGAAGCCTTCCTTCAGATCGACAGGAGAACCTTCATCCAGCGCCTGCGCCCCCATGCGCTCATAGCCATAGCCGGAGGGAGAGTGACGCATGTCGATGGCCGATTTGCTGGCCAGGGGCAGCGCAAAGAAACGCCTTGCCCAGTCGAACTGTCCCTCAATGAGCGCCTGCGGCACGCCGTGGTTGACGAGGTAGAAGAAACCGACATCACGCGAGATCTTGTGGATCTCCCAGGCCAGCGCCTCGCGGCGGGCCAGCTCGGGAGAAAACGCGTCAGCAAAATCGATCACCGGAATGTGGCGCGCGGTCATCGGTGGTGTATAGGGAATCATGGCGTCCTCACGCGAAGAAGGATGGCTGCCCCGGCCTGCGCAACATGGCAGCCATCCGGACCATCAGCAAGCTCAGGGCATGACCTTCATGTCCTTGACGAACTGGGTGGTGTAGGCCTTGTGATAATCGGTCCCGGCCTTGAGCAGGCCCGTGGCCACCATGACGTCATAGGTCTGCTTCCAGCGCTCGTCGGTCATCACGCCGATACCCATCTTGGCCGCATCGCCACCGGTGACCACCTTCAGTTCCTTCAGTTTGCCGACGGCATAGGCCAGCTGTTCGTCGCTCATGTTCTTGTTGTCCGCCTTGATGAGCGCATTGGCCGGTGCCGGGTCTTCCAGGTAGCTCTTCCAGCCCTCGGCAGTGGCCTTGACGAAGCGCTGCACCAGGTCGGGCTTGGTCGCCACCGTCTTCTGCAAGGTCACGATGGTGGTGCCATACGGTGGATAACCTGCGCTGGCAAAGAGGAAGAACTTGCTCTTCACGCCCGCCTTGTCGGCCTGGAACAGTTCGGATGACGGATAGGCCTGCTGCGCGATGTTGGGGTCGGCAAAGAAAGGCTGCAGGTTGAAGGTATAGGCCCTGGACTGGGCATCGGTATAGCCGTACTTGGCCTTGAGCCACGGCCACCAGCTCGACTGGCCGGAGCCGGCGACCAGAATGGTCTTGTTCTTCAGGTCCCCCAGGCTGGTGACATCCTCATGCGTCATCATGCCCTGCAGGTCGGACTGGAAGGAGGTGCCCACGGTCACCAGCGGCAGGCCCTGCTCGATCCCCTTCATCACGGTGAAGTCGTAGCCCATGCTGAAGTCCGCCTGCCCGGCCACCAGGATCTGCATGTTGTTGACCTGCGGGCCACCCATCTTGATGGTCACATCCATGCCATATTTTTTATAGATACCCTTGGCCACCGCCTGGTAGAAGCCGCCGTGCTCGGCCTGCGCGTACCAGTTCGACAGTAGCGTGACCTTGTCCTCGGCATGCGCCAAGCCCGGCATCGACAGGGCTGCTGCGCCCAGTCCCAGCCACACAGCGGCCACGTGCCGCAGGAATGTTCGCTTTTGCATCGTTTGCTTCTTCATCGCCTTCCTCTCCAGGTGGGTTGAACTTGCCTTGATCACTCGCCAATCACAGATCCAGTACCAGCCGCCGACCGACGCAACGCGACACGCACGGTAGGATGCGACGGCCACCGGCGCGCTCGGCGGCCGAGAGCACACTGTCGCGGTGCAGGGGCTGGCCTTCCAGTACGGTGCTCTCGCAGCTGCCGCAGAAACCCTCGCCACAGGACGTACCGATCACCACGCCCAGTCGCGCTGCCGCTGCCACGATGCTCTGACCGGGCGCGACCTCGCAGCGCAGGCCGGAGCGGTGCAGTACCAGCTCGAAAGCACGGTCGGCGACCTCGCTGAGCGGAGCTGCCTCTGCCTCTACATCTGCATTTGCGGACGGCTTCACGGGTGCGGCGAACAGTTCGAAGTGAATGTCCTGCTCGTGCCAGCCTGCCAGTCGGGCGTGGCGGCGTGCAGCCTCGATGAAGGGTGAAGGTCCGCACACGTAGAGCGGGGACGAAGGCGGCACGGCTGCCATGGATGCGGCCAAGGCGCGCTCGGTCTCGGCCCCGTCCAGGCCCAGGTGCAGCGACATGCCTTGCGAACAGGCCGCCAGTTCATGAAAGAAAGCGGCGTGTGCGAGGCTGCGTGCAAAGTAATGCAGACGATGCCGCCTGCCTTGCACGGCCAGCTCGGCGGCCATCGCATGCAGTGGCGTGATGCCGATGCCGGCGGCCAGCAGCAGCGGCGCGCGCGTATCGGCGATGAGGGGGAAGGCATTCACGGGAGGCGATGCACTGATCGTCGTGCCCTCCTGCACCTGCGCATGCAGGAAGGCGGAACCCCCGCGCGAAGCAGCCTCGCGCTTGACGGCAATCACGTAGCAGTCGCGCTGTTGCGCAGTATTGCAGAGCGAATAGGCGCGCACCAGTCCATCCCGCAGATGCAGGCGCACATGCGCGCCCGGCGTCCAGGGTGGCAGCGCCGCGCCCTCCAGCGACACCAGTTCAAACAGACGGATATCCTCGGCAGCCTGACGCACTGCCCTCACCCGCAACATCAAAGTGGTGGTGGCGCTGCCATCGAAACGATCGCGCACGGCATTCATCGCGCACCTCGACTGCGGGTACCACGAGAAAGGCTAATCGAAAAGCGAAGCAGCTGGGATGCCGCGCGAAGCGGCGAGGGAAAAAGAAAGGGCGCGCGGGCAATGTGCATGGTCTCGTGTCCTGTCGAAACAGAGGGACCATCGGAGCGTTCCGATGGCGTCACGAGCAATGCCCCGCAAGAAGGTAAGTGGATTCGTTACCGACTGCTAGCCGCTTCTACTCACTGCCTTATTTAGCAAACGGCGTGCCAAGGCCGGATATGCCGCAAACCCATGTGATTTTTCCGTGCATCAATGAAAAAGGGACGGAAAATACCGTCCCCTCACCTGCAAGCTGCACATCTTGGTGCGCCCTGCCTTGATCTGCATCAGAGGCGCACCAAGAAGAAGCCCGTCCGGTTTATGGCATCGGCATCAGGCCACGCCATGCTGCTTGAAGAAGGCCACCACCTTGCTCCACGCATCCTTGGCATCGGCTTCCACATAGCTGGGGCGGTAATCGGCGTTGAAGGCATGGCCGGAATTCATGTAGACGTGGAATTCCGACTTGTTGCCGGCCTTCTGCAGGGCTTCCTTCATCTGCTCCACGGTGGAGACCGGAATACCCTGGTCCTTGCCACCGTACAGGCCGATGACCGGCGTCTTGAGGGTGGCCGCGATATCGATGGGCTGCTGCGGGAACAGAGCGGTCCTGTCGCCCACCAGGCGACCGTACCAGGCGGCGCCGGCCTTGACCTTGGGATTGTGGGCGCTGTAGAGCCAGACGATGCGGCCACCCCAGCAGAAGCCGTTGATGCCCAGGCGCTTGAGGTCGCCGCCGTTTTCGCCGGCCCATTTGACGTAGGCATCGATATCCCCCATGACCTGGGCATCGGGCACCTTGGAAATGATTTCCTTCTGCAGTTCGGCAATGGAGGTATAGGCCATGGGATTACCCTGGCGCACGAAGAAATCCGGTGCGATGGCCAGATAACCCAGCTTGGCGAAACGGCGCGCGATATCGGCGATGTGCTCATGCACGCCGAAGATCTCGGAGACCACGATGATGACCGGCAGACCGGTCTTGCCCTCGGGCTGGGCACGATAGGCCGGCACGCGCTGGCCGTTGACCTCGATGGAGACCTCGCCGGCGGTGAGGCCCTGGGTATCGGTCTTGATCATGGTCTGCGCGCACACCGGCAGCACGGCGGCGGCAAAGCCGGTGCCCAGGGCGGTCTTGAGGAAAGTGCGGCGGTCAGCGTTGCCGCTCAGGGTACTCTGGCCCAGCAGGCTGTCGACATCATTGCGAAAGTCGTTCATCGGGTTCTCCATCTTGGTGGCACATGGCCTCGTTGTGGTGGAAGTGATGCGGGGCGAGAAGGCGCGCATGAAAAAGCGGCCCTTGCAGACCGCTTCCCTGGAACAGGACACCTGACGGGCCGGCACGCCGTGCGCGCCCGCTCAACCCTAGCCGGAGTCTAACCGCAATCGGCGCTACGCGTTGATGATGCCTCAGCCTTGCACGGCCAGCGCCGGGTTGCCGGGCGGCAGCTCGGGGGCAGCGGGAGTCACGTCGATGACGTGCTCGGTTGCAGCAGCCCGGGCGCGCGCGGAGGAAGCCACCTGCGCCTGCGCCGCATCGATGCGGAACACGCTCACCAGCTGCTGCAATCCGGCCGCCTGTTCCTGCAGCGAGCGGGCCGCCGCTGCAGCCTGCTCGACCAGGGCGGCATTCTGCTGCGTCATGTCGTCGATCTGGATGATGGCTTCGTTGACCTGCTCGATACCGCTGCTCTGCTCGCGGTTGGCGTGGGTGATCTCGGTCATCACGTCGGTCACGCGGCGAATGCTGGTGACGATCTCGGTCATGGTGCTGCCGGCCTGTTCGACCAGCTTGCTGCCATTTTCCACCTTGCCCACCGAATCGCCGATGAGCACCTTGATTTCCTTGGCCGCCGAGGCTGAGCGCTGCGCCAGCGAACGCACTTCGGACGCCACCACCGCAAAACCGCGTCCCTGCTCGCCTGCGCGCGCCGCTTCAACCGCGGCGTTGAGTGCGAGGATGTTGGTCTGGAAGGCGATGCCGTCGATCACGCTGACGATGTCGGCCACCTTCTGCGAAGACGCATTGATCGACTGCATGGTCTCCACCACCTGCGAGACGATGCTGCCGCCCTGCACCGCGACATCGGAAGCGGCCAGCGCCAGATCGTTGGCCTGGTGCGCGTTCTCGGCATTCTGCTTGACGGTGGAATTGAGCTGCTCCATCGAAGAGGCAGTCTCTTCCAGCGCCCCGGCCTGCTGCTCGGTACGGCCCGACAGGTCGAGGTTGCCGCGCGCGATTTCGGTGGAGGCGGTGGTGATGGTTTCCGAACCGCGCCGCACCTCGGCCACGATGGCTGCGAGCTTGTCGCGCATGACCCGCATGGCCACCAGCAGGCTGTCGTTGTCGCCGGCGCGGGTATCGATCACCACGGCCAGGTCGCCTTCGGCAATCTGTCCGGCGATCTGCACGGCGTAGTCCGGTTCGCCGCCCAGCTTGCGCAGGATCTGGCGCGTGATCCACAGCGCTGCCAGGATCGCGCTCACCACGCCAACGGCGCTGATGATCAGCATCAGCAAGCGCGCACGGGCATAGGCGGCGGCACTGCTGTCGGCGGCTTCGCGGTTGAGCTTGTCTTCCAGCGCGGCCAGGGCCTTGAGTTCAACCTGCCAGGATTTCTGCACCGGCAGGTATTGCTCCTTCAGGAATTGCGCCAGCTCATAGGCTTCGCGGCGCTTGCCGAACTCGACCGCCTCGTTGATGAGCTTTTCGGCCTTGGTGGCCTGCGCCTGGATCTTGGGCAGGGCCGCCTTTTCTTCTTCGCTGGTATCGGCCGAGTCGGCGAAGAACTGTTGCAGCTTCTGCGCGGCCATCCTGTACTTGAGCGTCTGGGCTTCGATGTATTGCGCCTCGATGTCCACGTCCTCAGGCGCGGCCGGCAGCATGAGGTTGCGCAGCGAGATGGAGCGCTCACCGACGGTTTCCAGCATGTCCTTGACCAGCGCGCTCTCGGGATTCTTGACCTCCACCACGTGGTTGAAGCGTCCCTGCACCTGGTGCATGTTGAAGATGCCAAAGCCGGTCACCAGCACCAGCAGCATGACTACCAACGCAAACCCGAGCCCCAGGCGCGTACCCACTTTCATTGCAGACTTCATGACGTCTCCTCCCATGTGTTCATCGGAGGCCGGACGGAAAGACGGAGATGACGAAAGCCACGAGCCGCATGCGGTCATGCTCAGGTGTGAATGTGTTTGTCCCCTGCCTGCCTGCCTCAGCCTCGGTTGCCCGGACCCGGTCCGGTTCCACCCAGCGCGTCATCCCGTCTTCGTCGGTCTGCGGTTGTGACGCGATCCTGCTTGTCTTGTGATTCAGGTGTCGACTTGGCCGGCGTTGCTGACGCCTGCTGACGTGTTCGACCGGTCGCGGCCCGGTCACGACGTCAGCTTGCCGTTCTGTCAATCTTGCTTTTTTGCCTAATCGTTCAGGTCCCCGCACTGTCGCGCGGGGGAAAACCGCTTGATCATGACACGGATGTGAAGATTAATGCGCTTCGTCCCAATTCTTACCGATTCCGACCTCGGCAAGCAAGGGAACTTTCAACTCCGCAACATTTTTCATCAATTCGGGCAGCTTTTCACGCACCCTGTCCAGCTCCTGTTGCGGCACTTCCAGCACCAGTTCATCGTGCACCTGCATGATCATGCGGCTGTGCATGCCGGTCGATTCCAGCCAGTCCTGCACGGCGACCATGGCCAGTTTGATGAGGTCGGCGGCAGTGCCCTGCATGGGGGCGTTGATCGCCGCGCGCTCGGCGCCCTGGCGGCGCGGACCGTTGGGGGAGTTGATCTCGGGCAGCCACAGACGACGCCCGAAGACGGTTTCCACGTAGCCGCGCGCCTTGGCCTGCAGGCGTGTTTCATCCATATAGCGCTTCACTCCCGAGAAGCGCATGAAGTACTTGTCGATGTACATCTGCGCCGCCGAACGTTCGATGCCCAGGTTGCCGGCCAGGCCAAAGGCGCTCATGCCGTAGATCAGGCCGAAGTTGATGACCTTGGCATAGCGGCGCTGCTCGGACTCGACCTGCTCGGGAGCGATGCCGAAGATTTCGGCGGCGGTGGCCTTGTGGATGTCTTCGTTGTTGGCGAAGGCCTTCAGCATGTTCTCGTCTTCCGAGATATGCGCCATGATGCGCAGCTCGATCTGCGAATAGTCGGCCGAGACGATCACGCTGCCTTCGGGCGCAACGAAGGCTTCGCGAATGCGACGACCTTCCGCGGTACGGATCGGGATGTTCTGCAGGTTGGGCTCGTTGGAGGACAGACGGCCGGTCACCGCCACGGCCTGCGCGTAATTGGTATGCACGCGACCGGTGGCCGGATTGATCATCTTGGGCAGCTTGTCGGTATAGGTGGACTTGAGCTTGGCCAGGCCGCGATAGTCCAGCAGCACCTTGGGCAGCGGATAATCCTCGGCCAGTTTCTGCAATACTTCTTCATCGGTGGATGGCGCGCCGGAGGCGGTCTTCTTGACCACCGGCAGTTCCAGCTTGCCGAACAGGATCTCGCCCAGTTGCTTGGGCGAATTCAGATTGAAGGGCTGACCGGCCAGATCGTAGGCCTGCTGTTCGATTTCCAGCATCCGCTTGCCAAGATCGTGCGATTGCTGGCCCAGACGGTCGCTGTCGATCAGCACGCCATTGCGCTCGATCTTCTGCAGTACCACCGAGGTCGGGACTTCGATCTTCTCGTAGATGAAGCGCAGCTTCTCATCATGCTCGATCTGCGGCCACATGGCCTGGTGCAGCGCCAGCGTGACCTCGGCATCTTCGGCGGCATATTCGGTGGCGCGCTCGATGGCCACTTCATTGAAGCCTATCTGGGAAGCGCCCTTGCCACATACCTCGGCATAGGTGATGGTCTTGCGCTCCAGGTGACGCGCGGCCAGGCTGTCCATGTCGTGCGGACGATGCGATTCGAAGACGTAGGATTCCAGCAGCGTATCGTGCTTGATGCCTGCAAGACGGATGCCGTAGTTGGCGAAGATGTGACTGTCGTATTTCAGATGCTGGCCGAGCTTGGGCTTGGTGGCGTCTTCCAGCCAGGGCTTGAGTTTTTGCAGCACGTGCTCGCGCGACAATTGCGCTGGCGCATCCTGGTAGTTGTGCGCTACCGGAATATAGGCGGCACGGCCCGCCTCGCAGCACAGCGAAATGCCGACCAGCTCGGCCTGCATCGCTTCCAGCGACGTGGTTTCGGTATCGACGGCGGTGAGTTCAGCGGCATTGATGCGTGCGATCCACTGGTCGAGCTGGGCATCGGTGAGCACGGTTTCATACTCGACCTTGGACGCGGCGGCGAACAGGCCACCTTGCGCGGGAGCCTCCAGCCCAGCAGCGGCCGATGCTCCCGCCATGGGAGCCTTCGATGCACCCGCCTCACCGCCATCGCCGAGCTCGCGCAGCCAGGTGCGGAAGTTGTAGCGCGTGAAAATGTCCTTGAGTACGTCCTTGTCCTGCGGCTGCATGGTCAGCGATTCGAGGATGGACTGCATGTGTTGCGACAGATCGCAATCGGTCTTGACCGTCACCAGCACGCGGCCTTGCGGCAGCCAGTCCAAGGCCTTGCGCAGATTTTCTCCCACCACGCCGGTGATCTTGTCGGCATTGGCCATGACGCCATCGAGCGAGCCATAGGCGGTGAGCCACTTCACGGCGGTCTTGGGGCCGCACTTTTCGACGCCGGGCACGTTGTCGACGGTGTCTCCGATGAGGCTCAGATAATCGACGATGCGCTCGGGCGGCACGCCGAATTTGGCGGTCACGCCGGCAATGTCGAGAACTTCATTGCTCATCGTGTTGACCAAGGTCACGTGTTCGTTGACCAGCTGGGCCATGTCCTTGTCGCCGGTGGAGACGATGGTATCGAGGCCGGCGGCGGTGGCTTGTACGGAGAGCGTACCGATGACGTCATCGGCCTCGATGCCCTCGACCATCAGGATCGGCCAGCCCAGGGCGCGCACGGCGGCGTGGATCGGTTCGATCTGCAATGCCAGGTCTTCCGGCATGGATTTGCGGGTGGCCTTGTAGTCGGGATAGAGATCATCACGGAAAGTCTTGCCCTTGGCATCGAACACACAGGCCACGTAACTTGCGGGATAATCGTTGCGCAGTCGGCGCAGCATATTGATGATGCCGTAGAGCGCACCGGTGGGCGCGCCTTCCGCGTTACGCATATCGGGCAGGGCATGGAATGCACGATAGAGGTAACTGGAACCATCAACTAACAACAAGGTTTTTTGCATATGGAACAGAGAGGAAAAAATGTCCCGCGTCTGCGGGAGGTGGGGGACATCGAACGCGCGACGGCCAAGAAGGCGCGCGAGTCGTGGCATGTACTCACGATTATGGCAGAATTCATCGAATCGACCGAACGTCTCTCCGAGCTGCGTCCTGCCGTTTCCATCTTCGGTTCTGCCCGGATCAAGCCCGACAATCCCCATTATCAACTGTGTGTGGAGATCGCCCGTCTGATCTCCGACGCCGGCTATGCCGTCATCTCCGGTGGCGGCCCCGGCATCATGGAGGCGGCCAACAAGGGCGCCTACGAAGGTGCCTCGCCCTCGGTGGGCCTGAACATCGAACTGCCGCACGAACAGCACGGCAATGCGTGGCAGGATATCTCACTGTCCTTCCGTCACTTCTTCGCGCGCAAGGTGGCGTTCGTCAAGTATGCCGATGCCTATGTGGTCTTGCCGGGCGGCTTCGGCACGCTCGATGAACTAACCGAAGCGCTGACCCTCATGCAGACCGGCAAGTCGCGCATGATGCCGGTGATCCTGGTGGGTAGCGAATTCTGGGCCGGTCTGGTGGACTGGATCAAGACCCGCCTGGTGGACGATGGCATGATCTCGCCCAAGGATGTCAACCTGCTGCAGGTGATCGACGAGCCTGCGGAAGTGCTGGCAGCGATCCAGAAATTCCACGCCGAGAAGGACAAGCCGGCGGAAACCCAGCAGGAAGCAGAGCGGCAGAGCGGGATGTATCTGTAAGCGGCTGCGGTTGTAGTCTTCCTCCATGCGGGCGGGACGTGAGAGCGTTTCGCCCGCTTGTTTTTTGAGCGTTTGCAGGAAGAAAGCAACAACCAGGGCCTGTTCTCGTCACTCTTTAAATGATCGCATCCGATATTTCGATGTCGACGACCCTGACTATGAGAAGACGCTCTTCATGCCTCCACCTTGGGGTGATCGCCTCAGCACGTCAATACCTCTGTTTACCTTTGTTGCGGTAAGCATTACCGCTGGCATGCAATACGACTTCTTTCAACTTCTTTCCAATCTGGGCGGGTGCAATCGTCAACATCGAAATGTCACTACACCGCTCGTCTGTAGCTGCGCCACCTCGCTGTCGGCACTCATCCTGAGATTGCCGGCGTCTTTGCACCACACTTCGCTCAATGCGCCCTGATTACTCGGAAACTCAATGGCAGCGGGCGGAAAAATGCCTGACATTTCACATCCCCCCTCATACGCCAATACCACCCCCGCCTAAACGTCACCTCCCACAAGCCGCTCACCCCCCATGAGTGCAAAAAGCTTCACTTCCCTCACCAACGTACGATTTGAAACGACCGCGTGAGAATTCATGATGCAAGGCAACTACGTGAAGATTCATTTCATTTTCCCCTTGTTCCATCATGCCGGTCGCCCGCGTCTACCTCACCCAGCTGCTCTTGAGTACGCTCTACGCCGGGCTGTTCCTGAGCCTGGCGCCGATCGCCGCGGGTGTGGCCATGCTGTTGCTGCCCCCGGCGACCCTGCAGGAATGGGGACTCCACCCCGGACGGGCCGCCCTACAGCAGCATCGGGAGGCGCTCTACTGGCTGACGGCCGGGCTCATGAGCATCACCCTGGCGGCCTTCTACTACGGTATGGGCCGCGTCATCGTGCTGGCCAAGCCGCGCTGGCGTCCGGCCTACCAGACCACCACCCTGCTCTACATGCTGTTGATGAGCTATGGCGTGGCCATCGCGCTGGTCACCACTACCCGCCCGCACTACCGGCAATGCGAGATGTACACCCAGAAGCTCAATGGCGGCCTGCGCGAGTACCGGGGCGAACAGTTTCGCATCGAATTGTGCGGCAGCGGCAGCGATGCCGACCGGCGCGACCACATCCGCCTGCGCATCTTCGATGAAAAGGGCGAATGGCGCGCAGTACGTTACTTCACCGTGCGATGGGGCGGCCCCTACCCCTTGCTGCTGGACTATGCACGCGACCACTTCGCCTACTTCGATGCCAGCGAAGGCGAAGATGAAGATTTCGTCAAGGTCGTCCCCATGCCGCCCACCCTGGCAGACTGGCTCAGTACCCGCATCCCGCTGCTGGACTAGCGTCGGCGGCAGGGTACTGTGCAAACCAGCGCACGTGCTCGCATCAGAACGTTGTCCAATTAACCATTCCTGTGAAGAAACGCGAGGGCCAGACCTTGATGGTTTGCTACAATGAAGAAAACGACACCCCCTTTTTCTTCACACGATCATGAAACCATCCCAACTCCGGTTCAAAGAGTCCTTGGCAGCGCTGCTGCTGTGCGCATCGGCTGGCCTGGCCGCGCCGCTGGCCCTGGCGCAAACCCCGCCCGCCGGCCTGGCTGCCCAGCCCGCTCCGCCGCCGCCCGAACTGGAGAAGCTGGAAGAAGGCGAACCGCCAGCCGTGACCATCCGCAAGCCCGGCGAAGACAGCCGCAATCAGGGCAACAGCATCAAGGAACGCCGTGACCACGGCCAGACCAAGGAAATCGAGGTCAAGTCCGGCCCCAGCACCTATTACATCCGCCCCAATCCGCAACTGGGCGGCTCCACCCCCGGCGATGCACAAAGCCCGCCACCCAGCTCGGCCCAGTGGAAGGTCGGCGAGTTCGACTGGGGCGTGAAAAAGCCCCAGCAAGGCGAAACCGACGACACCACCAAGAAGTGATCCCGTGATCGCGCCCTTGCCCCTGCGGTGAAGGGCGCATGCACTACCACGTTAGCCGGCCGCACTGCGCGGCCGGTCCAGGAACAGGAAGGTCGGCGTATCTGCCGCCTGCCTCGCGCAGCTGCCGGACCTGTCGGCAATGCGCCTCAGCCAGTACCCTCTTTTCATTTTCGTCATGGCAGTCTTTACACCGGTCAGTCTGGAACAACTCTCGGACTGGATTGAACAATTCCCGCTCGGCCGCGCCACCTCGATCAAGGGCATCTCCTCGGGCATCGAAAACAGCAATTTCTTCATCGGCACGGAGCGCGGTGAATACGTACTCACCCTGTTCGAGAAGCTGCACATCGAACAGCTGCCCTTCTACCTGGAACTGATGCGTCACCTGGCACAACGCGGCATTCCAGTACCCGCGCCGGTGCCCAACGACAAGGGCGCCATCGTCAGTCTGCTCAACGACAAGCCGGCGGCCATCGTCAGCAAGCTCGAAGGCCAGTCCCAGCTGGACCCGCAACCGGTGCACTGCGCCGCTCTGGGCGACATGCTGGCGCGCATGCACCTGGCAGCCAAGGATTTCAAGATCCTGCAGCCCAACCTGCGCGGCCTGGCCTGGTGGCTGGAGACCACCCCGGCCGTACTGCCCTTCCTGCCCACCGAACTGGGCCAGTTGCTCGCCAGCGAAGTGCAGTACCAGAAGGACTTCGCCGCCACCGCCGACTACCGCGCCCTGCCGCGCGGTCCGGTGCATGCCGACCTGTTCCGCAACAATGCGATGTTCGTGGGCGAGCAGCTCTCGGGCATCTTCGATTTCTATTTCGCCGGCTGCGATACCTGGCTCTTCGACCTGGCCGTGACCGTCAACGACTGGTGCGTGGAGCTGGACACGGGCGTACTTGACACCACCCGCAGCGATGCCATGCTGGCCGCCTATCGCGCCGTGCGTCCGTTCTCGGAGGCCGAGCGCATTGCCTGGCAGCCCATGCTGCGTGCCGCCGCCCTGCGCTTCTGGCTGTCGCGCCTGTACGATTTCTACCTGCCGCGCGAAGCCGAAATGCTCACGCCGCATGATCCCACGCACTTCGAACGCATCCTGCGCCTGCGCATCCAGGATGCGCCACCATCGCTGTAAGCACTGGAACCATGGAAAAGATCCCCGCACACACCGGCTGGTCCTGGGTCAAACAGGGCTTCGCCTTGTTCAGAAAACAACCGGCCGAGATCTCGACGCTGTTCTTCGCCTACATGTTCCTGATGCTGGCCCTGGGCATCATCCCGGTGCTCGGCCAGATGCTGCCGCTGATCCTCATCCCGCTGTTCTCGATGTCCTTCATGCAGGCCTGCGCCCAGATCGAGCGCGGTGAACGGGTCTTCCCCAACCTGCTGCTGGTGGGCTTTCGCAGCCCGGCGCGCAATACGCTGTTGAAACTCGGCCTGCTCTACCTGTTGGTGGCCACGCTGGTGGTGGCAGCCTCGGCACTGGCCGATGGCGGCACCTTCTGGAAAGCCATGATGGGTGGCGGGCTGTCGACCAAGGAACTGGAAAGCGCCGCCGGCAGCATGCGCATGGCCATGCTGGTGGCCGCCGCCCTCTATGTACCGGCCGCCATGGCCTTCTGGTACGCGGCGCCCCTGATCATGTGGCAGCAGATGCCGCTGGGCAAAGCCCTGTTCTATAGCTTCTTCACGGTACGCCGTGCCGGTGGCGCTTTCCTGCTCTACGGCCTGGCCTGGATCGTGATCGCCATCGTGGTCCCCACCGTCATCAGCATGGTCATCACGCTGCTGACCGGCAGCATCACGGTGGTGTTCTTCATTTTGCTGCCGATCTCGATAATATTGACGGTCATCATGTACTGCTCGTTCTATCCGACCTACACTAGCGTCTTCGGAAAGCCCCGCAGAGGGTCCGACAGCCCGCAATCCGGAGACAATCCTACCGCCTGACGCCTCATTCCCGTCAGACGGGACCTGCGCCAGGCTGTCGCTGCCTGGCGCGCCCGGCTCGAAGCGTTCGCAAGGGAAAGGCGAACGCTGCCTGCTCGACCGCCCCCCCGCCAGTTGGACTTTCCATCACCACACAGCTTCTTACACGGGGGTACCAGATGCGCATGAACATGCCGGTCACAGGACAGGAGCGCCTGCTCATCGATGGCCGGGCCATCGTTTCCAAGACCGATCTCCAGGGCAACATCACCTACGTCAATCCCTACTTCATCGAAATCAGCGGTTTCGAGGAAGAGGAATTGCTGGGCGCGCCGCAAAACCTGATCCGTCATCCCGACATGCCGTCCGAAGCCTTCGCCGACATGTGGGCCACGATCAAAGGTGGTACGCCCTGGACCGGGCTGGTCAAGAACCGCAGCAAGAACGGTGACCATTACTGGGTCCGTGCCAACGTCACGCCCATCCGCGAGAACGGCCAGGTGGTCGGCTACATGTCGGTGCGGACCAAGCCTGAACGCGCAGCCGTGGAGGGAGCCGAGCAACTTTACGCCCGCATCCGGCGCGGTCAGGCCAAGGGGATCGCCCTGCATCGCGGCGAGGTGGTGCGCACGGGACTGGCGGGATGGCTGGGAAAGCTCGGCCGCATGCAGTTGAATACGCGCCTCAATCTTTCCATGGGCGTGATGCTGGCCATCCAGATCGCGGTCGTGGTGGCCGGCATGATGACGCTGCACCAGTGGTGGATCAGCGCGCTGGCGGCGGCCGCGGCACTGCTGTCGGTGGTGCAGTGGATCGCCCTGCGCGCCGCGCTCATCAAGCCTTTGCAGCAGGCGCTGGACATTACGCATGCCATCACCGGTGGCGATCTCTCGGTGCGCATCGAGAGTGCCCGCCATGATGAGCTGGGGCGCCTGCTGGCCTCGCTGCGCCAGATGAATGTAAATCTGACCGCCATCATCGGCGACGTGCGCTCCAACGTCGAGACCATCAACCTGGCCACGCGCGAAATCGCTACCGGCAACATGGACCTGTCGCGCCGGACCGAACAGCAGGCGGCCAACCTCGAAGAAACCGCGTCGAGCATGCACCAGCTGGCCGGGACAGTGCGCCAGAATGCCGATCACGCGGGCCAGGCCAACGAGCTGGCCGGCACCGCATCGGCCATTGCCATGCGCGGTGGCGATGCCGTGGCCAGCACCGGCACGACGATGAACGAGATCAGCGAATCCTCCAACAAGATCGTCGACATCATTGGCCTCATCGACAGCATCGCCTTCCAGACCAACATTCTGGCGCTCAACGCCGCCGTGGAAGCAGCGCGTGCCGGCGAGCAGGGCCGCGGCTTTGCCGTGGTGGCCTCGGAAGTGCGCATGCTGGCGCAGCGCTCGGCGGCAGCGGCCAAGGAGATCAAGCAGTTGATCGACGACTCGGTAGCCAAGGTGGAAGTAGGCAACCGCCAGGTCGAGCAGGCCAGCAGCACCATGCGCGACATCGTGGCGTCGGTGCAGCGGGTCTCGGGCATCATGAGCGAGATCAACGAAGCGACCCAGCAGCAGAGCGCGGGCATCAACCAGGTGCACGAAGCCATCACGCAGATGGATGCCAGCACCCAGCAGAATGCCTCGCTGGTGGAAGAAGCGGCGGCCGCCGCCACCAGCCTGGAAGAGCAGACCATGCGTCTGCTTCAGGCGATTTCGGTGTTCAAGTTCCAGCGCAAGTAGGCGCTGCGCTCAAGCGCCCTCTCCCTGCAAGGGTGCAAACGGCGCATAAATGGCCCGATAGCGTTGCAAGCGCACCTGCAGGGCCGCATGCCTTGCCGCATCCGGCTGGTACAGCGCCTGCCGGGCCGGTTTGCGGCAGACCTCGGCTTCGTCACCCCCATCGGCCAGCCAGGCCAGCCGTGCCGCACCCAGCGCACCACCGGCTTCACTACCCACGTGCGTGACGATGCGGACCTCCAGCGCATCGGCGAGCAATTGTGCCCAATAGACGCTACGCGCTCCACCCCCTACCAGCGACAATTCGGCCACATCCGTGCCCGCTGCACGCAGTGCATCCAACCCATCCACCATGCCGAAGGCCACGCCCTCGAGTACCGCATAACCGAGGGCGGCACGCTGGTGTTCCGGGGTCAGCCCGTGGAAGACGCCGGTCGCATAGGGATCATTGTGGGGGGTGCGCTCGCCCGAGAGATACGGCAGGAACAATGGGGCATTGTTGCGCGCTTCTTTATCGAGTTGCTCGATCTCGGCCAGCAGGCTTTTCTCGTCCACCGAACACAGACGGCAGAACCAGCGCAGGCAACTGGCCGCCGAAAGCATCACGCTCATCTGGTGCCAGCGCTGCGGCAGCGTATGACAGAAGGCGTGAATCGCGCGTCCTGGATTCGGGCGGAAGCGGTCATTGACCACGAACAGCACGCCCGAGGTGCCCAGCGAGAGGAAGCCATCACCGGGCCTGACTGCACCGATCCCGACCGCACTGGCCGCACCATCGCCAGCACCACCAGCAACGATGACGTCCGCATCCAGCCCCCACGCCTGCGCCACTTCCGGCAACAACGTACCGGACACCGCACTGCCATCGACCAGCATGGGCATCTGGTCGCGCCGCATGCCCGAGGCGGCCAGCAATTCATCGGACCAGTTGCGTCCTTCCACATCCAGCCACAGCGTGCCCGCCGCATCCGACGGATCGGAGACCTTGCCACCGGTCATCATCAAACGCAGCCAATCCTTGGGCAGCAGCACGGTAGCGATGCGCGCAAACAGCTGCGGCTCATGCCGCGCCACCCATAGCAGCTTGGGCGCGGTGAAGCCCGGCATGGCCAGGTTACCGGCGATGCCATGCAGGCGCGGCGCGCGGCGTTCCAGCTCGGCGCATTCGGGAGCACTGCGCGAATCGCTCCAGAGGATGGCCGGACGCAGCACGGCATCCTGCGCATCCAGCAACACCGCTCCGTGCATCTGCCCCGACAGGCCAATGGCGCGGATGCTGCCAAAACGCTCACTGCCGAGCTGCTCGCGCAGCTTGTCCACGGTGGCACAGGTGGCCTGCCACCAATCGGCAGGGTTCTGCTCGGACCAGCGCGGATGCGGGCGCGAGACGCTCAGCGTACTTCCGGCCAATGCCAGCAGCGCGCCCGCGTCGTCAATCACCACCGCCTTGACCTCGGACGTACCCAGGTCGATCCCAAGATACATGGTGCTCCTCGTTATTCGTTATCCGTCACGGAACGGCAATTCTATGCTGCCTCGCCCACAAAGGGCAGCCTCAGCGCGCCTGCGTCAGCCACTGCTGCACGCGCTCATGGGCCGTACGTACCAGCGCCACCAGCCGCGCATCACCGGCCAGTTCGCCCCACAGCACGGCATCCTGACAGAAGGCCAGCACGACATCCTCGGCCTCCAGCATGCGGCGCGCAGCGGCTGCATCGAAGATGCCGTCCTGGTATTCGTAAGGCAGCTGGCCAGCCGCCCAGCGCTGCAGGAAGGCCAGGAACAGGGCTGGCAGCATGGCGGTGGCCTGCGGATGACGGCCCGCATCGAGGCTCTCCTGCAAGGTCGGACGGATGAAGCCGGGGATCTTGGAATAGCCATCGGCGGCCACGCGCTGGTTGGTGTCCTGGATGGCCGGGTTGGAGAAGCGCGCCAGCGTCGTATCGCGGTACGCCGCCAGGTCGATGGGGCTGGGCGTGAGACAGGGGATCACGTCCTGCGTTACGTAGTCATGCGCCATCTGGCCGATATCGTCGCGCAGCGTGCCCTCGTGGATGTATTGCAGCCCAACCAGCGTACCGGCCCAGGCAATGCAGCTATGGCTGGCATTGAGGATGCGGATCTTGGCTTCCTCATAGGGCAGCACCGACTGCACCATCTCCACGCCCGCCGCCTCCAGGCGTGGACGACCGGCCTTGAAGTCGTCTTCGATCACCCATTGGATGAAGGACTCGCCCATCAGGGCGCAGGGATCGTCGACACCTGTCTTTTCCTTCACACGGGCCGCAACCGCCGGTGTTGGGCGGGGTGTGATGCGGTCCACCATGGCGTTCGGGCTGCTGGTGTTGGCCTCCATCCAGGCCACCAGTGCGGTCTCGCCGCGCAGCCTCAGGAACTGGCGCAGACCATCACGAAAACGCTCGCCGTTGTGGCGCAGGTTGTCGCAGTTCAGGAGCGTCAGGGCCGCTTGCGGATGCACCTGGCTGCGCGCACGCAGGATCGCGGCAATCGTGCCGTAGATGGTGCGGGGCGTACCGCTGCCATCGAGGGCGCAACGCAGATCATCGGCCAGGTCGGGGTTGCCGGTGTCGAGCTGGTAGTGGTGGTCGAGGTAGTAGCCGCCTTCGGTCACGGTAAAGGAGATGATGCGAGTACGTTCTTCGACACCAGCGGCGATCAGTTGCTTGAGCTGCGCATCCCACGGCAGGATGCGGCCGATGGCGGCGATGCGCTGGTAGCTGCGCTCACCCTGGGGCGTGACGGTTTCCAGCGTGTACTGGCCCTGCTGGCGCGCCAGCGCCTCCAGCAGCGGGCTCATGTCGGCGCGGATATTGGCCAGCGCCAGTTGCCAGCGACGGTCGGCACCACTCTCGCGCAAGGCATTGAGGTAGACCGCCTGATGGGCGCGATGGAAGGAGCCGGCGCCGATGTGCAGCCAGGTGAGGCTGTCGGCGGCGTCCTGGTCGGGAGAGGTGGCGGTACGGGTCATGCCTGGTCCTTGTCGATGAAGTGAATGTACGGAGAGGTCAATGCTGGCGCTGCGCCGCCCCGCTCGATGCCAGGCGCGGCAAGGCCTGACCGTCGGCACCGAACAGGTGACAGCGCGCCGGATCAGCGGCCAGGTGCAAGAGGCTGCCATGCGGCGGATCGAGACTGTCGGGAACCCGCAGGATCAACGCATCTTCGCTGCCCTCAT
This sequence comes from Herbaspirillum sp. C7C8, assembly GCF_022627875.1. Taxonomy (NCBI): domain Bacteria; kingdom Pseudomonadati; phylum Pseudomonadota; class Betaproteobacteria; order Burkholderiales; family Oxalobacteraceae; genus Herbaspirillum; species Herbaspirillum sp. C7C8. The sequence continues at coordinate 60,650 of NZ_JABXGG010000004.1, forward strand.
AGGCCGCATAGAGGTAAGAGAAATCGCCCAGCAGCTCCAGCGCCGTGCAGCGTGCCTGCAGCGCGGCCTGGCCTTCGGCGATGTTGAGATGTTCCGGACGCACGCCCAGCGTGACCTTCTGGCCCGCCTGCAGCGTGCTGCCGTCGACGGCTGCCCATTGCAGGCCGCCACCGGGCAACTGCACCTGTACACCCTCGGCCTGGATGGCGGCCACGCTGCCATCGATGAAGTTCATCTTGGGCGAACCGATGAAACCGGCCACGAAGCGATTGGCCGGATGGTGATAGAGCTGCTGGGGCGAGCCTACCTGTTCGATGCGGCCCTCGGAGAGCACCACGATCTTGTCGGCCAGGGTCATGGCTTCGATCTGGTCGTGGGTGACGTAGATCATGGTGGTCTTGAGTTCATCATGCAGCTTGGCGAATTCCAGGCGCATCTTCACGCGCAGGGCTGCATCCAGGTTCGACAGCGGTTCATCGAACAGGAACACGCTTGGCTGGCGCGTGATGGCACGACCGATGGCCACGCGCTGGCGTTGGCCGCCGGAGAGCGCACGGGGCTTGCGGTCCAGCAGGTGATCGATGTGCAGGATCTTCGCCGCATGCTGGACGGCGGCATCGATCTCGGCCTTGGACTTGCCGGCGATCTTGAGGCCGAAAGCCATATTGTCGTACAGGCTCATGTGCGGATACAGCGCATAGGACTGGAACACCATGGCCACGCCGCGCTTGGAGGCGGGTACGTCGTTCATGCGGCGGGTGCCGATGTCGAGGTCGCCATCGCTGATCTCTTCGAGTCCTGCGATCATGCGCAGCAAGGTCGACTTGCCGCAGCCCGAGGGACCGACGAAGACGACGAATTCGCCATCCTCGATATCCAGATTGATGTCGCGCATGACTTCGTTGTCGTCGTAGCGCTTGGCCAGATTTCTGATGCTCACGGCTGCCATGGGATTCTCCTCGTTCTCTTGTAGGGGGGACTGCGCGCTGCTTGTTGCTTGTTCAGCGCAGCCAGATCAATTCACTCACCAGTTGCGGAAACTGTTTCATGTCCTCGAAGACCTGATGCGCACCGGCCTCCTTCAGTTTGCGCGCCATCGCCTTGCGGTCATGCGCCACACCGGTGAAGCCCAGTACGTGCATGCCGGCGGCCACCGCCGCTCGCACGCCAGTGACGCTGTCATCGACCGCCACGCAACGCGCCGGTTCGACGCCGAATCCGGCGGCAGCGGCGAGATACACATCCGGCGCAGGCTTGGGATGGGCCACATCGTGACCGCTGTAGATTCGTCCGGCAAACTGCGGATACAAACCGCAGCGACGCAGGCCCGCCTCGATGCGTGGTGCGTCGCTGTTGCTGGCCACCGCGCGCGGCAGGCGGATCGCCTGCAAGGCCTCGACCACGCCCGGCACCGGCTGCGCTTCTTCGCCGCAGGCCAGCGCCACGCTCTGATGGATGCGCTCGGTGCGGATCGCATCCAGACCCAGCTCGAATTCCATATCGACTTCGCCCAGCAGGATGTCGGTGTACATGCCCAGACGATGAGCAATGGCGCTATGCAGGGCGGCACTGCGCTGTGCCTCGTGCTGCGCGTCGTCAGCCCCGCTGCAGGCCGGCAGCAGCGGCAGCAATTCACGATGCAGCACGCGCAGCGCGATGCTCTCGCTGTCGAGCAATACGCCGTCGCAGTCACAGATTAGATGGGTGATCGCCTGACGGACCATCATCATTTCACCGCGCCGAAGGTCAGGCCGCGTACCAACTGCTTCTGTGCCAGCCAGCCCAGCGCCATGATGGGAGCAATGGCCAGCAGCGACGCCGCCGACAGCTTGGCCCAGAACAATCCTTCCGGATTGGAATAGGAGGCAATGAAGACCGTCAACGGCGCCGCATCGATGCTGGTCAGGTTGAGGCTCCAGAAGGCTTCATTCCACGACAGGATGACCAGCAGCAGGGCCGTGGAGGCCAGCCCCGGCATGGCCGTCGGCAGGAGCAGGTAAATCATTTCCTGCCAGGCGTTGGCACCATCGATGCGGGCTGCCTCGAGAATTTCCTTGGGCACGTCATTGAAGTAGGTGAAGGCCATCCACACCGCGATGGGCAGGTTGATGAGCGTGTAGATGATGGTCAGGCCGGTCACCGTATCGAGCAGGCCGGTATTCTTGGCCAGCAGGTAGATCGGGATCAGCACCCCCACCGCCGGCATCATCTTGGTGGAGAGCATCCACAGCAGCAGCTTCTGCGTGCGACCGGTCGGGAAAAAGGCCATCGAGTAAGCAGCCGGTACCGCCAGCAGCAGCGACAGCAGGGTCGAGCCCAGCGAGACGATCAGCGAATTCTGCACATAGCCCAGGTAGTGGCTGCGACTGAAGACTTCGCGGAAGGTGTCCAGCGTTGGCAGGAAGATCAGCGAGGGTGTATAGGCCTGAGATTCGGTCTTGAAGGCCGTCACCGCCACCCAGAAGATGGGGAAGAACAGCACGATGGCGCAGGTCCAGCCCAGCAGCGTTACCCACAGGGGGCTTTTCTTTGGATCGCTCATTTTTCGTTGACTCCCTTGAGGTTCCTGGCCAGCATGCGCACCAGGAAGAACGAGACGATATTGGCCAGTACCACCGCGAAGATGCCGCCGGCCGAGGCGATACCGATATCGAACTGCTGCAGGCCGATCGAATAGACCAGGAAGGTCAGGTTGGTGGTGGCCGTACCGGGGCCGCCTGCGGTGGTGGTGAAGATTTCAGCGAAGATCGACAGCAGGAAGATGGTCTCGATCATGATCACCACGGTGATGGCGCGCTTCAAGTGCGGCAGCACGATGTAGAAGAAGATGCGCACCGGTCCCGCGCCATCCAGTTGGGCGGCTTCCTTCTGGTCGGTATCGAGCGACTGCAAGGCCGTCAGCAGGATCAGGAAGGCAAACGGAATCCACTGCCAGGCCACGATGATGATGACCGACAGCATGGGAAATTCGGCCAGCCAGTCGATGGGTTCCAGCCCCAGATGGCGCATCACGTAAGCCAGGATGCCGTAGACCGGGTGCATGATCATGTTCTTCCAGATCAGCGCGGCCACCGTGGGCATCACGAAGAAGGGGCCGATGACCAGCAGGCGCGCAATGCCGCGTCCGCGGAAAGGCTGGTCGAACAGCACCGCCAGCAAGGTGCCGCCGATCACGCTGATGGCCAGCACCGAACCGATCAGCAGGGCGGTATTGCCAATGGAGGGCCAGAAGGCCGGGTCCTGCAACAGGAAGACGTAATTCTCCAGGCCGACGAAACCGGTCTGGTCAGGTGCCAGGAGGTTGTAGCGATTGACCGAGAAATAGATGGTCATCGCCAGGGGCACGATCATCCAGGCCAGCAGGATCAGCACCGAGGGCATCTGCATCAGGCGGATGGGATTGAAGCGCTCCTTGCGCGGCGGACTGGTCTGCTGCCTGCGGGCAGCAGGCTGGGAAGAACTCTGCATCATCGGTGAGGTGGACGACACCTGGGTGGAGTGGATCGTGGACATGACGGCCTCGGCATTTCAATCCGGCTGCCCGCTCGCAAGCAGCGGGCAGCCGGGGGGAACGGCGCGGTGCCGGTCGGCATAGAGGCATGCCGCTCACACCGCGCGCGGGGCATGCAGCACGCTGCATGCCATCGGAAGGACCTGCGCGACGCCTTACTTGAGGTAGCGCCCCTGGCGCATCATCCGCACGGCCTGAGCCTGGGCTGCATCCAGTGCGGCGTCGGCACTGGTCTTGCCGGCCAGCGCACCGGCAATGGCCTGGCCGGTGACGGTTCCGATCGACTGGAACTCGGGGATGGTGGCGAACTGTACACCGGTATAGGGCACCGGCTTCAAGGTCGGCTTGTTGGCATCCGCCGTCTGGATCGCATCGAGCACGAAGTCGGAGAAGGGCGAGACCTTCTTGTACTCGGCCGAGGCATAGGTCGAGTTGCGCGTACCCGGCGGTACCAGGGCCCAACCGGAATCCTTGGCCACCAGGTTGATGTATTCCCTGGAGGTGGCCCATGCGGCAAACTTCCTGGCCGCGTCCTGCGATTTGGAGGACTTCGGTACGGCCAGCGACCAGATCCATAACCAGTGCGAACCCTTGTCGGTCACCTGCATCGGCGCCGGCGCAAAGGCGGTCTTGTCGGAGACCTTGGAATCCTTGCCGTGATAGAGCATGCCGGCGGCCACCGTGGCATCGACCCACATGCCGCACTTGCCGCTGGAGAACAGCACCAGGTTTTCATTGAAACCATTGGAGCTGGCGCCCGGCGGACCGTACTTGCGCATCAGGTCGACATAGAAATTGACCGACTTCTTCCACTCCGGCGAAGACAGCTGCGGCTGCCACTTCTCATCGAACCAGCGACCACCCCAGGCATTGGCCATGGTGGTGATGATGGCCATGTTCTCACCCCAGCCGGCGCGGCCGCGCAGGCAGATGCCATAGACCCCCTTGGCCGGATCATGCAGTTGCGCGGCCAGCTTGGCGATCTCGTCCCAGGTCGGACGCTGCGGCATGGTCAGCTTCTTTTGCTCGAACAGATCCTTGCGGTAATAGGTCATCGAGCTTTCGGCGTAGAACGGCAGCGCGTAGAGCTTGCCATCGACCGTCAGTCCTTCGCGCACCGGCTTGATCAGGTCGGCTTCATCGTAGTCCGCCGGCAGGCCGGTCATCGGCGCCAGCCAGCCTTTCTTGGCCCAGATCGGCGCTTCATATGCACCGATGGTCATCAGGTCGAACTGACCGCTGTTGGTGGCGATGTCAGTGGTCAAACGCTGGCGCAGCACGCTCTCTTCCATCGTGACCCAGCGCAGCTTGATGTCGGGATGGGCCTTCTCGAAGGCCGGTGCCAGCTTCTGCAGCTCGATCATGTCGGGGTTGTTGATGGACGCGATGTTCAGCGTCACCGGCTCGGCCTGCGCCAGCCCGGCAGCAAACAGAGTCGAGATGGCCGCAGCGGCCAGGGTGAAGCGAACGCGGGTGAAGCCGGACGCACGAGGGCGCACGAGTTTGGACATGCTGGTCTCCGAATGTTATGGGCCCTCCTGCACGTTCTTCCTGGGTGGCAGCGGCCGGTCAGGCCCATGCACGCATGCAGGGAAAGGCGATTTTTGCGAACGAGTTTTGAGCAAATATTATTTTTATGGGCAAATATTCATCGATTCTCGAATTCGTGTCAAGCATTTGCTTTTCGATTGAGCATTTGCCCAAGCTTCGCAATAATGGCGTGGTCAACTGGCCGTAAAATGGCGACCCAGCAGGGAATTCACCCCGATCAACATCACAGAGACAGTCCGCGCCCGCCTGCATGGTCATGGCGGGGCGGCTGGCGAGGAGAACATGTCTAGCAGCGCATCCAAACTGGACCTGGCGGCGCGCGCCGCGTGGATGTACTACGTGGCCGGCAACACCCAGAACGAAATTGCCGAGCGGCTCGGTATCTCGCGCCAGATGGCGCAGCGCATGGTGGCCTATGCGGCCGATGCCAACCTGGTGAGGGTGCAGATCACGCATCCGGTCTCCTCCTGCCTGGAGCTGGCGCAGGGCCTGCAAGAGCGCTACGGGCTGGAAGTCTGCCGGGTAGTGCCGGGGGCGGGCGGTGCGGACAATCCCAACGAATCGCAGGAAGTGCAGCAGATGCTGGCCGTGGCCGGGGCCGAGGTGATGGAGCAATATCTCAGTTCGCAGGCGCCACTGGTGGTCAATGTCGGCTCGGGGCGCACGCTCAAGGCGGCCATCGAGCGCCTGTCGGAACTGGAGCGCCCGCAGCACCAGATCGTCTCGATGATCGGCGCCTTTGCCTCCGACGGGTCGGCCAATCGCTACGACGTCGCCCTGCAAGCGGCAGAAAAACTGGGCGCGCGTTTCTACCTGCTGCCCGCGCCGCGCGTAGCCGAGAGCGAACGCGACCGTCAGCAGTGGTGCAACCACCGCGCCTACAAGATCGTGACCGGCCTGGCCGAACGCGCCGACGTGACCTTCCTTGGCATCGGCACCATCGCCCTGCAGGGCGCGATGCACGAAGACGGTTTCATCGACGACGAGGAAGTGGCCGACCTGCAGCGCCAGGGCGCGGTGGGCGAGATGATCTGCCACGCCTTCGATAGAGACGGCGCCATGCTGAGCTCCTCGCTGGCCGCACGGGTGACCACACCGCCGCTGGCGCAGGCCCCGCAACGGCCCGTGATCGCGCTGTCCGGCGGCAGCAAGAAAGCCGACGCCGTGCGTGCGGCCTTGCGCGGCGGCTGGCTCACGGGTCTCGTCACCGACGAGACCTGCGCGCGCCACGCATTGCAGGATTGAGCCAGCTACGCATTGACTACCTTACACAACGACAAGCCCACGGAGACCAGCATGACCCAGAGCGCCGCATTCGTCGTCTTCGGCGAAGCCCTGACCGATTTCATCCGCCAGCCTGACGGCCAGTGGCGCGCCATTCCTGGCGGTGCCTGCTGGAACGTGGCGCGCGCCGCCGCCCGCCTGGGCGTGGCCACCGGCTATGCCGGCAGTGTCAGCACCGATGTCTTCGGGGCCGAGCTGTATGCCTTGACGCAAGCGGCCGGACTGGACATGCGCTTCACCCAGCAGCACGCCAAGGCTCCCTTGCTGGCCATGGTGACCTCGACCACGCCGCCCGATTACTTCTTCATCGGCGACGACAGCGCCGACCTGCATTTCGACCCGCAGCGCCTGCCGGCCGGATGGCTGGACGAGGCGCGCGTACTGCACTTCGGCTGCATCAGCCTGACCCGCGAACCATTGGCCTCGCGGCTGTTGCAGATCGCCCAGGAAGCGGCGCTGCGCAACAAGAAGATCGCCTTCGATCCGAACTGGCGCAAGCTGATGGACAGCCCGTCGTATCGCATCCTGTTCCAGCAATTGCTGTCGCTGTCGCACTACGTGAAGGTTTCCGACGAAGACCTGGAGCGCCTCTTCCCCGGTGACACCAATGCACTGGCCACCCTGCAATCCCTGGCCCCGCAGGCGGAGATTCTGTACACCCTGGGCGCCAGGGGCATGCAGTGGATCAAGGGCGAGCAGGTCATCGACCAGCCGGCCTATCGTGTCGAGGTAATCGACACCGTGGGCTGCGGCGACGCCTCCATGGGCGGCTGGATTGCCAGCCAGTTGCGCCAGCCGGAGGCCCCCGCCCAGGTCCATCTGCAATGTGCGGCGGCCGGCGCGGCCATTGCGGCCTCGAAGGCGGGCGCATATGCCGCCACGTGGGACGAAGTACAAGCCATGATCGGTCACGGCTGACCGATTATTTGCGTTCCCCCTATACGGTTAGAATCCCTGCTTCTGAATTGCTCCCCCCTGACTTCCATGAATAAACCCCCTCTGCGCAGCGTCAGCATTGCCGATGCAAGCCAGGATGCGCCCCTCTCGCAAGCCCAGAAGAAGTTCAATGACCTGATCAAGCAGATCGGCAAGCGGCGCGCTGGTCTGCAGGAATGGGAGAGTGCCACGGCGGACTTCCAGAAAAAGTATCTTGCTCAATTCCTGCCGCTGGACCGGGAGTTGCAGGAGCTCAATGGCAGGCTGGTCCGGCGTCTGCATGAAGCATGGCCGCAGAAGGGCTTGACCAAGGGTGAGCGGGGCATGCTCTCGGAACTGATAGCCGACATGGCGCATCGCCTGCTTGTGAAGAATGATGACCCGGAACTCAAGCTCATCTACAACCAGCACAGTGCGTCCGACTATGATCTGGAGGCCGACGCGGATCTCAACGAGGTCAGGGAGGTAATCGAAGACATGCTGGACATTGATCTGGGTGACGACCTGGGCAGTGCAACGCCGGAAGAGATCATGCAGCGCATGGAAGCCCTGCTCGAGGAGCGGGAGCGGGAGCAGTTGGCAGCGGAGCAAGCACGCGAGGAGCGTCGCGCCAGCCGGAAGAAGTCGCCCCGCCAGCGCGCGGCGGAAGTCAAACGCGAGACTGAGCGTACCGAACTGAGCCAATCCATCCGCGCTGTCTACCGCAAGCTGGCCAGCGCCCTGCATCCCGACCGCGAACCTGACGCCACCGAGCGTGAACGCAAGACCTTGCTGATGCAGCAGGTCAACCAGGCGTATGAAAAGAACGATCTGCTCAGACTGCTTGAGCTCCAGCTGGAACTGGAACATATCGACCAGGCTGCATTGAACGACATCAGTGCGGAACGATTGAAGCATTACAACCAGATTCTCAAGGAACAGCTGGCCGAGCTGGATCAGGAAATTTTCCACGTCGAGCAGCATTTCAGGCAGACCTATGGACTGCCGCCGTTTGCGCGCGTGTCACCCAAGAGCGTCGTGCGCGATCTGAACAAGGAAATGACCTGGATGCGCGAAGACGGCAAGGCGCTGCGCTCGATGTTGGCGGATTTCGAGGATGTCCAGCAGATCAAGGTCTGGCTGAAGCAACAGAGACTAAGGGGAATGGGGGAGTTTTGAGGGGGTGTTCTCCCCGTTGTCCATTTCAACACAACGGGGCGTTTTCCTGTTCAACACCACCTCAACAGCGACAGTGGACCCTCAGATTTTCTCCAGCTTGGCCACCGACAGATCCAGCAGTTTCATGCCGAACTTGCCGAAGTTGATCTGCGCCCGCGCCGCGCCACCACCACCCTCGATGTTGACGATGACGCCCTCGCCAAACTTGGCATGCGACACGTTCTGTCCGATGCGCCAGCCGGAATCGGTCTGGCGCGAGAAGCTCTGGGCAATCTTGTTGTTGCCCGCCTCCGGCACTTCATCCCAGGCCGACTTGGGATTGGCGAACCAGTGATGCTGGGCGATCTTGGGCGAGAGCCACTTGATCGACTGCTCCGGCATTTCATCGAAGAAGCGTGAGCGCATGTTGTAGCGTGTCTGGCCGTGCAGCATACGGGTCTGCGAGAAGGTCATGAAGAGGCGCTTCCTCGCCCGCGTGATGGCCACGTACATCAGGCGGCGCTCTTCTTCCACGCCGCCCTCTTCCTTGGCACTGTTCTCGTGCGGGAACAATCCTTCTTCCATGCCGGTGATGAAGACCGCGTCGAATTCCAGTCCCTTGGCCGAGTGCACCGTCATCAGCTGCAAGGCATCCTGGCCGGCCTGGGCCTGGTTGTCGCCGGCCTCCAGCGAGGCATGCGAGAGGAAGGCCGACAGCGGCGACATGATGGTCACCAGCGGGGCATCGGCATCGAGCACTTCCACACCATCCGCGGTGGTGATGGCCGTGCCGGCCGCGGGTTGCGCCTGCGGGCCGAGGAAGGCCGGGGCGTCCAGGCCATAGCCTTCTTCCGAGACGAAGAGCGTAGCAGCACTGACCAATTGCTCCAGGTTCTCGATGCGGTCTGCGCCTTCCTTTTCGTTGCGGTAGTGGGTCATCAGGCCGGACAGGTCCAGCACCACCTTGACCATTTCGGGCAGGGGCAGATGCTGGGTTTCGAATCGCGCGCCTTCGATCAGCTTGATGAAGGCGTTCAGCGATGAGCCCGCCTTGCCCGCCACATAAGGCACGGCGGCATAGAGCGAGCAGCCATACTGGCGCGCCGCATCCTGCAAGGACTCCATGGCCTTGGCACCGATGCCGCGCGTGGGAAAGTTGACCACGCGCAGGAAGGCCGAGTCATTGTGCAGGTTGTCCATCAGCTGCAGGTAGGCAATCGCGTGCTTGATTTCGGCGCGCTCGAAGAAGCGCTGGCCGCCATAGACGCGATAGGGAATGGCCGAGCTGAAGAGCGCATGTTCCAGCACGCGCGACTGCGCATTGGAACGATAGAGGATGGCGATCTCGCTACGCGCCCAGCCTTCGGCGATCAGATCCTTGACCTGTTCGATGATCCACTGCGCTTCCTGCAGGTCGCTGGTGGCTTCATAGACGCGCACCTGCTCGCCGTGACCGGCATCGGTGCGCAGGTTCTTGCCCAGACGCTTGCTGTTGTTGGCGATCAGTTCGTTGGCGGTATCCAGGATGTGGCCGTGCGAGCGATAGTTCTGCTCCAGCTTGATCAGGTTTTCCACATGGAATTCCTGTTCGAAGGCCGACATGTTGCCAACGTTCGCCCCACGGAAAGCGTAGATGCTCTGATCATCGTCGCCCACCGCGAAGACCGCACCGTGCTGGCCGGCCATGAGTTTCAACCACTTGTATTGCAGGTCGTTGGTGTCCTGGAACTCGTCGACCAGGATGTGACGGAAGCGGCCCTGGTAGTGCTCGCGCAAGGGCTGGTTGCGCGAGAGCAATTCATAGGTGCGCAAGAGCAGCTCGGCAAAATCGACCACACCTTCGCGCTGACATTGCTGGTCGTAGAGCTCGTAGAGTTCGACGAACTTGCGGTTGTAGTCGTCGTAGGCATCCACATCCTTGGCGCGCAGGCCCTGGTCCTTGGCGCTGTTGATGAAGTACATCAGGTTGCGCGGCGGATACTTCTCGTCGTCCACGTTCATCTGCTTCAACAAACGCTTGATGGCCGAGAGCTGGTCCTGCGTATCGAGGATCTGGAAGGTCTGCGGCAGTCCGGCATCCTTGTGATGCGCGCGCAGCAGACGATTGCAGAGTCCATGGAATGTGCCGATCCACATGCCGCGCGTATTGATGGGCAGCATGCCCGACAGGCGCGCGGTCATTTCCTTGGCGGCCTTGTTGGTGAAGGTCACCGCCAAGATGCCCGAGGGCGAGACCTGCCCGGTCTGGATCAGCCAGGCGATGCGGGTGGTCAGCACCCGGGTCTTGCCGGAACCGGCACCGGCCAGGATCAGCGCCGATTGCGCGGGCAGCGTCACGGCGGCGAGCTGCTCGTCATTGAGGTTGTGGAGAAGATTTTGCATCCCGCGATTATAAAGGGCGCGTGCCATGACCGGGCGGGCAGGCGCAGCGCTATACTGCGGCCAGTTGATTTATCCACAGCCGTTTTCAACTCACCACGCTCCCGCTCATGCGCCGTCTGTCTTCCCGCCCCCTCTACGCCCTCCCCCTGTTGGCCGCCCTGCTGCTCACCGCCTGCGCCACGACGCCCCCACCGGCATCGCGCAGCGATGTCGAACAACTGCTGACACTGCAGAAGACCCGCCTGGATGTGGCCACGCCCGTGGCCCGCAGCAAGTGGAACTCGCACGCCCCCATCGACGACCCGGTGCGCGAAGCGGTGATTCTCGACGACGTCGCTGCCCGCGCGCAGAAACTGGGCCTGGATGCCGCCTGGACGCGGCGCTTCTTCCAGGACCAGTTCGAGGCCGGCAAGATCGTGCAGCGCGACCTGCATCGCCAGTGGCGCGTGGAGCAACGCCCGCCCTTCACCAATCCGCCTGACCTGGCGCTGCAGGTGCGCCCGGTCCTGGATCGCCTCACGCCTGACCTGCTGGCGGCCCTGGCACGCCTGAACGGCCACTGGTGCGAACCGGCCGTGCAGCGCGATCTGGCCGAGCTGGAACCGGAAATCCTCGGCGCCGACTATGCGCCGGCCGTGCGCGCGCGGGCCACCGAAGCGCTGCGCTGCCAGCATTGAGATGCGCCCGGGCGGCAACATGCCGTCGCACAAAAACGACTAAGTTGCTGAATTGACAGGAAAAAATCTTTTGCTGTCCTGCAGCATTTTTAGGGCGGGAGTAGAATTCGGGTTGCTGTTCACGCGCACACCGGCGCGCGCGGCCTTCTCTTCCGGCTTGTTGTTCCGGATTCACGTTCCGATTTTCCCGCCATGTCCGACGATTCCTGTAGTCCCAGTTCCACCGGCACGTCCGTGCCTGCCGCCGCGCCGCGTCCGCTGACGCCGGCCAGGGTCACGCGGCAGATCATTTCTACCGCCTTCTTCACCTTCCTGGTTTATCTGGCCATCGGTATCCCGATGGCGGTGCTGCCGGGCTACATCCACCTGGACCTGGGCTATAGCTCGGTGATCGCCGGGCTGGGCATCAGCGTGCAGTACTTCGCCACCTTCGTGAGCCGCGCCAATGCCGGTCGCATGATCGATACCATGGGCGCCAAGCACACCGTCATGCGCGGCATGCTGCTGTGCTCGGCCAGCGGCGGCTTGCTGCTGCTGTCGGCCCTGGCGCAGCCGCTGCCCTTCCTGTCGCTGGTACTGCTGTTTGCCAGCCGCGCTTTCCTGGGCCTGGGCGAGAGTCTGGTCGGCACCGGCGCCATCATGTGGGGCGTGGGGCGCGTGGGTGCGGAGAACACCGCCAAGATGATCTCCTGGAACGGCATTGCCACCTATGCCGCGCTGGCCATCGGCGCCCCGCTGGGCGTGGTGCTGGATCGCTCGCTGGGCTTTGCCGTGATCGGCCTGACGGGCATGCTGCTCACCGTGCTGGGCTATCTGCTGGCGCGCGGTGGTCCGGTCACGCCGGTGGTCCCGGGTGAACAGCTGTCCTTCAAACTGGTGCTGCGCAAGGTGTTTGCGTATGGCATGGGCCTGGCCTTCGGCACCATCGGCTTCGGTTCGATCGCCACCTTCATCACCCTCTATTACGCCGACCAGCACTGGAGCGGGGCGGCCTTTGCGCTGACCGCCTTCTCCTCCGCCTTCGTCGGTGCGCGCCTGCTGTTTGCCAATGTCATTACGCGCTTTGGTGGATATCGCGTGGCCGTGGTGTGCTTCCTGACCGAGTCCGTCGGACTGTTGCTGCTGTGGAGCGCCACCACGCCGGCACTGGCGCTGCTGGGCGCGGGCCTGGCCGGCTTCGGCTTTGCGCTGGTGTTCCCGTCGCTGGGGGTGGAAGCGGTCAGCCTGGTGTCGCCGGCCAATCGTGGCGCGGCACTGGCGGCATATTCGGTATTCCTCGATCTGGCATTGGGCGTGACCGGCCCGCTGGCCGGGGCCATCGCAGGACAGCTGGGGTATGCGCAGGTGTTCCTGTTTGCCGCCATCGCAGCCATTGGTGGCGTGGCCTTGTCGCTGTCCTTGTATCGCAGTGCGCAGCAGGGCGCGAAGACTTGATCTGATTGCGATTGCAGGCAGTGCACCTCGGGCTGATAGGTTTTGATCTATCGGCCCGATTGATTTATAGGCGTGCATTTATCTCTAAAATCGATTGAAATAGGGAACGTCGGCCCCACTGTCTCATCAATAGTTGCGTGGTCGCAGTTTGTCCGTCTGCGATTTGCAATAGAATCGCGGAGTGCGCAGTGTTATGTACCCGCTTACGAAAAACCGAACAGCTAAGGAGCGAATGATGGCAAAGAAGAATGTGGCAGCCCCCTCGATCAACATCGGCATCAACGACAAGGACCGCAAGAAGATTGCTGACGGCCTGTCCAAGCTGCTGGCCGACACCTACACGCTGTACCTGAAGACCCACAACTTCCACTGGAACGTGACCGGTCCGATGTTCAACACCCTGCATCTGATGTTCGAAGGCCAGTACAACGAACTGGCACTGGCAGTGGACCTGATCGCTGAACGCATCCGCGCGCTGGGTTATCCGGCACCGGGTTCGTACAAGGAATTCGCCAAGCTGTCTTCGATCCCCGAAGCCGAAGGCGTGCCCAATGCCCAGGAAATGATCGCCCAGCTGGTGGCCGGCCAGGAAGCCGTGACCCGCACCGCGCGTTCGATCTTCCCGACCGTCGATGCGGCCGCTGATGAACCGACCGCCGACCTGCTGACCCAGCGCATGCAGCTGCATGAAAAGAATGCGTGGATGCTGCGCAGCCTGCTGGAAGGCTGACGCAAGAGTTGGTTCTTTTGCGAGGCATGTAAAGCGCTCGCACGCTGTATCCTGCAGCCCCGGTCGTTCACTCGGCCGGGGCTGTTTTTTTATCGAGCGATAGCCTCGGCAGGCACGGTGTGAGTCAGTCGCGTCTTCAGCGCTTCATTGCCGAAGTCATCATCCGGGGGTTGCGGATTTCCGCAAGGAAACATTAGAATGCGGGCCAGTGTTGCATCAGGGAGGGATACTTGATGAGCACAGGATCTTCGCATGCCCAAAGCGCCCCCGGGTCTGGAACAGCTGCTTCGAGACTATCTCTACACCCGCATTCTGCGGCGGGTTTCCCCGTTTCACCCCCTCTCCCAAAATGAACCGTTAGTAAACCGGCTTGACGACGGCGAACGGTTGTCACGCGACTTTACGCTGGTACTCGAGCGCTTGGCCGATCACATCTGGTTTGAACTCGAAGACTTGCCCTGCCGCCCGGTCGACATGACGCGGAGTGCAGTGTCATGACGACCAAAGGTGTCATCCTCGAACAGGCTGACAGGTCGTTCACGCACATCGAGCCGCACGGTGGCGGTGCCAACGCGGCCATCAAGGCAGAGACTGCGGCCGAGAAAACGTTTTGGCAGAAGTCCAGTCCCTGGGTGCACGGTGTGCTGGGCGTGGCCAGTTTCGTTCCGGGGTTGTCGGTCATCACGGGGGCGATTGATGCAGCCATCTATACCGCCGAGGGCGACTACGTTGAAGCGGGGATTGCTGCGGCGAGCATGATCCCGGGTGGCAAGGTAGTCACGACGGCAGGCAAGGTGGCCAAGCGTGCGGTCAGTGCGACGAGAGTCGCCAAGGGCGCGCGCGACGCTGAAGAAACTAGCAAAGCCGTGAGGTCTGCAAGAGAAGCCGTAGAACGCGCCAAGGCCGCGAAGGACGCTAATCCCGGCAAAGCGACTCAGACAGGCGGTGGCAGCAAGAGGGGCGGCAAAGATACAACTATCAAGAAAAAGGAGAAAGGGCCTTGCGATCATTTACGACGGGGCAGTGGCAAAGGGCCTTATCGAGGAGGAGCACACAGCCAGACGAGCAAGCCTGTTAACGACGGAAAAGATTCGCATCATATGCCTGTTAGAGAGGTGAGCCCCTTAGATCCGAGGGATGGCCCCGCGATTCAAATGGCTCCCACAGATCACGGCAAGACAAAGAGTAACGGCAACAAGGGACTTCAAGGAGAATTGTATCGTGAGATGATTAAAGATCTGCTCAACAAAGGCGAATGGAGAAAAGCCATGGCCATCGAAATAAGGGATGTACGCCGGATATCAAGAGGTATTGATAGCCCGCGAAAATACAATGAAGCCATGCTTGAGATGCTCGAATATTTTAAGTGCCTCGAAAAACACGGATTACTAAAATAGTGCAAGGACTATGAATAGCCAATTTGAAATTCAGCCATATTCAGGCGTAGGTGATCTTCGCTTCGGCATGAACCGCGTAATGATTGAAAAGTTGATCGGTACGCCTATCGCGAAAGAAAAAGGCTTCTCTGGCGAGACCACAGAGTACCGGCGAGACAATGGATTACTGACGACTTACGATTTGAACAAGGACGCGCTTGTCGAAGTTGGATTTAGCCGGAACATACTTGAATTGGAGTTTGACGGCAGCAGGATCTTCACTGATCCACCAAAGGAAATATTTAGAAAGTTGGTCAATCTCGATGGCAATCCATACGAAAGCGTCGGGTTTATCGTTTTGCTCAATCTCGGTATCACGCTAACGGGATTTCATGACGATGATATCTACCAACGTGCAGTCACCGTGTTCACCCGAGGTCGTTGGGACGATCTGCTTCAAAAATTAAAGCCCTTCGATTTTGTGAATTTCTAGAACCCATTTCATAAATAGGCGTGAGTGCGGGCGAGTCCCGTTTGGGATGAAGTGCAAGGCGCGAATTTGGGTCAAGACTGGGCGTCTTGACCCAAATTCGTAACGCAGCAATTCGCCCAAACGGGCCGCTCCCTCCGGGTTCTGTCCAGAACGCATCTCACGCCTATTTATGAAATGGGTTCTAGAATCCGCCAAGTGATGCAAGACCTCCCGAATTGAAACCATTTTCTGCATGAGCATTGCGGCAGAAAACCACGCTGGACGGGATTCATCAGATATAAGGCGTCCTCGGTTGCGTTCATCAACGATACAGATCCGCCAACTGCCGCGTCTTGCGCTCCTCCACCGGCACCAGATAAACACTGCTGATGACGGCCACCATGTCAGCCCCCTGCGCCACCAGCGGCGGCGCGTTCTCCAGCGTGATGCCGCCGATCACCACCACCGGCAAGGGGATCTCGCGCTTGGATTGCGCAATGATCTCCGGCGCGGTGCGGAAATCGTATTTCTTGACGCGCGACGGATAGAAGCCGCCGAAGGCGACATAACTGGCACCATCGCGATACGCAGCATGGGCCAGCTCCAGCGTACCGTAACACGAGGCCCCAACGATGCGGTCGGGTCCCACGGCCTTGCGCACCTCGGCAATGGAGGCATCGGTGCCACCGACGTGAATGCCATCGGCATCGATCTCGAGGCACAGGTCCACATGATCATTGATGATGAGCGGCACATCGTACTGTCGGCACAGAGCCAGCAGAGCCGAGGCTTGTGCACGTCGCTGCTCGACGCACGCGGTCTTGTGACGGTACTGCACCAGCGCGGCACCATTCTGCAGCGCCAGTTCAGTAGCGGCCATCAATTGGGACAGATCGACCCAATCAGGCGTGACGATGTACAGCCCACGCAGATGCTTTGCATACTCGGGTTTCATGTCAGGCTCCTGCCGCAACGGCGGCGTCAATAATAGGTCCAAAGGCAGGCACGCGATTGGGGATGCGCTGCCCGTCAGCAATCGCATAGGACGTCGACAGCGCCTGCTGCGTGTACTGCTGCGCCAGATCGATGGCATCGCGCATGGGCAGGCCACGCGCCAGGCAGGCCGACAGGGCGGCGGCCAGCGTACAGCCGCTGCCGTGGAATTCATCAGGCAGCCGCGTCCAGCGCCAGCGCGCGCTTTCAATGGCCTCTTGCGCAAATTCGGAACGGAACAATTGTCCGTACCAGCGATTGATCACATCCTGCTCCTGCGGGCCATGCCCGCCCTTGAGCAGCACGTGCGCACAGCCCCGCTCCATCAGCAAGGCCGCCTGCCGCGCCGGTTCATCGTCGCCACAGAGACGCCGCGCCTCGTTGAGGTTGGGGGTAATCACGGTGGCCAGTTCGTAAAGCGGCTCGATCACGCGTGCGGCATCATCGCGCGAGAGCTGGTCTCCCTTGCCGTTGGCCAGTACCGGATCAAGCACCACCGGCAAGTGCGGATCGTGTACGCGCAGTTGGCGAATCAGGTCGGCGATTACTTCGGCATTTTCACGGCTACCGGCGATGCCGAGCTTGACCGCCGCGATGGCGAAGCGATCGATCAACACCTGCGCCTGATGCCGCACCAGCGCCGGATCGAGCGCATGCACTGCAAAGACGCTGACGTTGTCCTGCACCGTCAATGCGGTCGGCACCGACAAGGGATGCGCACCCAGTGCCGTGATGGCCGGGATATCGGCCTGCATGCCGGCCCCGCCGCTGGGGTCGGAGCCGGAGAAGACCAGCACGCAGGGTGGCGTGGAGCGATAAGCTGCCTGCATGCTCACGCCACGCGCCCGGCCATCGGCGAGGACGGCGAGGCGGAAAACTTGCGCGGGATGCGTCCGGAGAGGAAGGCCTCGCGGCCCGCTTCCACCGCCAGTTTCATCGCACGCGCCATGCGGATGGGATCGCGCGCACCGGCAATGGCGGTGTTCATCAACACGCCGTCACAGCCCAGCTCCATGGCGATGGCCGCATCGGACGCCGTACCGACACCGGCATCAACCAGCACCGGCACACGCGCCTGCTCGATGATGAGCGAGAGATTCCAGGGATTCAAAATGCCCATGCCCGAACCGATCAGCGAGGCCAGCGGCATGACGGCGGCCACGCCCAGGTCTTCCAGCATGCGCGCCTGGATCGGATCGTCGCTGCAATAGACCATCACGTCGAAGCCATCCTTGACCAGGGTCTCGGCAGCCTTCAGCGTTTCGGGCATGTTGGGGAAAAGCGTCTTCTCGTCGCCCAGCACTTCCAGCTTGACCAGCTTGTGGCCGCCCAGCAGTTCGCGCGCCAGTTGCAGGGTGTAGACCGCATCGGTGGCGTTGTAGCAGCCGGCGGTGTTGGGCAGGATGGTGAATTCGGAAGGCGGCACCGCGTCCAGCAGGCTGGGCGCATTCGGATCCTGGCCGATGTTGACGCGGCGGATCGCCACCGTGATGATCTCGGCACCGCTGGCGACAGTCGCCGCGCGGGTTTCGTCGAGGTCCTTGTACTTGCCGCTGCCGACCAAAAGGCGCGAGCGATAGGTCTTGCCGGCGATGGTCAGGCCCTTGTCCTCGGTGAGGTGGGGGGCGTCATTCATGTTCATGTCGATTCCTTGTCTGTGGGAGCTGCGTGCCACGGGAGGCGGCTGCTGACGGCACTCGCGCGCCGCCGCGGAACAATCGTTCATCCGCCCCCGATGGCGCGCACTACGTCTACCTTGTCGGCCTCGGCCAGCGCGCGCTCAGGCCATTGCGCGCTGGGCACCACCTGGCGGTTCACCGCCACCGCCACCGCCTTGCCGGCCAGGGAGAGGCCGGCAATGAGCTGGTCCAGCGTGGCGCCGTCAGGCAGCGGGTGCGGCTTGCCGTTCAGTTCGATCTGCATGGCGCTTACTGCTTCGAATAGATCTCGGCGCCCATCTTGACGAACTCGACCGATTTCACCTGCATGCCCTGCTTCAGGGCATCGATCTCGGAGATGCCTTCCTTGGCGGCGTAATCACGCACTTCCTGGGTGATTTTCATGGAGCAGAAATGCGGGCCGCACATGGAGCAGAAGTGCGCCACCTTGGCCGAATCCTTGGGCAGGGTTTCGTCGTGGAATTCGCGCGCCTTGTCGGGGTCCAGGCCGATGTTGAACTGATCTTCCCAGCGGAACTCGAAGCGCGCCTTGGACAGCGCGTTGTCGCGGATCTGCGCACCCGGATGGCCCTTGGCCAGATCAGCGGCGTGGGCGGCGATCTTGTAGGTGATGATGCCGTCCTTCACGTCGGTCTTGTTGGGCAGGCCCAGGTGTTCCTTGGGGGTGACGTAGCACAGCATGGCCGTGCCATACCAGCCGATCTGCGCGGCGCCGATGCCGGAGGTGATGTGATCGTAGCCGGGCGCGATGTCGGTGGTCAGGGGGCCGAGGGTGTAGAACGGCGCTTCGTGGCACTGCTCCAGCTGCAGATCCATGTTCTCCTTGATGAGGTGCATGGGCACGTGGCCGGGGCCTTCGATCATCACCTGCACGTCGTGCTTCCAGGCGATCTGGGTCAGTTCGCCCAGGGTGCGCAGCTCGCCCAGCTGGGCTTCGTCGTTGGCGTCGTAGATCGAGCCGGGACGCAGGCCATCACCCAGGCTGAAGCTGACGTCATAGGCTTTCACGATTTCGCAGATCTCTTCGAAGTGTTCGTAGAGGAAGGATTCGCGGTGATGCGCCAGGCACCACTTGGCCATGATGGAACCGCCGCGCGAGACGATGCCGGTCATGCGCTTGGCCGTCAGCGGCACGTATTGCAGGCGCACGCCGGCGTGGATGGTGAAGTAGTCCACGCCCTGCTCGGCTTGCTCGATCAAGGTGTCGCGGAAGATTTCCCAGGTCAGGTCTTCGGCCTTGCCGTTGACCTTTTCCAGGGCCTGGTAGATCGGCACGGTGCCAATGGGCACCGGCGAATTGCGGATGATCCATTCACGGGTCTCGTGGATGTTCTTGCCGGTGGAGAGGTCCATGACGTTGTCGCCGCCCCAGCGGATGGCCCAGGTCATTTTTTCCACTTCCTCGCCGATGGAGGAGGTGACGGCCGAGTTGCCGATGTTGGCGTTGATCTTCACCAGGAAATTGCGGCCGATGATCATCGGTTCGACTTCCGGGTGGTTGATGTTGGCGGGGATGATGGCGCGGCCGCGTGCGACTTCGTCGCGCACGAATTCCGGGGTGATCTCGGCGGGAATCGATGCACCGAAGGATTGGCCCGGATGCTGGCGGCCCATCAGGTCGGCCAGCTTGTTGCCCATGGGGCCGGAGGCTTTGAGCTGTTCCAGATACTCCTTGCGGCGCAGGTTTTCGCGGATGGCGATGAATTCCATCTCGGGGGTGATGATGCCGCGGCGGGCATAGTGCATCTGGGTGACGTTGGCGCCGGATTTGGCGCGGCGCGGCTTGCGGTGCAGGTTGAAGCGCAGCTCGGCCAGGGCCGGGTCGTTCAGGCGCTGCTGACCGTATTCGGAAGTCGGGCCGGGCAATTCTTCGGTATCGTTGCGCTCCAGGATCCACGGCAGGCGCGGGGTGGACAGGCCGGCGCGGATGTCGATCTTCACGTCCGGGTCGGTGTAGGGGCCGGAGGTGTCGTAGACATAGATCGGCGGATTCTTTTCCGAACCGAACATGGCGGGCGTGTCAGCCTGGCTGATCTCGCGCATGGGCACACGGATATCCGGGCGCGAGCCGGTCACGTAGATCTTGCGGGAATTCGGGAGAGGCTGGACGGCTGCCTCGTCGACGGTAGCCGTCGCGGACAGGAATTTCGGGTTGGCATTCATTTCGGCTCCTTTGCTTGATGACTCTTGGCTCGGAGCCAGCAAAGGAGGTTGCGGAAGAGGACGGACGGCGTGGAGGTGATACAGGGCCGTGGGTGCGTCATGCTGCCGGTTGCTTCCCTTCGCTGGCATTATCCAGATCAGGTTCAAGGGTATTTCTCACCCGGCTGCCAGAGCATGTGCTCCGGTGCCAGGACCCCTAGCGATGCGACGCGGGCTGCTTGCGCAATCCTTGTCGTGGGCCGGATTCTACTCCAATCGGCGTGAGGAACAAGGTTTCATTTCAGATGGGCTGGGTGTGCAGCGCAGCATTTTCACTCAGCCCAAGGATCGATCACTTGCAGACCCGGGAACTGAAAATCTTTGCGATTGCGGGTCACCATGGTCAGTCCGTGTACGAGTGCAGTGGCCGCCAACAGGCTGTCAACCGCTGCAACCGGACGCCCCGCTTCCGCCTGAATGCGCCCCCATCGGTCTGCCACGACAACATCAATCGGCAAGATCCTTCCGGCAAAATAGGCGGGCAACTCAGTTTCCAGCCAGTCCATCAAGCGCAACTTTGCAGGGCCCGGCGGCTTGTTATCGGCACCTTTTCGTATTTCGCCCATGGTGAGGACGCTCAGGTACAAGGTTGCCGGAGGTCTGCGCGCAAACCATTCCACGACCCGGGGATTGGGCTCACGGCGACGCAGTTCCGACAGGACATTGGTGTCGAGCAGATAACTCAAAGGTCAACCTCCCTCGTCAGGCTGGTATCACGCTCGAATTCAACATCATCTGCATCGTAAAGCGGCGAACGCCGCATAAATTCCACCAAGGTCAAATTTGCGCCGCTGAGCCGCTCATAGTCGGCTTTCGACATGACCACCGCTACTGAGCGACCGTGCCAGGTGATTTCCTGCGGACCCGAGCGCTCCGTATCCCGCACCAGTTCCGAAAACTGAGCCTTGGCTTCTTGTATTTGCCATGTACGCATGAATACCTCCAATCTGACCAGACAGGTCAGATCATAGCAGCATTCGTTTGCAAACACCGCTGGTACCGGAATTCTTCGCCGGCTCGCGGCGACGTTTTGGGGCTTTGTACTATCCGTCCCTTATAATGTTGGGTTTCGCAAAAACACACGTCAAATCATGGAATTAGCCAAGTCGTTCGAGCCCGCCGAGATTGAGAAATTCTGGCGCGAGGAATGGGAAAAGCGCGGTTACTTCGCCGCCACCACCGACGCGGAGAAGCCCTCGTTTTCCATCCAGCTGCCGCCGCCCAATGTGACCGGCACCCTGCACATGGGTCACGCGTTCAACCAGACCATCATGGATGGCCTGACGCGCTACCACCGCATGCGCGGCTACAACACCGCCTGGATCCCCGGTACCGACCACGCCGGCATCGCCACCCAGATCGTGGTGGAACGCCAGCTGGATGCGCAGAAGGTCTCGCGCCACGACCTGGGCCGTGAAAAATTCGTCGAGAAGGTGTGGGAGTGGAAGGAAAAATCCGGCTCCACCATCACCGGCCAGATGCGCCGCATGGGCGCCTCCACCGACTGGGCCCGTGAATACTTCACGATGGACCCGAAGATGTCCAAGGCCGTCACCGAAGTCTTCGTGCGCCTCTACGAGCAAGGCCTGATCTACCGTGGCAAACGCCTGGTGAACTGGGACCCGGTGCTGGGCACCGCCGTCTCCGACCTGGAAGTGGTGTCGGAGGAAGAAGACGGCTCCATGTGGCACATCAAGTACCCGCTGGCCGATGGCAGCGGCCATATCGTGGTGGCTACCACCCGTCCGGAAACCATGCTGGGCGACGTCGCCGTGGCGGTGGACCCGACTGACGAACGCTACGCCGCGCTGGTGGGCAAGATGATCAAGCTGCCGCTGGTGGGCCGCGAGATCCCCATCATCAAGGATGAATACGTCGACAAGGAATTCGGCACCGGCTGCGTGAAGATCACCCCGGCGCACGACTTCAACGACTACCAGGTCGGCGCACGCCACAACCTGGAAATGATCAGCGTCTTCACCCTGAAGGCCACCATCAACGAGAATTCGCCCGAGAAGTACCAGGGCCTGGACCGCTTCGAGGCGCGCAAGCAGATCGTGGCCGACCTCGACGCGCTGGGCCTCTTGGAACTGGTCAAGCCGCACAAGCTGATGGTGCCGCGTGGCGACCGTACGGGCGTAGTGATCGAGCCGATGCTGACCGACCAATGGTTCGTGGCCATGAGCAAGCCGGCACCGGAAGGGACCTTCTTCCCCGGCAAGTCGATTGCCGAAACGGCGCTGGAAAAAGTCTCCTCGGGCGAGATCAAGTTCGTGCCCGAGAACTGGACCAACACCTACAACCAGTGGCTCAACAACATCCAGGACTGGTGCATCTCGCGCCAACTGTGGTGGGGCCATCAGATCCCGGCCTGGTACGACGAGGACGGCGGCATCTACGTTGCCCGCACCGAAGAAGAAGCGAAGAAGCAAGCCGGCGGCAAGGCCGTCAAGCGCGATGAAGACGTGCTCGACACCTGGTTCTCCTCGGCGCTGGTGCCCTTCTCCACCCTGGGCTGGCCGGAAGAAACGCCGGACTACAAGCTGTTCCTGCCCTCCTCGGTGCTGGTGACGGGCTTTGACATCATCTTCTTCTGGGTGGCGCGCATGGTCATGATGACCACGCACTTCACCGGCAAGGTGCCTTTCGATACCGTCTACGTCCACGGCCTGGTGCGCGATGCCTCGGGCCAGAAGATGTCCAAGTCCAAGGGCAACACACTGGACCCGATCGACCTGATCGATGGCATCGGCGTGGACGAGCTGGTGGCCAAGCGTACGGTCGGCCTGATGAATCCCAAGCAGGCGGCCAGCATCGAGAAGGCCACCCGCAAGGAATTTGCCGATGGCATCCCGGCCTTCGGCACCGATGCGCTGCGCTTCACCTTCGCCTCGCTGGCGACCCTGGGCCGCAACATCAACTTCGACCTGAACCGCTGCGAAGGCTATCGCAACTTCTGCAACAAGCTGTGGAACGCCACCCGCTTCGTGCTGATGAATACCGAAGGCCAGGACTGCGGTTTCGACGGCCACGAGAAGGGTGTCTGCGACAAGGAGAAGCTGCAATTCTCCAAGGCTGACCGCTGGATCGTATCGCTGCTGCAACGTACCGAAGCAGAGGTTGAAAAGGGCTTTGCCGACTACCGCTTCGACAACATCGCCACCGCCATCTACAAGTTCGTCTGGGATGAGTACTGCGACTGGTACCTGGAAATGGCCAAGGCCCAGATCCAGAGCGGCAATGAAGCACAACAGCGCGCCACCCGCCGCACCCTCCTGCGCGTGCTGGAAAGCGTGCTGCGCCTGGCCCATCCGGTGCTGCCCTTCATCACCGAACAGCTGTGGCAAAGCGTGGCCCCGCTGACCGATCGCAAGCCTGATCCGGCCGGCGATTCCATCATGCGCCAGGCCTATCCGCATCCCGACCTGGAGAAGATCGATACCGATGCCGAAGCCTGGGTTGCCCAGTTCAAGGCCTACACCGATGCCTGCCGCAACCTGCGCGGCGAGATGCAACTGGCGCCTTCCCTGCGCGTGCCGCTGATCGTGGAAGCCGCCGATGCGTCGGCAGTGGAATCCTTCCTGCCTTATCTGCAAGGCCTGGTGCGCCTGTCGGAAGCCACGGTAGTGGCGCAACTGCCCGAGTCGCCGGCACCGGTGGCCATCGTCGGCGAAGTCAAGCTGATGCTGAAGGTGGAAATCGACGTGGCCGCCGAGCGCGAACGCCTGGGCAAGGAAGTCACCCGCCTGACCGGCGAGATCGCCAAGGCCAACGGCAAGCTGTCCAACGAAAGCTTCGTGGCCCGTGCGCCAGAGGCGGTGGTGGCGCAGGAGAAGGAACGCGTCGCCAACTTCAGCGCTACGCTGGAAAAGGTGAAGGAACAGCTGGCCAAGCTGAAGTAAGCCGGCCTGTTTCTTGATGAAGCCGTCGTCCCTCACGGGGCGGCGGCTTTTGTTTTTTGTGCTTGCCTTGCGCGGCGGGCTTGTCTAGACTGGATCGAATAAATTAGAACAACCGTGCTTTTTTATGGCATTCGACTTGATAACAGGAGACAAGCATGAACCGTATTTCCTCCCCTTCCCGCCTGGCCACGCTATCGCTGCTGGCCGCCACCCTGCTTTCCAGTGCAGCCGCCTGGGCCGATGGCTCGCCGGTGGGCTTGTGGAAGAGCATCGATGACGCCACCGGCAAGCCCAAAGCGCTCATCCGCATCAGCGAAAGCAACGGTGAACTGAGCGGCAAGATCGAAAAGCTCTTCCGTGCACCAGATGAAGACCAGAACCCGGTCTGCCAGAAGTGCGAGGGCGAGCTGAAGGACCAGCCGGTCATCGGCATGACCATCCTGTCGGGCCTGAAAAAGGATGGCGACGAGTACAACGGCGGCCAGATCATCGATCCGGCCAATGGCAAGGTCTACAAGAGCAAGTTGTCAGTGGTCGATGACGGGCAAAAGCTCAATGTGCGCGGTTATGTCGGTATGCCGATACTGGGCCGCACCCAGACCTGGCTGCGGGAGCAGTAAGGCCGTTGCACTCAGGCCGGACGTGAAGCTTTGAGCACGTAACGGTCCAGCTCGCGGGCGAAGGCGCGACCGTCGCTGGCGCTGAAGGCGGCCGGGCCGCCGGTCTCGACGCCGCTGCTGCGCAGCTCTTCCATGAAATTGCGGGTGCTGAGGTGATGGCCGATGTTCTGGGCCGTATAGAGCTCGCCGCGCGGATTGAGCGCCAGCGCTCCCTTGGCCACCACATCGGCGGCCAGCGGGATATCGGCGGTGATGACCAGGTCGCCGGGCTCCACCTGGCGGGCGATTTCCTTGTCGGCCACATCGAAACCGGCAGGGACCACCATGGATTTGATATAGCGCGAAGGAGGCGTACGCAATGGCCGGTTGGCCACCAGCGTCACGATGATCGTGGTGCGGTCGGCCACCCGGAACAGCATGTCCTTGATGACGCCCGGACAGGCGTCGGCATCGACCCAGATGGCCATCAGCGCGGCGTCGCCCGGTTCAGACGAAGGAAACGGTGAGGCCCGGCAGGGTCACGCCCGAGAAGGCCGTGGTCCAGGTCTGGCCCGGCTCGATGGGACAGGCGTCGGTCCAGGTGCCGGTCGTGATGATCTCGCCGGCCTGCAACTGGCGGAAGCGGCTCTGCTTCTGCAACAGCTGGTGCAGGTGCCACAGGGCATGCAGGGGACTATCCATCTCGTCATTGCAGAAACCGGCGGCGCGCAGCACGCTGGACGATTCCGTGTTGCAGGACAGGGAGACGCTGGCGCTGGCCAGGATCTGCGGCAGGTGGTGCCTGGTCGCCGAGGACAGCACATGCGGCTCGCCCACGATGAGCGTGCCATGCAGGCCGAAGGCGGCAATCGAATCGGCTACCGTGAATTCCCAGTTGGGGAAGGGACAGACCACAATCTCGAAACCATGCGCCATCCACTCCAGGCAATCGGCCAGCTCGATGAGCGAGGCCCCCGGTGCCGGGGTCTTGCCGAGCTTGAAGACGATCTCCGGTTCGATGCGCGGCTGCACCGCACCGGTCAGCGACTGCGCACCGTGGTTGTCTTCGGCAAAGCGTACCGTGGCGTCATACATCGGCGCCCAGGTCGGAATACGCGCTTCATCGATGATGCCGTAGCGCTCCCAGTTCTTGCGCACCACGAAACCGATCTTGCGGCCTATGGGCTGCTCGCCCTGGGCGACACGGATATTGCGGATGTTGTGGGCGATTTCGTAGGCGTCTTCCACCGACAAGGGTTCGGACTCGGAAATGCGCGGGATGATCCGGGACTGGGCGCGGGCATCCAGCAGCTGATGCGCGTATCGAAGGGCTTGGCTCGACATTAGCATGGAGGGCTCACATCGAAAGATAGTGAATAGCTATCCATTGTCGATGACGATTAATTTTTGCACAAGCAAAAACTCGCTTTTATACGAGATCTGACAAAAATTTCATCAGATCGTGCTGCTGCGCGTCATGCTGTTTTCCATTGGCTGCAACAGTCCTGTCCAGCTTGAGAATGGCCGAGCTCAGCCGCCCCAGAGCTCACCATTCGGACCGGTTTGCGGTGCGGTCACGCCGAAGTGCTGGTAAGCCGCGCCGGTAGCGATGCGCCCGCGCGGGGTGCGCTGCAGGTAGCCCTGCTGGATCAGGTAGGGTTCCAGCACGTCTTCGATGGTGTCGCGTTCCTCACCGATGGCGGCCGCCAGGTTGTCCAGCCCGACCGGGCCGCCGCCGAACTTGAACAGCACCGCCTCCAGCAGCTTGCGGTCCATCAGGTCGAACCCGACCGGGTCCACGTCCAGCATCACCAGGGCGGCATCGGCCATTTCGCGGGTGATGCGGCCTTCGCCCTTGACCTCGGCATAGTCGCGCACGCGGCGCAGCAGGCGGTTGGCGATACGCGGCGTACCACGGCTGCGGCGGGCGATTTCCAGCGCGCCTTCCTCGACGATGGGGGCGTTGAGCAAGCCGGCGCTGCGGGTCACGATGCGGGCCAGCTCGGGCGGGGTATAGAACTCCAGCCGGGCGACGATACCGAAGCGGTCACGCAGCGGATTGGTCAGCATGCCCGCACGGGTGGTAGCACCCACCAGCGTGAAAGGCTGCAGGTCCAGGCGCACCGAACGGGCGGCCGGGCCTTCGCCGATCATGATGTCGATCTGATAATCCTCCAGTGCCGGGTAGAGGATTTCCTCCACCACCGGCGACATGCGGTGGATCTCGTCGATGAAGAGCACGTCATTGGCTTCGAGATTGGTGAGCAGCGCGGCCAGGTCGCCGGCGCGCTCCAGCACGGGGCCTGAGGTCTGGCGCAGGTTCACGCCCATTTCGCGGGCGATGATGTGGGCCATGGTGGTCTTGCCCAGGCCGGGCGGGCCGAACAGCAGGGTGTGGTCGAGCGGCTCGCCGCGCTTGCGGGCGGCCGAGATGAAGATTTCGAGCTGGGCACGCACCTTTTCCTGGCCGACGTATTCGTCCAGCTGCTTGGGCCGCAGGGCGCGCTCGATGGCTTCCTCGTTGGCCGAAGCCGGAGTGGCGGAGATGATGCGCTGTTCGGAGAAATCGTCGGTCTGGATGCTCATGCTCTGATCCTTGTCTGCCTTTTGCCTGTGCATCAGCCCTTGGAGAGCGCCTTCAGGGCCAGCTTGATGCCGTCCGAGACGCTGCTGTCCTTGGGCACCTGCTTCATGGCCAGGGCCGCTTCCTTGTCCGAATAGCCCAGTGCCAGCAAGGCGTTGAGGATGTCGGCCGAGGCATCGCTGTGGACCACGCCGGCCACCGCGCCCAGATCGGCGCCGAGCTTGCCTTTCAGTTCCAGCAGCAATCGTTCGGCGGTCTTCTTGCCGATGCCGGGCACCCGGGTCAGGCGGCCGGCTTCCTGCAGGGTCACGGCCTGGGCCAAGTCGGCCACCGACATGCCGGAAAGGATGGACAGCGCCGTGCGCGCGCCCACGCCGGAAATCTTGATGAGCTCCTTGAACGTATTGCGTTCTTCGGCGGTCCCAAACCCGAACAGGATGTGCGCATCCTCGCGGATGGCCAGGTGGGTCAGCAGCGTGACCTTCTCGCCCAAGCCAGGCAGGTTGTAGTAGGTGCTCATGGGCACGGCCACTTCGTAACCGACGCCCTGGCAGTCGACCAGCAGGTTCGGGGGGACTTTTTCTAGAAGAATTCCGGAGAGGCGACCGATCATGGCGTCAGGGATGTGCGTGGGAGGCAGCTTCTGTGATAATCCCGCGATGATACAGCACTGTTCGGATAAACAGTATCCAAGCCTCCTCCCCTCAGATGAAGACAAAGGAAAAACATGGCCGGTAGCGCCTTCTTCGCATTGATTGACGACATCGCCACCGTGCTCGATGACGTTTCCCTGATGACCAAGGTGGCCGCCAAGAAGACGGCTGGCGTGCTGGGCGACGACCTGGCCCTCAACGCCCAGCAGGTCGCGGGCGTACGCGCCGAGCGGGAGCTGCCGGTGGTCTGGGCGGTCGCCAAGGGTTCGTTGAAGAACAAGGCCATCCTGGTACCGGCGGCGCTGGCCATCAGCGCCTTCATCCCCTGGGCGGTGACGCCGCTGCTGATGCTGGGCGGTGCCTTCCTCTGTTTCGAAGGCTTCGAGAAGCTGGCCCACAAGTATCTTCCGCATGATGACGAACATCATGAAGTCGCCGCCAGGACCGACGACGACATCGACCCGCTGGTCTACGAGCAGGAAAAGATCAAGGATGCCGTGCGCACCGACTTCATCCTTTCAGCCGAGATCATCGCCATCACACTGGGCACGGTCGCCGGTGCACCGCTACAGCAGCAGATCACGGTGCTGGTGGGCATCGCACTGATCATGACGGCGGGCGTGTATGGGCTGGTGGCCGGTATCGTCAAACTCGATGACGGTGGCCTGTACCTGGTGCAGCACGCAGGCGCGAGCGCCTGGGGACGCTTCAAGGCCGGTATCGGACGGGCCGTCCTGGCGGCCGCACCGAAGATGATGCGCAGCCTGTCGGTGATCGGCACGATTGCCATGTTCATGGTCGGCGGCGGCATCCTGACGCATGGCCTGCCCTTCGCGCATCACGCCATCGAGGCGGCGGCGCACGCCGTGAAGGGTATCGCGGTAGTCGGGCCGGCCCTCGGGGCGATCACTCCGGCGGTCTTGAATGCCGTCTTCGGCATAGTCGCCGGTGCAGTGGTGCTGGTAGTCGTGAAGCTGGTGCAGCGCGTGCTGTCCCTCTTCAAAAAGCAAGCCTAACCGACCAGACGCCCGCCGCGCATGCGGATGCCCTTGCGCGCCAGCGCCGGGGCCAGCGCGCCAAGGTCCGACAGGACCCCTCCCCCATGCGCATGGCAGATCGCCACGCCCAGCGCATCGGCGGCATCGGTACCCGGCAGGCCGGGCAGCTTCAGCAGCCGCGCCACCATCTCCTGCACCTGCGCTTTCTGGGCGCGTCCATGGCCGGCTACGGCTTGCTTGACCTGCAGGGCCGTATATTCAGCGACTGCCAGGTCGGCGGCCACCAGCGCGCAAATGGCCGCGCCGCGCGCCTGCCCCAGCAGCAAGGTAGATTGCGGATTGACGTTGACGAACACTTTTTCGATGGCGGCGCAGTCCGGCGCATAGGACCTCACCACTTCGCCAACACTGGCCAGGATCACCTTCAGGCGTGAAGGCAGGTCGCCGTCCGGGGTCTTGATGGTGCCGGATGCGATATAGGAGAGCGTGTTGCCCTGCTTGTGGATGACCCCGAAACCGGTGGTGCGCAAGCCAGGGTCGATACCGAGGATTTTCATGCCCGCCAGTCTAACCGATCAGGCGGGCATCTCGCGTCAGAACAAGACGCCCTGCCCCGGATCCGGCATTTTCTGGCGTGGCGGGCGCCGGGCGGTCGACGGCAGGCCGCTCTTGCGCGAACCGTGCCTGTCCTGGATGGCGTCGGCTTCCGCCCGCGCAGTACTGCTGCTGCGCTGGCCGTAGAGGGCGTCCTTGGCGTGCTTGAGCGCCGTCTTCTCATCCACGATGGGATCGGGATAAGCCGCCGTGCCGAATTCCGGCACCCAGCGCCGCACGTACTCGCCCAGCGGATCATGATCGCGCGCCTGCTTGGCCGGTGAATAAATGCGCAGCGTGTTGATGCCGGTGGTGCCGGACTGCATCTGCATCTGGCTCCAGTGGATGCCCGGTTCGAAATCCAGGAACTGCCGCGCCAGGAACAGCCCCGGCGCACGCCAGTGCAACCAAAGGTGGTAGGCGGCGAAGCTGACAAGCATGGCGCGCATGCGGAAGTTGAGCCAGCCGGTGGCGCACAGCTGGCGCATGCAGGCGTCGATCATGGGATAACCGGTTCGGCCTTCGCACCAGGCATCGAAACGCCCCTGCGCCTCCACGCCCCACGGACCGCCATCACCGGGGCGCAAGCCATCCAGCGAACGCGCGACGTTGCGCCATTCGATATCAGGCTGGTCTTCCAGCTTCTGCATGAAGTGGCAATGCCAGCGCAGGCGGCTGGAGAAGCCGCGCAGGCCGTAGGCCAGCTCGCGGTCGGCGGTGTGCTCGATGGCCAGCTCGGTGGCCTGATGCACGCTGCGCATGGAAATGGTACCGAAGGCCAGATGCGCGCTGAGTCGGCTGCAGGCGTCGGGTGCGGTCAGCGGACTGGACATGCCGCGCCGGTAATCTCGCCCGCCGCCGCCGAGGAAGGCGCGCAGCGTATCCCACGCTGCCGCCTCGCCGGCAGGCGGTTGCAGACGGACTTCGGGCAAACCCAGTTCGGTCAGCGTCGGCAGACGGTCCGGCTGCATGCCCGCTGGCGCGCGCAAGCCGACAGGATTGCCCACCTGCGGCGCCTCCATGCGCCGCACCCAGCGCGCAGCCCAGCCATCGCGGCTGCGCAGGCGCCGCACCACGCCGGTCTGCGGCCACTCCAGCCATTGCACGCCCTGGATACGGCACCAGCGATTGACCGAGATATCGCGCGCATAGCTCCACGCCGGGCCGGTTTCTTCATGGCTGAACAGATGGGTGACACTCCATGCACGGCGCAAGGACTCCAGCACCTGCACCGCCTCGCCCACCCGCACCAGCAGCGGCAGTCCGCACCGCTGCAATTCCCGCTGCAAGGGCGCCAGCGAACGCAGCAGGAAATCCACATGGCGCGGATCACATTCAACACTCTGCAACCACGCGGGCTCGATGATGAAGACCGCGAAGGCGCGCTCGCACTGCGCAGCCTCGGCCAGCGCCGCATGATCGCGCAAGCGCAGGTCGCGCTTGAACCAGACCAGGCCGACAGCCACGTCAGCCTCTTTCGCGGCGGCGCTCCAGGCGCACCACCAGCCGCTGCACGGCCGGGCGTACCTGCAGGAAAGCGCGATAGCTGCGTTCCATCAGCCACAACATGCCGGGCAGGCGCGCCAGCCCGGCCAGCCAGCGCCAGCCCGGCAAGCTCGCCCACAACTGGACGAAGGCCTCGGCACCGCTGAAGACCACACCATCGCTTCGACGCACATGAAAGCGCGCCAGTAGCTGCGCGCGCTTGAACCCTGCCGGAAGATCGGTCGGGGACACGTCGGTACGGCTGATATCGCAAAAGCGCAGGGGAGCCTCCTGCGCACCACGCTGGTAGAGGCTGATCTCGCGTCGGCACAGCGGACAGGCGCCATCGTAGAGCACGGTCAGTTCGTCCCGTGGCTTGGGATCGGCATCAGCCATCGCGCCGCTCCCTGCGCTCGGTGCGCGCCAGCAGCTCGGCAGCCGTCTGCAGACCTTGGGTACTGCGGCGCCACCATTGCGTGAACAGGTCACTGGGCTTGTCCACCACCGGGAACAGGTCCGGCGGCGCCACACATTGCGCCCACAGCGGCAGCCAGGGCGCAAGATGCGGATCGGCCAGGCAACGCACGCTGCGCGCCGCCTTGAGCGCGCGCCCGACGGTGGCGGCATCGCCATGCCAGCACAGCGGCGTGAGCTCACGCATGCGCGCTCCCACGAAGGCCCAGCGACGCTGGTCCCAGGGCCACAGCAGATGGAAGTCCGAGAGATAAAGACCGACCACTACCGTATCGGGCGACAGATCGGCGGGCAACTCGCCCAGGCTCCATGGATGAACCAGCCAGACATCCCGTCCGGCTACGGCGTCAGGCTCGGGCGCAATACTGCCCAAATATTCAGGTGGCATTGACAGCAGTGCCGGCTCCTTGCAGCGCTCCCGCATGCGCTGGGCCGGTTCGGCCGCCACCGGGTCGGGATGGAGAGCAATTTCGCCTAAAGCTTCATAGGAGGTATCTACCACCGTACCCGGGCTGTGCCATTCGGACGGTGCGTATTTGGCCACGTTCTCGGCATTGAAAAGATAGGGCTTGTGACTGCCGGTACCGGCCACCCACTGCCAGCTCAGGTGATTGCTGGCCAGGTCGCCATCCAGCAGATGGCCGACCATCCAGTCTGCACCGGCGCGCCAATGGACCTTGCGCAGATGCACCACGTAGCTGGCCAGCCACATGCGCGCGTGATTGTGCAGGGTCCCGGTGGCATACAGGGTGCGCACGGCCTGGTCGATGACGGGCAGGCCGGTGGCGGCTTCGCGGATGTCGGCTGGCAGCTCTCGGGCGTAAGCCGACTCCGGCAGTGGCCCGGCGTGCAGCGAATCGAAGATGCGCGCCCCGCGCCGCGCCCACACGTAGCGATAGAAGGCGCGCCAGCCCAGCTCGTAGACGAACTTGTGCTGCACATCCAGCGCCTGTCGGCGGCATACCCCGGCCAAGACCTCGCGCAGACTGACCAGGCCGTGCGTGAGATAGGGCGACAGCCCGGTCACGGCACCGTCCAGACTGTTGCGGGTGCGTGCGTAAGCCCCCGGTCGCACGGCGGCAATGCGTTCGCGCGCGGCGGCCAGGGTCGGCAGCAAGGGCAGCAAGGCCAGGGGCTGGGCCAGCCGGTCTACGGGGGCGGGGGAAGCAGCGGGACAGTCTTCCGGGGAAGGCATATCCAGGATCAGGTCGAATTGATGTTTGCGGTACATGGCTCGACTCCTCAAAGACCAGGATGGACGCGCTTGCGGCGACAGGCTTGGGAACAGTATCGGACCTCCCCCCAGTTCTTCGCCCAGGCGCGCCGCCAGGTCATGGGCAGGCCGCACACGGCGCAGGGCTTGCTGGGCAAGTGCGCCTTGTTGCCGCGATGTCCGCTGATCTGGCTTTTGGGTTTCATGACGCAGAATTGTACCGAATAAATGCGTCACACTTGACTCATGACGCAGATTTAGCATTTATAATCTGTGTCAAATATGATTCATAGGAGGAAGCCATGAGCCTTGCCAATTCGACCACGCCCGCCACGTCCCCTGCCGCGGCCGCGGACAAACCCGCCGGTGAAGCCTTGCGCCGCACG
This sequence comes from Herbaspirillum sp. C7C8, assembly GCF_022627875.1. NCBI lineage: Bacteria > Pseudomonadati > Pseudomonadota > Betaproteobacteria > Burkholderiales > Oxalobacteraceae > Herbaspirillum > Herbaspirillum sp. C7C8. The sequence goes on from NZ_JABXGG010000004.1 coordinate 93,902, forward strand.
GGCGCGGTGGCCCGCATGCTGCGCATGCCGGTCGCCACACTGCGGGTGTGGGAGCGCCGCTATGCCCTGACCCAGGGCAAGCTCTCCCCCAGCGGTCAGCGACTGTATTCGGAAGCCGACGTACGGCGTCTGGCGCTGATCCGGCAGTTGACTGAACTGGGTCACGCCATCGGCAGTCTGGCGGGGCTGGACATGGATCAGCTCCAGCAGGTCGCCGCCACCCACGCCGAACTGCACGCCGCGCGCCCCACGCCGCCGGAGGCAGCGCAGGGCCAGTGGCGGCTGGCCGTGATCGGCTCTACCCTGGCGCAGCGCCTGGACAAACCGGGTCTGCTGCAACGCCTGGGGCGGCCGCTGCAATTGCTGGGCCCGTTCGAAAGCATCGAGCAGGCGGCCATGGCCTTGAAGCGGGAGGAAGTCGATGCCCTGCTGCTGCATGAGCCGCAATTGCACGCCGGCTGGCTGGGCGCGCTGGAGAGTTCGGCGCCGGCCCTGAGCGGGCTGCCGATGGCGGTACTGTACGGTTTTGCCAGCGAGGCCGTGTGCGAGACCCTGGCGGCGGTCGGCATCAGCCTGCTGCGCGCGCCCCAGCCGGATGTGGTGATCCTGCAATGGTTGCGCGGCCTGGCGGCGCTGTCTTCACCGGGGCGTGATGCCTCAGGCGAGGACAAGTCCCTGCCACCGCGCCGCTGGGATGACAACCAACTGATCGCCTTCGCCAACCAGTCCACCACGGTGGCCTGTGAATGCCCGCGCCACGTGGCCGAATTGCTGATGCAGCTGTCGCAGTTCGAGCGCTACAGCGCCCAGTGTGCCAACCGCAACGTGGCTGACGCGCAATTGCATCAATACCTGCAACAGCTGACCTCGGAATCACGCCAGCGTTTTGAAGCAGCCATGACGCGAATTGCCCTGCATGAAGGATTCATCACCGAGGACAGTTGAAACCGGCCTGGCACGGCGCACGCGGCACCAACAAAAACGCCCGGCATGAAGCCGGGCGTCGTTTTTGCAGCAAGCCGCAATCAGTGACGGAAGTGACGGGTGCCGGTCAGCAGCATGACGACATCGCGCTCATTGGCGGCATCGATGACTTCCTGGTCGCGCATGGAGCCGCCCGGATGGATGACGCAGGTTGCGCCGGCATCAACCACCACGTCCAGGCCATCGCGGAACGGGAAGAAGGCATCCGAGGCCACGGCCGAACCGGCCAGGGTCAGGCCGGCATTCTGCGCCTTGATGGAAGCGATGCGGGCCGAATCGATACGGCTCATCTGGCCGGCGCCGACACCCAGGGTCATGCCATTGCCGCAGAACACGATGGCATTGGACTTGACGAACTTGGCCACGCGCCAGGCGAACATCAGGTCCTGCAATTGCTGCTGGGTCGGCTGCTTCTTGCTGACCACCTTCACATCGGCCAGCAGGACGTTCTTGGCGTCCGGCGACTGCACCAGCAGGCCACCGCCGACGCGCTTGAAGTCATAGCCGTTCAGGCCCGTGCCCAGGGGGATTTCCAGCAGGCGCACGTTCTGCTTGGCCGCGAAGATCTGCCTGGCCTCGGCCGTGAAGGACGGGGCGATCAGCACTTCCAGGAATTGCTTGGCCACGGCTTCGGCCGCTGCGGCGTCCACTTCGCGGTTGAAGGCGATGATGCCGCCGAAGGCCGAGGTCGGGTCGGTCTGCAGGGCCTTGCTGTAGGCTTCCAGCGGGTTGGCGCCGATGGCCACGCCGCAGGGGTTGGCGTGCTTGATGATGACGCAGGCAGCTTCCGTGGCCGGGTCGAAGCTCTTGACGCATTCCCAGGCAGCATCGGCGTCGGCGATGTTGTTGAAGGACAGTTCCTTGCCTTGCAACTGGGTGTAGTTGGCCAGGGCGCCATCGACCTTCTTGATGTCGCGATAGAAGGCGGCGCTCTGGTGCGGGTTCTCTCCGTAGCGCATGTCCTGGACCTTCTCGAAGTGAAGATTCAGGGTGGCTGGGTAGGCGCTGCGCGTGCTGTGCTGCTTGTCTTCACCCAGCGAGGTGAAGTAATTGGTGATGGCGCCGTCGTATTGCGCGGTGTGGGCGAAGACCTTCTTGGCCAGCGCGAAACGCTTTTCGTAGGGCAGGTCGCCGCCGGACTTGAGCTCGGCCAGCACGCCTTCATAGTCGGTCGGATCGCAGATGACGATGACGTCCTTGTGGTTCTTGGCCGAAGAACGCAGCATGGCCGGGCCGCCGATGTCGATGTTCTCGATCGCGTCTTCCAGCGAGCACTCGTCCTTGGCCACGGTCTGCTGGAACGGGTACAGGTTCACCACCACCATGTCGATGGTGGGGATGCCGTGCTGTTCCAGGGCGGCGACGTGCTCGGGGAAATCGCGACGGGCCAGGATGCCGCCATGGACCTTGGGATGCAGCGTCTTCACGCGGCCATCCAGCATTTCCGGGAAACCGGTGTAGTCGGCCACCTCGGTGACCGGCACGCCATTGTCGGCCAGCAGCTTGGCGGTGCCGCCGGTGGACAGGATGTTGACGCCCATGGCAGACAGCGCGCGCGCAAAGTCGAGCACGCCTGCCTTGTCGGATACGGAAATGAGTGCTTGTTTGATCATGGTAGGCAAGACTGGTAAGGAAAAGGAAACCTGAAAAACCGTGGAAGGAAGCGGCATCCGCACCCCATCCCGACGCCCCCGATGCGGCGCCGGCATGGTCGGTGACGGCTACAGCAGGCCGTGTTGCTGCAGCTTCTTGCGCAGCGTGTTGCGGTTGATGCCGAGGATCTCGGCGGCCTGGGACTGGTTGCCCTCGGCGCGCGCCATCACGGTCTCGAAGACCGGTTTTTCGACCGTGGCCAGCACCATGTCGTAGACATTGGTCGGTAGCTGTTCACCCAGATCCCGGAAATATTTTTCCAGGCTCTTCTTGACGACATCCTCGATACTTTCTTTGCTCATTGCTTTGTTGCTTCTGTTCTTGTCGGCGCCGCCTCGCAGGCTTGAATGCGCCATTTCCCCTGGGCGCGATCGTGCGTGGCGATGCCGTGTTGTTGATCAATTGCGCCCGCCGTTGCCGCTCGCGCCGGCGCATCCGATACCCTGTTCCGTGGTGCTGTCCTGCCGTGTTGCTTCAGGCGGCCAGCGGCACCTCGTCGGCCAGTCCGTATTGCAGGCGATCGCCATGCACGGTCTGGTCGGCAAAGAATTGCCGTACTGCCTGCAACTGCTGGCCGCAGTCTTCGATGCGGTTCATGCTGCGGCGGAAAGTCTCACCGCCCGGCAGGTCGCGCACATACCAGCCGATGTGCTTGCGTGCCGTGCGCACGCCCAGGTAGTCGCCGTAGAAGGCGTAGTGGGCTTGCAGGTGCTCCTCCATCAGGTGCGCCACTTCGGTCACCAGCGGCGCCGGCAGGTGTTCGCCGGTACGCAGGAAGTGATCGATCTCGCGGAAGATCCAGGGGCGTCCCTGGGCGGCGCGACCAACCATGACGGCATCGGCCCCGGTGATGCGCAGGACCTCGCGCGCCTTCTCGGGGGTGGTGATGTCGCCATTGGCCACCACCGGGATCGTCACGGCGGCCTTCACGGCCGCGATGGTGTCGTACTCGGCTTCACCGCTGTAGCCGTCGGCCCGGGTGCGGCCGTGCAGGGTCAGCATGGCGATACCGGCGGCTTCGGCGCGGGCGGCGATCTTGAGGGCGTTCTTGTTGGCGCGGTCCCAGCCGGTGCGGAATTTCAGCGTCACCGGCACGTCCACCGCCGACACCACCGCGTCCAGGATGCGCGCCACCAGGTCCTCGTCCTGCAGCAGCGCCGAACCGCACCAGCTGTTGCAGACCTTCTTGACCGGGCAGCCCATGTTGATGTCGATGATCTGGGCACCGCGCTCAACGTTGTACTTGGCGCAATCGGCCAGCATGACCGGATCGGCCCCGGCGATCTGCACCGCCTTGGGTTCCATCTCGCCATCGTGGTTGATGCGACGCGAGGTCTTCTCGCTCTGCCACAGCCGCGGATCGGACGCCGCCATTTCGGACACGGCATACCCTGCCCCCAGCTGCTTGCACAGCTGACGGAACGGACGGTCGGTCACACCCGCCATGGGGGCGACGAACACGTTGTTGCGCAGGGAATAGGGCCCAATGTTCACGACGTGGATCAGGGGGAGGTTCGAGGAAGGGCGCTATTTTAGCGCGATTGCCAGCCTCGCCCAACAAGAATCGGGCGCGGTTACATCTTTGGGGCTGATTATTTATTGGGCAGGAGGGACTGTTGGCGAAATGCCAATGTCACGTATCAGCGGACAGGAAAACCAACAAACCGCCAAGATCAAACGACCGGAAAGATACCTCCCGGCAACAGTGCAGCTCAACGATCCACCTCATCCAGCGTCTCCCGCTGGAGATGCCCGATCTCGCCCCAGGAGCGGATGTGGGCGCGTTCGCCGTCCCAGTGCAGGCGGTTCACGCTGGCATTGAAGATGTCGAAGGTGCGCGGCTGGGCGAAGCAAGTCTGGCTGGCCCAGTGATGCACGCACTCCAGCACGCCGCCATGCGTGACGATGGCCACCTTGCGATAGCGGCCCGAGGCCAGCACGCGCTGCACCGCCGCGACAGAACGTTCATAGAACTCGCGCATGGTCTCGGCGATGCGCTCACCCGCGGGATAACGAAAGTCTGGTTCGCGAGCCTTCCACTGGCGATAAGCCTCGGGATAGCGCACCTCGATCTCGGTATGGCGCAGCCCCTCGAAGGCGCCATAGCAGCGTTCGCGCAGACCGGCATCGATCTGCACCGCCAATCCCGCCACCCCCGCCACGGCCTGGGCGGTATCGCGCGCACGCTGCAGGTCGCTGGCGAAGACGGCATCGATGCCCTCCCCCGCCAGCGCCTCGCCCAGCGCCAGCACCTGACGCTGGCCGGCCTCATTCAAGCCGATGTCGATATGCCCTTGCAGGCGCTTGTCCACGTTCCAGTCGGTTTCGCCGTGGCGGATCAGCAGGATCTCGGTCATGCTTCAGTTCAGCTGCGCGGGACCGCGTTGGGGTTGAGGGTGTACAGGCCGGTGATCGAAGCCTGCTCCAGCACGTGATCACGCAATGCGGTCAGGACCACCGATCCTTCCAGGTTGCCGGCTACCGGCAACTGTTCCACGTCCAGTGCATAGAGGGTGAAGATGTAGCGGTGCACCAGCGCATCGTTCCACGGCGGGCAGGGGCCGTCATAGCCGAAGTAGTCACCGCGCATGTCGCCGTCCCCGGCGAACCAGCCGGTGTAGTCGTTGATACCCTGGCGCGCCCCCGGCATGACCTCGCCCAGCACCGCCGGCCCCGGCTTGCCACGGGCGGTCACGCCGTTGCTGAACTGGCCGGCCTTGATCTGGCTGACATTGGCAGGAATGTCGACCAGCGTCCAGTGATAGAAATCAACGCGCGGCAGCTCCAGCGGCACGGTCTTGCCTTCCTGGTTCACGTCGTCGCCGCGCGAAGGCACGTCAGGATCGTGCACCACCAGCGCCAGCGACTTGGTGCCGGCAGGCAGATCACTCCACGCGAAGTGCGGATTGCGATTGGAAGACAACGCCACGTGTGTCTTGGGATCCATCACCGCAAAGGCGAATTCGCCGGGGATGTTGGCACCGTCCTTGAAAGAATCGCTCCAGAATTTCATATCACCTCCTAAAAGTAAGGCCACATTCAACACGCATTACGGATCCATTTGGGGACGCGCCGCCCGGCTTCAATGCCGGGCCTGGATTTATTGAGCAAGGTTCATATCGGCAGTCGGGGCCTTGGGCTTGACCTGCAGCCAGAAGGTCACCGGACCGTCGTTGGTGAGCGATACCTTCATATCGGCTCCGAAGCGCCCTGTTCCGACCCGCTCCTGACCATGCCGCACGCGCGCCTGCGCCACGAAGTGATCGAACAGCTGCCGCCCGAGTTCCGGCGCCGCAGCAGGCGTGAAGGAGGGGCGCGTGCCTGAATTGGTATCGGCCGCCAGCGTGAATTGCGGGATCAGCAGCAAGCCGCCTTGCACATCGGCCACACTGCGATTCATCTTGCCGGCCTCGTCGCTGAAGACGCGATAGGCCAGCAGCTTCTTCAGGAGGGCGTCAGCTTCGGCCGGGGTGTCGTGGCGCTCGGCGCAGACCAGCACCATGAGCCCGGTGCCGATGCTGCCCAGCGTCTGGCCATCCACCACCACCGCGGCCTGGCTGACCCGCTGCAAGAGAGCGATCATGCGCGCTCCAGCTTACGCCAGGGTGACGCGGGCAAACTTGCGCTTGCCCACTTGCACCACGCACTGGCCGGCCTCGACCTTCAAACCCTTGTCGCTGATGACGGTGCCGTCGATACGCACACCGCCCTGCTCCACCATGCGCAGCGCCTCCGAGGTGGAGGCGCACAGGTTGGCCTGCTTCAACAACTGGCCGATGCCCAGCGGTGCGCCCGACAGCGAGACTTCCGGGATATCGTCCGGGATGCCGCCCTTGGAACGATTGACAAAGTCGGCCAGCGCATCTTCGGCGGCCTGCTGCGAGTGGAAGCGGGCCACGATTTCCTGGGCCAGGGCCACCTTGATGTCACGCGGATTCTTGCCGGCTTCGACATCAGCCTTGAAGCCGGCGATCTCGGCCATGGAACGGAAAGACAGCAGCTCGTAGTAGCGCCACATCATCACGTCGGAAATGCTCATCACCTTGGCGAACATGGTGTTGGCCGGTTCGGTGATGCCGATGTAGTTGCCCTTGGACTTGGACATCTTTTCCACGCCGTCCAGGCCTTCCAGGAGCGGCATGGTCAGGATGCACTGGGGCTCCTGGCCGAAATCCTTCTGCAGCTCGCGGCCCACCAGCAGGTTGAATTTCTGGTCGGTGCCGCCCAGTTCCAGGTCGGACTTCAGGGCCACCGAGTCATAACCCTGCATCAACGGGTAGAGGAATTCATGCACCGAAATCGGCGTACCTTCCTTGAAGCGCTTGGTGAAGTCATCACGCTCCATCATGCGCGCCACGGTGTAACGCGAAGCCAGCTGGATCATGCCGCGGCTACCCAGGGCGTCGCACCATTCGGAGTTGTAGCGGATCTCGGTCTTGCTCGGATCCAGCACGAGACTGGCCTGGGCGAAATAGGTCTTGGCGTTGACCTCGATCTGCTCGCGCGACAGCGGCGGACGGGTGGCGTTGCGACCGGACGGGTCGCCGATCATGGAGGTGAAGTCACCGATCAGGAAGATCACCTGGTGGCCCAGGTTCTGCAGCTGGCGCATCTTGTTCAACACCACGGTGTGCCCCAGGTGCAGGTCGGGCGCAGTCGGATCCAGACCCAGCTTGATGCGCAGCGGCTGGCCGCTTTGCTCGGAACGCGCCAGCTTTTGCGCGAATTCGCTTTCGATGAGCAGCTCATCGATGCCGCGCTTGGTAATGGCCAGCGCCTCCTGCACCTTGTCGGTGAGGGGCAGGCGGGAAGGGGCTGCAGACGTGGCAGCAGAAGCAGCAGCGGAGGTGGACTGATCGGCGTTCATCGATATAACTAAAAAATAGGCTTTTGTAGGACAGGACCGCTAAACCGTGTTGCTATAATTCCGACTTTCGTTTTTTCTGCCCAGCGCCAGGACGCGGCCTCAGAAGCTCAGCAGCAGAAAAAGCGTATCGACCCGTAGGCGATGTTTCGCGGGCGCAACACGGTGGGGGACAGGAAACGCCGCATTGCAGCCATACCCGCCATCCGCCACGGAAACGCCAGATTTTAACGTATTCGGTTTGCATGTTCCCACAAGATAAACTCAAGCACCTCTCGTCCCTGTGCTTCTCCGTGTTGCAGTCCTGCCACCACAAAGTCGCCGCCTCCTCGCCCAAGACCCGCATCATTGGCGCCAGCGCCCTGTTCCTGGCCGCCTTCACCATCGGTGCCGCCGGTTTCGCCCCGGCCGAGCCGGACCTGCGCGATGCCCCGGTCAACCCGATCTCCAAGGAACTGGCCCTGCCCAATCTGCAACAGCAGATCAGCGCGCTGGAAGAACGCTCGCAGTATTACGTCAACGAAGAGAAGGTCCGCAGCGGCGACACCCTGGCCACCCTGCTCAACCGTCTGGGCGTGGATGACGACGAGGCCACCGCCTTCATCAAGTCCGATACCCTGGCGCGCACGGTGATGCAGTTGCGTCCCGGCAAGCGCGTGGTGGCACAGACCGATGACAACGGCGAGCTCGTCAAGCTCTCCGCCACCCTGGACGACGGCAGCGATACCCCCAAGAACCTGGTGATCTCGCGCCACGACGGCAAGCTCACCGCCCAAGCCCAGCCCGCCGTGCTGGAGCGCCGCGTGGAAATGCGCGCCGGCATCATCTTCTCTTCGCTCTTCGCCGCCACCGATGCGGCCCAGATCCCGGACGCCATCGCGATGCAGCTGGTGGACATGTTCGCCACCAACATCAACTTCGCCTCCGACCTGCGCCGTGGCGACCGTTTCAACGTGGTCTACGAGACCTACTACCAGAACGGTGACCTGGTGCGCACCGGCCGCGTGCTGGCCGGTGAATTCGACAATGCCGGCAACCGCTACCAGGCCGTCTGGTTCAGCGACCCGGCCAGCAAGACCGGCGGGGGCGGCTACTATGCCTTCGATGGCAAGTCGCTGAAAAAAGCCTTCCTGAAGTCGCCCCTGGCCTTCACGCGTATCTCTTCCGGTTTCTCGATGCGCCTGCATCCCATCCTCGGCAAGTGGAAGCAGCACACCGGCGTGGACTTTGCCGCGCCGACCGGCACCCCCATCCATGCCGCAGCCGACGGTGTGATCGATTTCGTCGGCCAGCAGAATGGCTACGGCAACATCGTCGTCATCAAGCACTGGGGCGGTTACTCCACCGCCTACGGTCACATGAGCCGTTTCGCGCCCAACATCAAGAAGGGCATGAAGGTCAGCCAGAATGACGTGATCGGCTTCGTCGGCATGACCGGCTGGGCCACCGGCCCGCACCTGCATTACGAGTTCCGCGTCAACAACCAGCCGCGCAATCCGCTGTCGGTGGACGTGCCCAACACCCAGGCCCTGACCGGACCACAATTGCAGCGTTTCCGTAGCGTGGCAGCCGACATGCAGCACCGTATGGCCATGCTGCGTGTGCCGGGTGCGCCCGATGTGAAGCTGGCGACCATCAAATAAGCCGGGGCTGTCCGATATCCCCTGCCGGGGCGGCGCTGTAGAATCAGCGGCCGCCCTTTTCTTTTTCTGCCCTTGCCCGCCATGAACGATTCTTCCCAGTTGTATATCGGCCTGATGTCCGGCACCAGTCTCGACGGTGTCGATGGCGTGCTGGCCGCCTTCGACGGCCAGGCCGTGTCGGCCACGCTGGCAGCAGCCTACGTACCCTTCCCCGCACATCTGCGCGCCGACCTGATGGCCCTGCAAGCCACCGGCCCCAACGAGATCGAGCGCGAAGCCCTGGCCGCCAATGCGCTGGCAGTGCATTACGCCGACTGCGTGGCGCAACTGCTGCTGCAGGCCGGCAAGTCGGCAGCCGATGTGCGCATGGTGGGGGTGCATGGACAGACCATCCGCCATCGTCCCGAACTGGGGTTCACGCGCCAGAGCAACAATGCCGCCCTGCTGGCCGAACTGTGCGCCATCGATGTGGTCGCCGATTTCCGCAGCCGCGACGTCGCCGCCGGTGGCCAGGGCGCACCGCTGGTACCAGCCTTCCATCGCGCCCTCTTCGGTGATGCGACCCAGTCGCGGGTAGTGGTCAACATCGGCGGTATCGCCAACATCAGCATCCTGCCGGCCGATGAAGAAGGGGCTTACGGTTTCGATACCGGTCCCGGCAATGCGCTCATGGATGGCTGGATCCATCTGCACCAGCAACGCCCCTACGACGCCAATGGTCACTGGGGTGCCTCCGGCCAGGTCCATGCGGGACTGCTGGCGCAATTGCGCGACGAAGCCTTCTTCCGCGCAGCACCGCCCAAGAGTTCCGGACGCGACCTGTTCCACCTGGACTGGCTGCAGGCAGCGCTGCTGCGCACCGGCGCAGCGCTCGCCCCGGAAGATGTGCAGGCCACCCTGGCCATGCTCACCGCCAGCACCATTGCCGAGGCCATCCTGGCCCATGCGCCTGCGGCCCGACAGGTCTATGTCTGCGGAGGCGGCGCCGAGAATGCCCTGCTGATGCGCTTGTTGCAGCAGCAGTTGCAGGACCGTGCGATCGTGCAGTCGACGGCAGTACTGGGCGTGGCCCCGCAACATGTGGAAGCGCTGGCTTTCGCCTGGCTGGCGCGCCGCTTCGACCTGCGACTGCCGGGCAATCTGCCGGCAGTGACCGGCGCGCGCGGCTTGCGGGTACTGGGTGCGCTCTACCCGGCCTGAACCGATATCGCAGAAACGACGAAGCCGTCCGGTGCAGCATCGGACGGCTTCGTTTTATTATTTATTCTATTTTTCATTTTTCATTTTATTTCGATACCGATCAGTTCGGTATCAAAATAAAAATCGCAATTTGCAATTTGCAATTAGTAACGGCTGATACGACCGTTATCCAGTCGCACGCGGTCGCCCACGCGGAAGTCGGTATTGTCTTCCTGCGCAAAGGTCTGCAAGGAACCGTCACTCATGCGCACGCGGATGTTGTAGACCGGATGAGCTGCAGCGCTGTTGCGTTGGACCTGGTTACCCGCATATGCGCCACCGGCTGCACCGGCTACGGTCGCCAGCACACGGCCGGTGCCGCCACCTACCGCGTTGCCCAGCAAACCACCCGCCACGCCGCCCACCACTGCACCGGCCACGCCGCTGCTTTCCTTGTGGGTGACTTCGATGGCTTCCACCACGCCGGTACCGGAATAGGCTGCCACCCGTTCATAGTTCTGCGAGGTGGGCGCAGCGCCGTAAGGCGCTTGCTGCGGACTGGCGCAGCCGATCAGCAGGCCGGCGAAACTGGCGCTGACCACGGCCAGCGAAACATAATGATGACGGATGGACATGCGATTCTCCTGTGCGGCAATGCGATGGATAGTGTGCACAGTGTGCCGCGCCTGGTGCGCGCGCGGAATCGGAGAAGCCCGGCAATGCGTGTCGGAAGAATGAGGACGTCGCCGTCAGCAGACAGTCAATTGAGCCAGCCGCGCCGACGGAAATACCAGAACGGCGCAATGGCCGACCCCACCATCAGAAGGATGGCCAGGGGATAACCGACCACCCAGTCGAGTTCGGGCATGACCCGGAAGTTCATGCCGTAGATGCTGGCAATCAGCGTGGGGGGCAGGAAGGCCACCGAGGCCACCGAGAAGATCTTGATGATCTTGTTCTGGTTGATGTTGATGAAGCCGACCGTGGCATCCATCAGGAAGTTGATCTTGTCGAAGAGGAAGGCGGTGTGACCATCCAGGGATTCGATGTCGCGCAGGATCTGACGCGCATCCTCGAACTGCTCCGAACTCAGCAGACGCCCGCGCATCAGGAAGCTGACCGCGCGGCGCGTATCCATCATGTTGCGGCGGATGCGGCCGTTCAAGTCTTCTTCGTGGGCGATGGTGTTGAGCACATCGGCGGCGGCCTGGTCGGAGAGGCTTTTCTTCAACACGCTGGTACTGACCGCTTCGAGCTTCTGGTAGATGCCTTCGAGGGCATCGGCGGAGTATTCGGCATCGGTCTCGTAGAGATCGAGCAGCACGTCGCGATAGTCGCCGATGGAACCGGGCCGCGAGCGCGCGCGCATGCGCACCAGGCGGAACACCGGCAGGTCTTCGGCGTGCACCGAGAAGAGGATGTTGCGCGCCAGGATAAAAGCCACCGTCATGGTGGAGGACGAATCATCATCCCCTTCGAAGAGGAAGTCGGTGCGCAGATGCAGGTCGCCGTTCTCGGCCTCGAAGTAACGGGCCGAGGCTTCGATGTCGCTGAATTCATCCTCGTCGGGCAGGGTCACGCCATAGATGCTCTTGACCCAGGCGCGCTCTTCGTCATTGGGTTCGGTCAGGTCCACCCAGACCGGCGCGGCCTGTTCCAGGTCGGTGCGGCTGTCGATGTTGACCTGACTCAGCCGTCCGTTTTGCAACACGAATACATTGATCATGGGTTCTCGCTCGGTGGAACGCGGGTGAAGTGCGGGCAGCCCGTGGCGACAGGCGCGAAACGTGCGCAAGTGTACGTTCAAGCCCCGCGCCAGGCAAGCGCCAATCCAGCGCCGACGACACGGCCGTGCTCGCCAGGGCGCACTGTCATACGGCGGTCATCTGGCTGCGGCAGCAGCGCGATCACTTCACTTGTGCGCAGGCGGCAGCGTGGCCGCATTCATGCGACGCAGGATCAGGCTGGTACGCACCGCCAGGTAGCCGGAGCCGCGATTGCGGTCGTAATAGCGCGGACGCGGCAACATCACCGCCAGCCGCGCAGCCTGCTCCGGGCCGAGACTGGCGGCACTGATGTGATAGTAATGCTGGGCCGCCGCCTCGGCGCCGAAGACACCGTTGCCCCATTCCACCACGTTGAGGTAGATCTCGAAGATGCGCTGCTTGTCCAGCAGGAATTCCAGCATGTAGGTGATGATGAATTCCTGGCCCTTGCGCAGGTAGCTGCGCTCGCCCGAGAGGAACAGGTTCTTGGCCAGCTGCTGGGTGATGGTCGACCCACCGGCCACCACGCGGCCTTTCTTCTCATTCTTTTCGTAGGCCCGTTGCAAGGCGTCCCAGTCGATACCGTCATGCTCGGAGAAATTGGAGTCCTCGGAAGCGATGATGGCGCGCTTGAGATTGTTGGAGATGCGCGCGTAAGGCACCCAGCGCAATTGCAACTGGGCTTTCGGATCCTTCTCGCGCAGCAGCGACAATTGCTGGCGCATGAAACTGGTGGACTCGGGATTGTGATCCTTCCACCACCAGATCTGCACGAAGAAGTACATCTGCAGCAGCAATACCAGTGCAATGGGCAGGACGATGATCCAGAAGAGCAGCTTGCGTAGCGATTTCATGTGCCTGTTGTTGTTCTGTTGCCGTGTTGCGTCGATCCGGGAAATTGTGTCATGGCAGGGTCATGCAGAGCTGCAATCCAGCAGTCCTGTGGTCCTGCAGTCTTCTACAGGAGCAGAGGACTATCCTGCCCTCATTGCGACAACTGCTGGCGCAGGCTGGCAAACACCTCGGCGGTGGCCGGTCGCACGCCGCGCCAGAGCTGGAAGGCTTCGGCTGCCTGCTCGACCAGCATGCCCAGGCCATCGCGCACACTGGCACCATGTTGCTGTGCGCTCTGCATGAATACCGTGGGCTGGCGACCATACATCATGTCGTAGGCCAGGGTCTCGCCACCATAGACCGACACCGGCAGCGGCGGCAGGTCATCGGACAGGCTGGCCGAGGTGGCATTGATGATGACATCGAACACGCCCTCCAGTTCGGCATAGGCGGCACTGGTGATGGGCCCGTATTCGGCAAACTGCTGCGCCAGCTCGTCGGCCCTTGATTGGGTGCGGTTGACGATCACCAGCTGCGCCGGTCGCTGCTGCAGCAGGGGCAGCAAGGCCCCGCGCGAGGCTCCCCCGGCGCCCAGCAAGAGCACACGACGCCCTGCCAGGGCCTGGCCGGCATTGACCATGATGTCGGTGACCAGGCCGGCACCATCGGTGTTGTCCCCGAGGATGCGTCCGCCCTCGAACTTGAGGGTATTGACCGCCCCCGCCAGGCGCGCGCGCTCGGTCAATTGATCGGCCAGGGCATGTGCCTCCAGCTTGAAGGGTACGGTGACGTTGGCGCCGCGCCCGCCGCGCCGCCGGAACACCTGCACCGCCACCGTGAAACCGTGCAGCGGCGCCAGCAGGCGCTCGTAGTGCAGCGACTGGCCGGTCTGGGCAGCGAACTGCGCATGGATCTCGGGCGACTTGCTGTGGGCAATCGGATTGCCGATGACGACGTATTCATCCATGGTGATGGACCTGCTCCCTCGTTGTATGTTGTTCGCTCTTCTTGGCCGGCATGGGCGGGTATTGGAGACTGCGGCCCCGGTCGGCTGCGTCGCCGACGATATCAGCCGGCACCCAGCTGTGCCTGCACACCCTCGTCGCGGGTGAAACGGAAGGTCACGATGACTTCCCACACGTCATCCTTGCCGTTGGTACGCATGTTGTCCGGAAAGCGGCCAAACGGTGCCGAACGCCGCACGATGGCCACTGCCGCCTGGTCCAGTGCGGCATTGCCGGAACTGGTGCGCACCAGCACGCCGCCATCGCGCTCGTAGATGCTGCCATCCTGGAAGACCGGGATCACCACCAGCAATTCACCGTAGAGCTTCTTGCCGTCGCGGGTCGGGAAGTTCAGGGTGCCGACCTTTTCTATCTTGTCCTGCAGGGCCTTGAAGTAGCGGGCATAGCCGACTTCACGGGTGCTGGGCGTGATCTGTGTCTTCTTCGGACGCTTGTTGTATTGCTCGATGTCCCTGGCCAGTTCCGCTTCCATGCGCGCCATGGCCCGGGCGGTCTCGGTCAGGTCGCGCGCCTCGGGCTGGGGCGCGGCCACCGGCTTGTGCTGCTCGGCGCTGGCCACGTGCTGCCTTGCCTCCCGCAACTGGGCCAGCATCTTGCGCTGCTCCTGTTCCAGTTCGGCCACCTTGCGCTGCGCGGCCTTGACGCTGTCACCGCTCTGCACGTGCTGCATGTCCGGCAGCGGCGACCTGGCACGGCCCTTCTCGGCATTGCCGCCGCCATCCAGATTGGCCTGCGCCAGCGCCTGGGCGTTGACCGGCTTCTTGTCATGCTTGGCGTTGACCAGGATGACTTCCAGTTCCGGGTCCGACGGTTTGAAGCGGAAGGCGTCGGGCGCGGCGAAGTGCACGGCCAGCAGCAGGCCATGCACCAGCAGCGAAATTCCGAGCGCCAGGCTCAGCAGACGGTGTTGGGCAAACAGATTCACAGCAGATGGGGAGCAACGACGATATTCACAGCGCCAATTCTACGCCAGCACCGCGTCATTGGGCCGCCTGGGCGGACGGGTTTTCGCCCGCGTCGGCCAGGTGATCGGGCTCATCCTCCTGCGCCGGATCGGGTTCGGCGGCAGCGTCTTCGTCCTGCGCTTCGCCGCCCATGGCGGCCATGCCTTCGAGCAACTCCTCGTCGTCTTCGCCCAGATCGTTGTCCAGGGTCTGGGCGGCGGCGGTCGGCACCTCCAGCAGGCGCGCTTCCACGGTCAGGTCGACTTCATCCCAGCGCAGCAGGTCCAGCTTGACCTGCAGGCCGCGCGCCAGCTGCGGCAGGCCGGGCATGCGCAGCACCAGCGGAATCTCGACCAGGCGCAGGATTTCATCCTTCAACACCACCGCTTCCACGGTACGGGCATTTTCCTGGGCCAGCCAGCGCAGACACCAGTAGCGTTCCATGGTGGACTGGAAATCGGCATAACCGGAATACGCCGCATCGAAGCCCGAGACGATGGCGAACAGATCGGCATCACGCGGCTTGAAGGGCGCCACCAGCGGCGCGGTCACGCCATGTTCGATGCAGGCCAGGATCTGCCACTGGTTGACCAGGTCGGTATAGCGGCGCAGGGGCGATGTGCTCCACGCATATTGGTCCACACCCAGCCCCTGGTGAGGCGCAGCGTGCGTGACCATGCGCACCTGCATCTTGGCCGCCCAGCCGCCTGCCCCGCCGCCTTGCGCGCGGTAGATGCCGGGGACGCCATGATCGGCCATGAGCTTGCCCCAGGTGCTGTTGGCAAAGATCATCAGCTCGGCCACGATCTTGTCGAGCGGCGCGCCACGGCGACGGCGCACGATGCTCACCACATCGTTCTCGACGTAGAAGTTGAAGTCGACGCGGTTGTTCTGTTCCGGACGCAGCCCGAAACTCTCGCGCTTGGCCATGCGCCCCTGTTCCAGCAACTGCACCCACTGCCACAGCAGGGCGATCTCGTCCTTGTGCGGATACTCGCCACGATTTTCGGCCAGGGCTTCCTCGGTGACCAGCTCGTCGAGGTCGTTGTGGCGCAGGTTGGCGGCGATCGGCACCCGCTCGGCGCGGGTCTCGGTGGCCAGCACTTCCCAGTTGGCCGCATCCAGCGTGGCGTACAGCGACAAGGCCGGACGGGCGGCGCCGGCATCGAGCGTATAGGCGGCCACCAGGTCGTCGGGCAGCATGGTGATCTTTTCGCCCGGCATGTAGACGGTGGACATGCGCGCGCGCGCAAGCGCATCGATGGCGTCGCCGCGCTTGATGGCCAGGCCGGGGGCGGCAATGTGGATGCCCACGCGCAGCTTGCCATCCGGCAGGCGGGTGACCGACAGCGCGTCATCGATTTCGGTAGTGGTCACGTCATCGATGGAGAAAGCCTGCACGTCAGCCAGTGGCAGATCGGTGGTAGCGGGGGGAATCTCGATGGCCGGAAAACCGGTGCCACGCGGGAAGAATTCGTAGAGGAAGCGCGCGTAATGCAGATCCTTGGGCGAGGCCACCCCACCGGCGGCCAGCATCAGGCGTTGCGGGGTGGTCTGCAATTCCTTGGCGGCGGCGTCCAGGGCCTTGAATTCGATGCCGTTCTTGTCCGGCTTGAAGAGCAGTTGCAGGGCGATGGGGCGGAAAGCTTCGGGTAGCTTGTGCGCCTTGAGTTCTTCCACATACACGGCTTGTGCGGCCAGTTGCTGCTTCTTCTTTTCCAGCCCGGCCAGCGCGGCCTGCAACGAGGCTTGCGGGGCGGCCTTGTAGCGGCCACGCCCCTTCTTGTAGAAATAGATCGGCGCGCGATGCAGGCACAGCAGCAAGCCGGCCGCTTCCGGCGGCAGCGGGGCATGACCAAAGTACTCGGCGGCCAGATCGGTGAAGCCGAACTCTTCTTCGCCGGCCACTTCCCAGAGGAAATCCAGGTCGACTTCCTCGGCGATGGCCTGGGCCTGCTGCATCAGCTCGGCCGGGGAAGGGGCAGCGAATTGCAGCAGTGCATCGCGCGACTTGACCTTGGCGCGCTTGCCGGAGGCCATCTCGACCTGGTAGGACTCGCCCTGCTGGGTCATGATGGAGCCGGCCTTGAAGTCGCCGGATTCTTCGAACAATAAATTCATCTGCTTCTATCGCTTTTCAATCGCTACGTGGGCCGGCCGAGGACGCATCAGCACTTCCAGGGCCGGCAGGAAAACATCGGTGACCATCAGTACGCCGCCGCGCCGGGTAAACAGGGAGCGGCGCGCGAGCAAGGTGGTCGGCAATTCGGTCTCGGGCAGGGCCTGCGCAATGCGACGCATCAGCGGATGGCCGGCGCACAGCCGAGCATACTGGATGGGACTGCGCCCGACCAGCGGATCAAAGAACAAGTTGGCGCCCAGCGGGGTGGTACCCAGCTTGCTGAAAAAAGGCCAGTCGGACTTGACCGAGCCGGTGGACAGGATCGTGTGCCCGAACACCAGCGGCTGCCCGTCACCCAGCAGGATCACATCGCGCTCCACCACGCGGCTGCGGGGCGATATGCACAAGGCTTCATGCTCATCGGCCAGGATGCGGCCCGGACGCTGACGCAGCAGGCGCACACTGAAGCTTTCTGTCCGTTTCCTGAGTTTCAGGGTCATGGAACCCGGGTCCGCCAACCAGGACCGGGTGCGCCGCATCAGCTCGCCATCGGCGGCCAACAGCCCCGCCAATGCCTGCGGATGCGCCATCCAGCGCGCCTTGCGCACGGCATGCGGCATCAACGCACCGCCTTGCCGGACACATCCACACCGCAGAAGGCCAGCACCTCGTCGAGATGGTCAGCAAACTCGGCCATGCCGTGATCGCTGCCCTCGATGACGGTCTGGCGGGCACCGGGGTAATGGGCCACCATCTCGCGCCAGTCCAGCACTTCGTCGCCGGTGGCCGCCAGCAGGAAATATCGCTGGGGACGGGTGATCGCCGGTACGGCCAGGGCCAGCAGCTCGGCGATGTACTCGCGCTTGAATTCGAAGGGCTCGTCGGAGTGATACTGCGTGCTCACGCCGACATAGGATTCCAGGTCGCGCGGCGGCTTGACCGCCGGGTTGACCAGCACCGCCCGGCAGCCGGTATGCTCGGCCAGCCAGGTGGCGTAATAGCCGCCCAGGGAAGAGCCGACCACGGTCAGCCGCGCCGGGTCCACGCCGGCCACCAGCGCGCCGGCCAGGGCGATGGCGCCGGCCGGTGACGCCGGCAGTTGCGGGCAGACGTAGTGGTCCTGCAATCCCAGCGCAGCCATGCGCTGCCCCATCACACGCGCCTTGAAGGACTGCGGCGAGGAACGAAAGCCGTGCAGGTACAGGATCATGCCAGCGCGTCCAGCAGTTTCTGGTGCACACCGCCGAAGCCGCCATTGCTCATCACCAGCACGTGGTCACCCGGCTGCGCGGCGGCCTTGACGGCTTGCACCAGCGCATCCAGATCGTCGAAGGCAGAGGCTTTCTGCCCCAGCGGCGCCAGCGCCTCGGCCAGATCCCAACCCAGCGCATCGCGCCCGGACCGGGCGCCGAAACCGAAGACCAGGTCAGCATCCACCAGGCTGCCCGGCAGGGCCTCTTTCATCGTGCCCAGCTTCATGGTGTTGGAACGCGGCTCCAGCACCGCCAGGATGCGGGCCGCGCCGACCTTCTTGCGCAGACCGGCCACGGTGGTGGCAATCGCGGTCGGATGATGGGCGAAATCGTCATACACGGCCACGCCATTGGCGCTGCCGCGCAACTCCATGCGCCGCTTGACACTCTGGAACGCGCCCAGGGCCGCGATGGCCTGGGCCGCCGGTACGCCCACGTGACGCGCGGCGGCAATGGCGGCCAGCGCATTCATGCGGTTGTGTTCACCGGTCAGGGTCCAGTCCACCGTTCCCTGTGAGTGGCCTTCGAAGAAGACCTCGAAACGGCCATCGTCGTGGGTCTGCAGCGACCAGCCGGGCTGGCCTGCGGCCACGCCAAAATCTTCACGTTCGCTCCAGCAGCCGCGCGCCAGCACGCGCTGCAACGCGGCTTCACGGCCATTGACGATGACCCGGCCGATCCCGGGCACGGTACGTACCAGATGGTGGAATTGCGTCTCGATGGCGGCCAGATCGGGGAAGATGTCGGCATGATCGTATTCCAGGTTGTTGAGCACGGCGGTGCGGCTGCGGTAGTGCACGAACTTGCTGCGCTTGTCGAAGAAGGCGGTGTCATACTCGTCGGCCTCGATGACGAAGAAGGGTGAAGGTCCACCGTGACCATCGCTGCCCAGGCGTGCCGAGATGCCGAAGTTCATCGGTACCCCGCCGATCAGGAAGCCGGGCTGGTAACCTGCGTGCTCCAGCACCCAGGCCAGCATGGCCGAGGTGGTGGTCTTGCCATGCGTGCCGGCCACCGACAGGACCCATTTGTTCTGCAGGATGTTCTCGCCCATCCATTGCGGCCCGGACACATAGGGCAGGCCGCGGTTGAGGATCTCTTCCATCAGCGGGTTGCCGCGCGAGACGACATTGCCGATCACGAACAGGTCCGGCTGGATGTCCACCTGGGACGGCTCGAAACCCTGGGTCAGGGTGATGCCCTGGGCTTCCAGTTGCGTGCTCATGGGGGGATAGACGTTGGCGTCGCAGCCGGTCACGGTATGGCCAGCCTCTTTGGCCAGCACGGCCAGGCCGCCCATGAAGGTGCCGCAGATGCCGAGGATGTGTATGTGCATAGCGAATCTTGGGGTGTAATCCCGCGATTTTACCTGAGGCGGCGGGTGCACCCGCTAACGAGTATGATGTCGGCCATGTCTGAATTCGAATTCACTTCCCCTACCGAGCAGCTGCGCGCCGAAATCGCCGCGGCCGCCGCTCGCATGATCGCCGAAGACGGTGCCGACTACGGCAGCGCCAAGCGCAAGGCCGCCAGACAGATCCTGGGCAACCAGAAGGTGCGCGGCGAGATCATGCCGGATAACGAACAGATCGAAGAAGAAGTGCGCATCTACAACGAACTCTTCTTTGCCGACACGCAACCGGCGCGCCTCTTGCACCTGCGCCAGGTGGCCCTGCAACTGATGCAGGACCTGCAACAGTTCAATCCTTATATTACCGGCGCGGTGTGGAATGGCACGGCAGGTGAACATTCTGACATCCACTTGCAGCTGTTCTCCCCCAGTGCCAAGGATGTCGAGATCTTCCTGCTGAACAAGAATGTGAACTTCGAGGTCGGGGAGACCAGCCACTTCCGCACCGGCCAGGCCGTGGAGACCCTGAGCTTCCTGCTGCCCCAGCGCGGCGCCGACCCCGAACTGGCCCATCTGGCCCTGTATGACCAAGACGATCTGCGTGGCAGCCTCCGTGCGGCGCCCGGCAAACGCCCCGAGCGCGGCGATGCGGCTGCGCTGGCCAATCTGATCGACGCCCCCTCCGAGGACTGACTCATGACGAAGCTGAAAAATATCATCCTGTTGGCCGTAGTTGCGGCCGTTTGCGTGGGCGTTGGCGTCTATGTCAGCCATCGCACCAACCCGCCCGTCTCGCCGGAGACCCAGGCGCTCAACACGCTGCTGTCACAATCGATGCCGGATGCCAGCGGGCAGACGCAGTCGCTGGCGCAGTACAAGGGCAAGCCCCTGATCGTGAACTTCTGGGCCACCTGGTGCGGCCCCTGCGTGGAAGAAATGCCGGAGCTGACGGCCTTGCAGCAGGAAATCGCGCCGGTGCAAATTCTCGGAATTGGCGTCGATAGTCAGGAAAATATCGCCAAGTTTGCGCAAAAGTACCAAATCCGCTATCCTCTCTTCGTTGCCGGAACCGGCGCCACCGATTTGCTGCGGCAATTCGGCAATCAGGCGGGCGGTCTTCCGTTCACCGCTCTGGTGGGCAAGGACGGCAACGTCAAGAAGGTCTACCTGGGCCGCATCAAGTTCGATGAACTGCGCGCCGACCTGGCACAGCTCTGATCCTGGAGTCACCTGCGAGGCCACCTGGCCGCCGTGCCAAACGCAAATCCGTGAAAAGAAAGTTTTTCTTGCCAAATGATGGTATTTGACGGCAAAATGCGCGCATCGTCGTCAAACGGAGCTTAATCTCCATGGCAAAACAGCTACTCCTGCTCAATGGTCCGAACCTCAATCTGCTCGGAACCCGGGAGCCGGAAGTCTACGGATCGACCACGCTGGCCGATATCGAACAGCGTGCACAAGAACAGGCCCGCGCCGCCGGGGCGCACCTGGCGAGCTTCCAGAGCAATCACGAAGGCGCCCTGATCGACCGCATCCACCAGGCGCGCCTGGAGGGGGTCGATGGCATCATCATCAACCCGGGCGGACTCACGCATACCAGCGTGGCCCTGCGCGATGCGCTGGCCGGCGTGGCCATTCCCTTCGTGGAACTGCATATCTCCAATGTGCACCAGCGCGAGGAGTTCCGGCATTTTTCCTACCTGTCCGGCATCGCCCGGGCAGTCCTGTGCGGCTTCGGGGTGGACGGTTATCGCATGGCCGTCGACTACTGGCTGCGTCAATCCTGACGGCGGGCTGTCCCCGCTTCGAACGGATCGCTTCACGTACTGCAAGACCCAGACTGAACCCGCCGGACGCGACAGAGCGCCGGCGCTTCGTTAACACTACTTATCTACATTCCGAGGGATTCAAATGGATTTACGAAAACTCAAGACGCTCATCGACCTGGTTGCTGAATCGGCCATCGAAGAGCTGGAAGTCACCGAAGGTGAAAGCAAGGTCCGCATCGTCAAGTCTTCCCCGAATGCCCAGAACCAGGTGGTGATGGTGCCGCAACAGCAGGCCTACGCGCCGGCCGCCGCCCCCGTGGCCGCTGCCGCGCCTGCTGCGGCCCCCGCTGCCGCACCGGCGGCCCCGGCCGTGCCGGAAGGCCATATCGTCAAGTCGCCCATGGTCGGCACCTTCTACCGTTCCTCGGCACCGGGCGCACCGGCTTTCGTCGAAGTGGGCAAGGAAGTCAAGGAAGGCGATACCCTGTGCATCATCGAAGCCATGAAGCTGCTCAACGAAATCGACGCCGACAAGGGTGGCGTGGTCAAGCAGATCCTGGTGGAAAACGGCCAGGCCGTCGAGTTCGGCCAACCGCTGTTCGTGCTGGGCTGATTCCCGCCACAGCAGTCCCTGGCCTGGCAGCAACGGCTGCCGCGGCCCGGCTCCGGAACCTATAACGCTTGAACCTGGCGACGCCTCATTCCTGTTATGTTTGAAAAAATCCTCATCGCCAACCGTGGCGAAATTGCCCTGCGTATCCAGCGCGCCTGCCGCGAACTGGGCATCAAGACCGTGGTCGTGCACTCCGAGGCCGACCGCGAGGCCAAGTACGTGAAGCTGGCCGATGAGTCGGTCTGCATCGGCCCGGCCCCGTCCACACTGTCCTACCTGAACATGCCGGCCATCATCAGCGCCGCTGAAGTCACGGACGCCCAGGCGATCCACCCCGGCTACGGCTTCCTGTCGGAAAATGCCGATTTCGCCGAGCGCGTGGAACAGTCCGGCTTCGTCTTCATCGGTCCGCGCGCGGAAAACATCCGCATGATGGGCGACAAGGTCTCGGCCAAGCAGGCCATGATCCGTGCCGGCGTACCCTGCGTGCCGGGTTCGGAAGGGGCACTGCCGGACAATCCCAAGGAAATCGTCCAGATCGCCCGCAAGATCGGCTATCCGGTCATCATCAAGGCTGCCGGCGGCGGCGGCGGTCGTGGCATGCGCGTGGTGCATACCGAAGCCGCGCTGATCAATGCCGTGACCATGACCAAGACCGAAGCCGGTGCCGCCTTCGGCAATCCGGAAGTCTATATGGAGAAGTATCTGGAAAATCCGCGCCACGTGGAAATCCAGATCCTGGCCGACGAGCACAAGCAGGCCATCTGGCTGGGCGAGCGCGACTGCTCCATGCAGCGCCGCCACCAGAAGGTGATCGAGGAGGCTCCGGCACCGGGCATCCCGCGCAAGATCATCGAGAAGATCGGCGAACGCTGCGCCGAAGCCTGCCGCAAGATGAACTATCGTGGCGCTGGTACCTTCGAGTTCCTGTATGAAAATGAAGAGTTCTACTTCATCGAGATGAACACCCGCGTGCAGGTGGAACACCCGGTGACCGAGATGATCACCGGTGTGGACATCGTGCAGGAACAGATCCGCATTGCCGCCGGCGAAAAACTGCGTTACCGCCAGCGCGAAATCGAACTGAAGGGGCATGCCATCGAGTGCCGCATCAACGCCGAGGATCCGTTCAAGTTCATCCCCTCGCCGGGCCGCATCACGGCGTGGCACGTGCCGGGTGGTCCTGGCATCCGCGTGGATTCGCATGCCTATTCAGGTTATTTCGTGCCGCCCAACTATGACTCCATGGTCGGCAAGGTGATCGCCTATGGCGCCACCCGCGAACAGGCCATCCGCCGCATGCAGATCGCGCTGTCGGAAATGGTGGTGGAAGGCATTTCGACCAACATCCCGCTGCACCGCGAACTGATGGTCGATGCGCGTTTCTTCGAAGGCGGAACCAATATCCATTATCTGGAACATAAGTTGTCGGAACGCCCGACGGCGCCGGAAGCGGACAAGTCCCTCAAGAAGTAAATCGCAGCACATCAGCAACAACGCAACGCAAGAGCAAAGGCAAAGGTAGAGGCAAGCATGGCTTGGGTAGAAATCGTCATCGAAGTGGCGCGCGAACAGGCGGAGGCATTGTCCGACGCCCTGATGGACTCTGGCGCCCTGTCGGTGTCGGTGGAAGATGCCGATGAAGGGACGGACGCCGAGCGTCCGCTCTTCGGCGAACCCGGCATGGAGCCGGAAACGGCCGCCTGGGATCGCAGCCGCGTGGTGGCCTTGGCCGGCAAGGATGCCGACCACGCCACCATCGTCATGGATGCGGCCAAGGCCATCGGCCTGGACTATGCCCTGCCCTTTGCCACCCGCAGCGTGGAAGAGCAGGACTGGGTGCGCCTGACGCAATCCCAGTTCGAGCCCATCCACATCGGCCAGCGTATCTGGGTCGTGCCCAGCTGGCACGAAGCCCCCGCCGATCCGGATGCCCTGGTGCTGGAACTGGATCCGGGCCTGGCCTTTGGCACCGGCAGCCATCCGACCACGCGGCTTTGCATGGAGTGGCTGGAAGCCAATGCCACGCAAGCCCGCACGCTGCTGGACTACGGCTGCGGCTCGGGCATCCTGGCGCTGGTCGCCGCCAAGATCGGCGTACCCCAGGTGATCGGGGTGGACATCGATCCGCAGGCGCTGGAGTCGGCCCAGCACAATACCGCCCGCAATCATTGCAGCGCCGCTTATTACCTGCCCGAACCCTTCGCCGAAGCCCATCCGGAAGGGGAACGCTTCGACGTGGTGGTGGCCAACATCCTGGCCGGTCCCCTGCAACTGATGGCGCCGATGCTGGCTGGCCGCGTGCGCGCCGGTGGCTCGCTGGTGCTGTCGGGCGTGCTGGATCGCCAGGCGCAGGAAGTCATCGCCACCTATGCTCCCTACATCGCCCTGACCGTGTGGGCTGAACATGAAGGCTGGGTGGCCCTGGCGGGCCGCCTGCCGGAGTAATCCATGGCGCTGGCGACCCAGTGTCCGCACTGCCTGACCATCTTCAGGGTCGCCAGCGACCAGCTCAAACTGCGCGGCGGACTGGTCCGCTGCGGCAACTGCCGCCAGGTCTTCAACGGTAACGAATTCCTGGTCGAGGCCAGCGTGGCCGACGGTCATTACCAGCCGGCGCCGGGCAGCAAGGCCCAGGCCGGCATGAGCACGCCGCCCCCATCGCCCCCCGCACCGGCGGCAGCCCCCAGTGGCCCCGCCAACAGCCCCTATGAACAATCTGGCGCGCCGCTTGCCGCGCAGCCGGTTCCTGTCGCGCCCGCCGCGCAGACGTCCGTTCCAGAGGTGAACGTTCCTGCTGCACAGCCCACTGCGCCCGTCGCTGCCTTGGCGGCCGCGCCTGCGGCCATCCCGGTCATCGCCGAGCCCAAGGTCTTCCGCTCGCCCGCCAGCCCTGGCTACCTTCCCGACCTCGGAGCAAGCTTCAAGCCTGCCGCGTCGGCCGCAGAGATCCCCGCGGATGACCAGACCGCCCGCCCGACGACACCGCCCGAGCCAGCCCCGGACAGCGGCGCCCTGCTGCGCCGCTCGTCTGCCGACGCCGAGGAGATTGTCGCGCCGCCCGAGGTGGCCGCCGTCTTCCGCATCGATGATGAACCCGTGTTGCACGAGGTGGCGCAGTCCGAGGAGGCATTCTCCGCCCTTGACGAACCGTCAGGGCAGGAACAGGACGACGCGCAAGACGACGAGCCCGCCGCCGAGCCCGGCTTCGTCAGGCGCGCTGAGCGCCGCGCGCGCATCAGCCAGGTCATGAAGATGGTGATGATGGTGCTGGCCGGCGTGATGGTGCCGGTGCTGCTGCTGCAATCGCTTTATTACTGGCGCAATCCGCTGGCCGCGGCGGTGCCGCAACTGCGCCCCATGCTCAACGGCATGTGCGTGGCCTTGCATTGCACCGTCGGCCTGCCCACCGAGATCGACCGGCTCTCGCTGGAATCCAACGAACTGCAGGTGGTGCCGCCCAACCAGAACGTGTATGCGCTCTCGCTGGTGATGCGCAATCGCGGTATCAGCGCCCAGGCCTGGCCGCATATCGAGCTCACGCTCAACAATGACGACGAGAAGGCCGTGGTGCGCCGCGTCTTCCGTCCGCGTGACTATCTGGCCGACCCGGGCCAGGCCGACAGCGGCATCGGCCCCGAGAGCGAACAGCAGATCAGGATCAACTTCGAGCTCAAGGATGCGCTGGTCTCGGGCTATCGCATCTATCTCTTCTATCCCTGATCGTCACCGCCCTGCCTGAACACGAAACGACTTGCGTCAGGTTCGGACTGCACGCCGCTTTTCTTCTACAATGCGGCATCATTCACTCACAAGTCCCGACCACCCCATGAGCTCCCTGATCTGCGGTTCCCTCGCTTACGACAACATCATGCAGTACGAGGGCCGCTTCGCCGAAGCCCTGCTGGCCGACCAGTTGCACAAGGTCAACGTCTCTTTCCTGGTGCCGACCATGCGCCGCGAATTCGGCGGCTGTGCCGGCAACATCGCCTACAACCTCAAGCTGCTGGGCGGTGAGCCCATCGTGATGGCCACTGTTGGCCTGGACAGCGCGCCCTACATGGAGCGCTTTGCGGCGCTGGGCATCTCCACGCAATGCGTGCGCCAGATCGAGTCTTCCTTCACGGCCCAGTGCTTCATCACCACCGATGCCGACAGCAACCAGATCACCGCCTTCCACCCCGGTGCCATGACCTGGTCGCACGAGAACAAGGTGGCCGATGCCGGCCCGGTCAAGTTCGCCATCGTCGCCCCGGATGGCCGCGACGGCATGCTGCAGCATGCCCAGCAGGCCGCCGAGCTGAACATCCCGCTGATCTTCGATCCGGGCCAGGGCATGCCGATGTTCGATGGCAACGACCTCAAGAACTTCATCGACCTGGCCACCCACGTGGCCGTCAACGATTACGAAGCCGAGCTGCTGACCGCGCGCACCGGACTGTCGCTGGCACAGATCGCCGAGCGCGTCACGGCCCTGGTGGTCACGCGCGGTGAACTGGGTGCGGACATCTTCGTGGACGGCAAGCAATATGCCATCCCCTGTGTACCGGCCGACCGGATCGCCGATCCGACCGGTTGCGGCGATGCCTTCCGCGCCGGCATGCTGTTCGGCCTGACCGAAGGCTACGACTGGGAAACCACGGGACGCCTGGCCAGCCTGATGGGCTCCATCAAGATCGCTTCGCAGGGACCGCAGAACCACGCACCGTCCAGGGCCGAGATCGAGGAGCGCTTCCACCAGGCCTTCGGTTATCGTTTCGGCTGATGTGCCTGCCTGCCGGCACGACACTGCGTGAGGCCGGCAGCATGACCCACCAAGGAGATCGACCATGCTGAGCCCTTCCTCGTTTGCCATGACTGCCGGTGCTGCCGCCCGCCTGCGCCGCTGGTGCGGTGCCTCCCTGCTGGTGGGGGCGGCCCTGTGTTCGCAGGCCGCGCTGGCGGCACTCAAACCCGGGGACAAGGCGCCCGAGTTCTCGGCCCCGAGTTCACTGGGCGGACAGGTCTCGACCTTCACGCTCGCGGAGGCGCTCAAGAAAGGTCCGGTGGTGCTGTACTTCTACCCGGCCGCCTTCACCTCCGGCTGCACCATCGAAGCCCATCTCTTCGCCGAGGCCGTGGACCGCTACAAGGCCCTGGGGGCAACCGTCATCGGCGTGTCGGGCGACAATATCGAGACCCTCAACAAGTTCTCCGTCAGTGAATGCCGCAGCAAGTTCGCCGTGGCTGCCGATGTCGACAAGAAGATCATGAAGGCTTATGACGCCCAGTTCCTCAAGGTGACCGGCTATGCCAGCCGCACCTCCTACGTCATCACGCCGGACCATGCGATCCTCTACGAGTACACCGACATGAATCCGGAGAAGCATGTGGAGAACACCATGCAGGCGCTGGAGCAATGGTCGGCCAGGCAGAAGCGCTGACCGCAGAAGAGCAGGCAGACAGCAAAAGAGCCGGACGATGTCCGGCTCTTTTTGCGTGTGGGGAGAAGCCCCGGCAGTGCGCTCAGAACATCCCGAAGAGCAGGCCGCTGACCACCCGCACCGCGATCTGCAACAGGATCAGCAGCACCAGGGGGGACAGATCGACGCCTCCGAGCGGCGGGATGATTCGGCGCAGCGGACGCAGCAGGGGATCGTTCAGGGCGCCCACGAAGGGCGCCAGCGGCGCGTGCGGGTTGACCCAGCTGAAGACGGCCTCGATGATCAGCGTGGCCATGAAGCCATAACAGATCCATTCAAAGAAGCGCTCCAGCGCTACCAGGAAGATGAGTTTGAAGTCGAAGCCCGACTGCAGGCCCAGGATGGCGATGATGGACAGCAGCACGATGAGGAAGGCCCCCACCAGGCTGGCCCAGTCGTAACCGCCGCCCGGCATCACCCGTCGCAGCGGACGCACCAGCCAGTCCGAGAGCTGGTAGACGAACTGTCCCACCGGTTGCGGCGGACGCACGCGCACCACCTGCATCCAGAAACGCAGCAGCATGACACCGGCCAGGATGCTGGCGACGGCGTTGACGATCATCGTGAAAATACTAAGCAGCACAGGGATCTCCATCAGTGAGAGGCAGGGCACATACTAGAGGGCAAGCAGCGGCGGCGCAATCGCCAGCGGCACCTTGCGTCACGCGCTGCCGTAGTGCGCAGACAAACCGGGGCGCCGCGTGCGAGCATACCCGAGCTTTCATATATTGTGCCATTGCGACGAATTGCCAGAGCAATCCAGCGCATCAAACCGCCATCACCGGCGCAGAGTGAGCGCCGTGGCAGCGGATCGGCCGGGCATAAAAAAAACCGCTGCATGGCGCAATGCCACACAGCGGCCTTCAGTCTGAGGGGATCAGACTAGACGCGCGCCGATCTTACGGACGGCCAGCGCCGGTCGGGAACGGCCATGCAGCGGCCGGGTTCAGCACGGTCTTGGCGGCCGGTGCTGCGGCTGCCGGCTTGGCGGCTGCCTTCTTCGGAGCGGCGGCCTTCTTGGCGGCTGCCTTCGGTGCTGCAGCTGCCTTGGGCGCTGCGGCCTTCGGAGCGGCTACCTTCTTGGCGGCTGCCTTGGGAGCGGCCTTCGGTGCTGCAACCTTCTTTGCGGCGGCTGCCTTCGGTGCTGCAACCTTCTTGGCGGCTGCCTTCGGCGCTGCAACCTTCTTGGCTGCCGCCTTCGGTGCTGCGACCTTCTTGGCTGCTGCCTTCGGTGCTGCAACCTTCTTGGCTGCTGCCTTCGGTGCTGCAACCTTCTTCGCTGCTGCCTTCGGTGCTGCGACCTTCTTGGCTGCTGCCTTCGGTGCTGCAACCTTCTTCGCTGCTGCCTTCGGTGCTGCAACCTTCTTCGCTGCTGCCTTCGGTGCTGCAACCTTCTTCGCTGCGGCTGCCTTCGGTGCTGCGGTCTTCTTCGCTGCTGCCTTCGGTGCTGCAACCTTCTTCGCTGCGGCTGCCTTCGGCGCTGCGGTCTTCTTTGCAGCTGCCTTCGGCGCTGCAACCTTCTTCGCTGCTGCCTTCGGAGCGGCTGCCTTCTTCACTGCTGCCGGCTTGGCGGCGGCCTTGGCCACGGTCTTCTTGGCGGCTGCGGCCTTGGGCGCGGCTACCTTCTTGGTGGTTTCCTTGGCGGCTGCCGCCTTCTTTGCCGCCGGCTTCTTCGCCGCGGTCTTCTTTGCTGCTGTTGCCATTTTGTTTCTCCTTCTTCACGTGAATGGAAAAAATCAAGCTTGATATAAGCAACCCGCACGCGACATCGCGATGACGCGGGCGAGCTATTCATCGGCACAAGCCGCCTGTGGCTTGCGCTAATGAATTCGGCACCAGCTGAACTGCTGCATCCCCTCACCTATGCAGCGCTTCAGCTATCTTGGCGACGCCCCTCCGGTAGTGCCCGCGCAATGGCGCAGGAAGATGCGACTACGGGAGCAGGCGCGACACCAAAAAAAACGCCAGCGTGTTCAAACGCTAGCGTCGGAATCGCGTTCCTGAAAAACCTTGGTGTTTTTCAAAGGAAAAGCCGCCTGACCCGACAAGATGGGGTTAAGCGGCGATAACAGAGAAGATTGATTCGGTCTCTGACTGTTCATTAATTTGGCGTAGGCCTTTTCCGTTTCAGCAGCCGGGTATCTTGCAAGCTACCCGACTGCTGTTGTGCATCATGTCTCGATGAAGAGAACTTCGAGACTGCACATCATTCCCAACTCAGTGCGCCCCCGGTTTGGTATTCGATGACGCGGGTCTCAAAGAAGTTGCGCTCCTTCTTCAAGTCGATCATCTCGCTCATCCACGGGAACGGATTTTCTTCTTGTGCGAACAGCGGGTCCAATCCGATTTGCTGTGCGCGGCGGTTTGCGATGAATCGCAGGTAGCCCTTGAACATGGTAGCGTTCAACCCGAGCACGCCTCGCGGCATTGTATCCTCTGCGTAACGATATTCCAACTCCACCGCGCGTAAAAACAACGATTTGATTTCGTCGCGGAACTCAGGCGTCCACAGGTGCGGGTTCTCCATCTTCACGGTGTTGATCAGGTCGATACCGAAGTTGCAGTGCATCGATTCGTCACGCAGGATGTACTGGTACTGCTCGGCCGCGCCCATCATCTTGTTCTGGCGACCCAGCGCCAGGATCTGCGTGAAGCCCACGTAGAAGAACAGTCCCTCCATGATGCAGGCGAAGACGATCAGGGACTTCAACAGCTTCTGGTCATTCTCCATCGTGCCGGTCTTGAACTCGGGATCGGTCAGCGTATCGATGAAGGGAATGAGGAACTCGTCCTTGTCGCGGATCGACGCGACCTCGTGATACGCATTGAAGATCTCGGCTTCATCCAGGCCCAGCGATTCAACGATGTACTGGTAGGCGTGGGTGTGGATCGCCTCTTCAAACGCCTGGCGCAGCAGGTACTGGCGGCACTCCGGCGCGGTGATGTGGCGATAGGTGCCCAGCACGATGTTGTTGGCCGCCAGCGAGTCGGCGGTGACGAAGAAGCCCAGGTTGCGCTTGACCAGACGGCGTTCGTCTTCGGTCAGGCCGTTGGGGTTCTTCCACAGCTCGATGTCGCGCTGCATGTTGATCTCTTGCGGCATCCAGTGGTTGGCGCAGCCGGCCAGGTACTTGTCCCAGGCCCACTTGTACTTGAAGGGCACCAGCTGGTTGACGTCGGTGTGGCCGTTGATGATGCGCTTGTCGGCGGCATTGACGCGACGGGTGGTGTCGACCTGCTCGCTGTTGCCGGCCATCAGCGCCGGGTTCAGCGCGGCGTTGGCCTGACCAAAGGCCGGTTGCAGTTGCGGCTGCAGGTTGGGGGTACGCGGCGCCTGGGGCGCTTGCTTGACTTCATCATCCCAAGAAAGCATCTGTGGTTCCTCTTTACTTTATCGGTCGCTGCCGGCGAGGTCGGATGACCGTGGCGCGGCGGGTATCTATCAGGTGACAACGGCGCATCCGGTGAAGTTCACCGCGATGCGCCGGCTAGGGTGGGTGGGACATCAGACAGTGGTGCTGCCGTCATCTTGGATGACCTTGATCATCCTCATCAGCAGGCCGCCCGGGCCCCACCCGGATTGCTTACTGGCAGGCTTCGCACTCTTCGAAGCCCGGATCGCCCGGACGCATGGTGCAGACCGGACCGTCGGCTTCGATGGAAGCACCCGGGTTCGGCATCACATAGGCAGCCGATGCCGCGGCGGCCGAGGCGATGGGCGCAGCGGGAACCGCATTGCCCGAGGCCGAGGCCATGCTGCCGGCACCGCCATCGACAGCCACTGCGTTCAGTGCGCCCGCACGGGAAGTGGACTTCTCGGTGTGGGTGGCGCCGATGGTGCGCAGGTAGTAGGTGGTCTTCAGACCGCGCAGCCATGCCAGCTTGTAGGTCTCGTCCAGGCGCTTGCCGGAGGCACCGGCCATGTAGATGTTCAGCGACTGGGCCTGGTCGATCCACTTCTGGCGACGCGAGGCGGCTTCCACCAGCCAGGACGGATCGACTTCGAAGGCGGTGGCGTAGATGTCGCGCAGGTCTTGCGGGATGCGGTCGATCTTGGCCAGGCTGCCGTCGAAATACTTGAGGTCGGCGACCATGACTTCGTCCCACAGGCCACGGGCCTTCAGGTCACGCACCAGGTACTCGTTGATTTCGGTGAACTCACCCGACAGGTTCGACTTCACGTACAGGTTCTGGTAAGTCGGCTCGATGCAGGCGGACACGCCGATGATGTTGGAGATGGTCGCCGTCGGCGCAATGGCCACGCAGTTCGAGTTGCGCATGCCGTGTTCGGCGATGCGCGCACGCAGGGCGGCCCAGTCCAGGGTCTCGGTGCTGTCGGTTTCCAGGTAGCCGCCGCGCTCTTGCGCCAGCAGCTTCAGGGAATCCTGCGGCAGGATGCCGCGATCCCACAGCGAACCGCGGTAGGAAGCGTAACGGCCGCGCTCTTCAGCCAGTTCGGTCGAGGCCATGTAGGCGTAGTAGCAGACGGCTTCCATGGAGCGGTCGGCGAATTCGACGGCGTCCATCGAGGCGTACGGCACGCGCTTGATGTGCAGGCAGTCCTGGAAGCCCATGATGCCCATGCCCACCGGACGGTGGCGCAGGTTGGAATCACGTGCCTTCTTGACGGCGTAGTAGTTGATGTCGATGACGTTGTCCAGCATGCGCATGGCGGTGCGGATGGTCTTTTGCAGCTTGGCATGGTCCAGCTCGCCATTGACCAGGTGCGCCGGCAGGTTCACCGAACCGAGGTTGCAGACCGCGATCTCGCTCTCGTTGGTGTTCAGGGTGATCTCGGTGCACAGGTTGGAGCTGTGCACCACGCCCACGTGTTGCTGGGGCGAGCGGATGTTGCAGGGATCCTTGAAGGTGATCCACGGGTGGCCGGTTTCGAACAGCATCGACAGCATCTTGCGCCACAGGTCGTTGGCTTGCACCTTCTTGAAGAGCTTCAGCTCGCCACGGGCAGCCTTGGCTTCATAGGCGGTGTAGGCTTCTTCGAAGGCACGGCCGAACTTGTCGTGCAGGTCCGGGGTGTCGGAGGGCGAGAACAGGGTCCACTCGCCCTTTTCCATCACGCGCTTCATGAACAGGTCGGGAATCCAGTTCGCGGTGTTCATGTCGTGGGTGCGGCGGCGGTCGTCGCCGGTGTTCTTGCGCAGTTCGAGGAATTCCTCGATGTCCATGTGCCAGGTTTCCAGGTAGGCGCACACTGCGCCCTTGCGCTTGCCGCCCTGGTTGACCGCCACGGCGGTATCGTTGACCACCTTCAGGAAGGGGACCACGCCTTGCGACTTGCCGTTGGTGCCCTTGATGTGGGCGCCCAGGGCGCGCACCGGGGTCCAGTCATTGCCCAGGCCGCCGGCGAACTTGGCCAGCAGGGCGTTTTCCTTGATGGCTTCGTAGATGCCGTCGAGGTCGTCGGCTACCGTGGTCAGGTAGCAGGAGGACAGCTGCGAACGCTGGGTACCCGAGTTGAACAGGGTCGGGGTCGAGCTCATGAAGTCGAACGACGACAGCAGGTCGTAGAACTCGATGGCGCGCGCTTCGCGGTCGATTTCGTTCAGTGCCAGGCCCATCGCCACGCGCATGTAGAACGCCTGGGGCATCTCGATGCGGGTGCCGCCGATGTGCAGGAAATAACGGTCATACAGGGTCTGCAGGCCGATGTAGCCGAACTGCAGGTCGCGCTCGGGCTTGAGCGCAGCAGCCAGCTTGGCCAGGTCGAACTGGGCCAGCTTGGTGTCGAGCAGCTCGGCGTCGATCCCCTTCTTGATGTATTGCGGGAAGTATTCCAGGTATTCGGCGGGCGCATCGGCCTGAGCCACTTCCTTGCCGAAGACTTCCTTGCGGATGGTGTGCATCAGCAGGCGCGAAGTCACCTGGCTATACGCAGGGTCCTTCTCCATCAGCGCGCGGGCAGCCAGGATGGCGGACTTGTACAGCTCTTCGACGGGCACACCGTCGTACAGGTTCTTGACGGTCTCGGCCAGGATGGCTTCGGCGTCCACGTGCGCGTCCAGACCGACGCAGGCGGCGGCGATCAGGGAGCGCACTTCATTGATGTCCAGCGGACGGCTCTGGCCATCTTCAGTCACGTGCAGCTGCGGTGCGGCCACTTCGGTCTTGGTGGCGGCACCTTGCTGGGCGCGCTCTTCCATGCGCTTGGCACGGTAGAGCACGTAGGCACGGGCGACGTCATGCTCGCCCGAACGCATCAGGGCCAGCTCGACCTGGTCCTGGATGTCTTCGATATGGAAGGTGCCACCGGTGGGCTGACGACGCACCAGCGCCGACACCACGTTGGTGGTCAGTTGCTCGACCATCTCGCGCACGCGCGCCGAGGCGGCACCCTGGCCACCGTTGACGGCCAGGAAGGCCTTGGTCACGGCGATGGAAATCTTGGAGGGCTCGAAACCGACCACGGCGCCATTGCGGCGGATGATACGGTACTCGCCCAGGCCTGCGGTCTGGGACACGATGGACTGGCCTTCGGCGGAGCCTTCCAGCTCGGCGGACGTGCCAAACGGGGCGGGCGATTTGACGGACATTTCTTGGGTTGAGCGCACTTAGCCTCCTGGGGTACATGGGACAGGCGGCCGGGGGTTGCCGCCTGCGTTGCTAATAACTACATCGGAACCGTACTGCACGGACCGGCGAACGACAGAAGCGCCCCACAATGACTGTCCCTTGCGTGGACATTCATGCTGACGCAAAACTGCTTGAAACTGATGTGTGGAACGGATTTAAAAGAAGGAGAACCGGGGGCGTTGTCGTACTTGGTTACTGCCTCGCGGGTCTGGTACCTTCTGAAGCACTGCCTGGAACGGGCCTGCTGTGGGTGCAGACCCGAATACAACAATAAGTTCAACTGAGCACTACATCTAGTATCAAAACATCGATTGGGACTAATTCTAGTAGCGGGTCCGGGCAGATGCAACCGCTATTTCGAGAATTTTTCTGCCGTTCAAGCTTGACTTTTGTGAAGGCCAAGAGGGAAGCGCAATTGCGCCGTATTCATTATTTCCGCCATTTTGTTGTGATAGCCTGCCCAGTCGAAGAAGGGGCCCGGATCGGTCTTGCGCACCGGCGCGATGTGCTCGTGACCGGTCACGGCGCTCAGGCCGTAGCGTCTTGCCAGCGCCTGGGAGAGTGCCACCAGGGCCGTATACTGGGCCTCGGTGAAGGGCTCGAAGTCGGTCCCTTCCAGTTCGATGCCGATGGAAAAGTCATTGCAGCGCTCGCGCCCCTCGAAGCTGGACACGCCCGCGTGCCAGGCACGACGATGCGCGGCGACGAACTGCACCACCTCGCCATCGCGACGGATCAGGAAGTGGGCCGAGACCCGCAACGGGCGCAACTGGTCGAAATACGGATGGGCGTCGAAGTCAAGGCGATTGCAGAACAGATCGGCGATGTAGGGGCCACCGAACTCACCGGGCGGCAGGCTGATGTTGTGGATCACCAGCAGCTCGGCGGCCACGCCCTCGGGACGCTCGTCGCAGTTGGGCGAGGCTTCGCGGCGGGCGTGATCGCACCAGCCGTCGCCATCGATGATCCAGGCGTCGCGCTCGGACGGGGTGGTGTCCATGCTCAGAAGGAAGCCAGGCGGCGATGCTCTTCGCAGCAGTAGTGCGCGCCGGAGGCATGGACCACCGCCTCGGAGGACGGGAAATGGATGCCGCAATGGGCGCACTGCACCATGGTCTCGACATTGCTGTCGCCACGGCGGCGGAAACGCGAAGGTTTGGGGCGCGGCATGCCAGGCTCGGGCTCGCCTGCGTTGGCATTGCGCTCGGCGGCAGGGTCGCTGCCGGCCAGCATGGATTTCTTGGCGCGCTGGAGCCACACCACCACGGCCAGCAGCACGACCAGCCAGATCAGATATTTCATGTCAGAACCCGATGCAGCACGACTTCAAGCACGAACCGGCTGCCCACATAAGCCAATAAAAGAATGGCGAAACCGGCCAGCGTAAAGCTCAGCGCGGTCCGCCCCCGCCATCCCTGCCAGCGACGGCCGGCCAGGAGCAGGCCGAACAGCAGCCAGGACAACATGGTGAAGATCGTCTTGTGGTCCCACTTCAATGGTGTCCCGAACAACTGCTCGGAAAAGACGACACCCGACAATACCGTCAGCGTCAGCAAGCTGAAGCCGAAGGCGATCAGGCGAAACAGCAGTTTTTCCATGGTCAAGAGCGCCGGCAGGCGATCCAGCGCCAGTCCGAACCAGCTGGACTGCGCCGCCGGACCGGGGCGGGTATGCAGGCGCGACTCCTGCAGCACCATCAGCACGGCATGGAAGGCGGCGATGGTGAGCGTGCTGTAGGCCAGGATGGAGACGGCGATATGCGCCAGGAACCAGTCGGACTTGCCGGCCAGCGCCACCATGTTGCCGGGGAAGATGCTGGGCAGCACCACCGCCACGGCGGCCACCGGCAGCACCAGCACGCGCATGCTGTCTAGCGAGAAATTGCGATTTTCCAGCCAGTAGGCCGCCACCGAAATCCACAGCGTGGACGACAGCATGACCGCAAAGCCCACCCGCAGCGCTTCCGGCGCGAACATGTCCGACAGCAGCGCCCCGCCATGCAGCACCCAGCCGACCACGATGCCCGCCGAAATCGGCACGCGCCGCTGCGAAGGCATGAAGGCGCAGCCCAGATAGAGCAGCGCAGCCAGGATGAAAAAATAAGTTTGCATCACCCGAGTTTACACCATCTCGGCGCCCCGCCCGCTTGCGCCGGGTCAGCCCGCAGGCGAATCGTCCCCGCCAAAAGCGACACGGCAGGGCGTGCCTGCCGTGTCGGTAGCGGC
The DNA here is from genome assembly GCF_022627875.1 of Herbaspirillum sp. C7C8. Taxonomy (NCBI): domain Bacteria; kingdom Pseudomonadati; phylum Pseudomonadota; class Betaproteobacteria; order Burkholderiales; family Oxalobacteraceae; genus Herbaspirillum; species Herbaspirillum sp. C7C8. Next base: position 130,180 of record NZ_JABXGG010000004.1, read on the forward strand.
ATTGCCGCAGAACGAAACCGCCTCAGTCGACGGCGGCCGACTTCATCTCCGCGTTGTGATGGCGCTGCTGCTCCTCCATCACCAGCTGACCCAGTTCGCGCTTCAAGGCATTGAACTCGGGATCGGCCGGATCGCGCAGGCGCGGCAGGTTCACCAGCATGTCGCGCTTGACCGTCCCGGGCCGGTAGGTCATGACCACGATGCGGTCGGCCAGGTAGATGGCTTCCTCGATGCTGTGGGTGACGAAGACGATGGTCTTCCTGAACTCGTCCCAGATGCGCAGCAACTCGTCCTGCAGGTTGCGGCGGGTCAGGGCATCGAGGGCGCCAAAGGGCTCGTCCATGAGCATGATGGGCGAATCCAGCGCCAGCACCCGGGCAATGGCCACGCGCTGGCGCATGCCGCCCGAGAGGTCCTTGGGGAAGCGGGTGCGGAAGTCGATCAGGCCCAGCTTGTCCAGCAGTTGCGTGACGCGCTGGTGGATCTCGGCCTTGGGCCGGCCCTTGATCTCCAGCCCGAAGGCCACGTTCTGCTCCACCGTCATCCAGGGGAAGAGCGCATATTCCTGAAACACCATGCCACGGTCCGGCCCCGGCTCGCTGACCACCTTGTCGTCGGTGAGGATCTGGCCCGACGACGGCAGGGCGAAGCCGGCGATGGCGTTCAACAGCGTCGACTTGCCGCAACCGGAGGGGCCGAGCAGGCAGACGAACTGGCCATCGGGGATGTCCAGGTTGATGTCCTTGAGGGCCACGACCTCGCGGTCATCGGTCTTGAAGACCTTCTGCACGCCCTGTATACGAATACGGGGCAAGGCATTGGCCTGATTGATTGCCTGGTTCATCTCAGTTCTCCAGTCCGCGATGCCAGCGCAGCATGTAATTGTTGAGGCGGCTCATGCCCAGGTCGATCGCCAGGCCCAAGAGGCCGATGGTGATCATGCCGGCGATGATCTTGTCCGACCAGAAATACTCGCGCGCCTCCATGATGCGAAAGCCCAGGCCATTGCTCACTGCAATCATCTCGGCCACGATCACCACGATGAAGGCGGTCCCGATGCCGATGCGCACCCCCGAGAGGATGTAGGGCACCGCCGCCGGCAGCATCACCCGCAGAAACAGCGTGGACTGGCTCGCCCCCAGGTTGCGGGCGGCGCGCAGGTAGATGCTGTCGACCTGGCGCACCCCGGCGATGGTGTTCATCAGCACCGGGAAGAAGGCCCCCAGCGCAATCAGGAACAGCGCCGGCGGATTGCCCAGCCCGAACCAGAGGATGGCCAGCGGAATGTAGGCAATCGGCGGAATCGGACGGATCACCTGGACGGTCAGATTCATCAGCCCGTAAATGCGCTGACTGGAACCCATCAGCAAGCCCAGCGGCAGGGCCAGCCCGGCACCGATCAGGAAACCGGCCACCACCCGGTACAGGCTGCCGATGGCATCCATGATCAGTTCGCCCGAGAAGGCCCAGGCCAGCCAGCTGCCCTCCTGCGGGTCATAGGGTTTCAGGGGGGTGGCGTATTCCACCCATTTCTTGAGCACCGCCCAGGGCGAAGGCAGGATCTGCGGATTGATCCAGCCTGCCCGTGACGCCCCCTCCCACAGGGCGATCACGAGGATCGGCACCAGCAGCCCCTGCAGGAAGCTGCCCTTGTTTTGCTTTGCCATGCGAGATTCCCCCGGCTTACTTCAGGTTCATGCTCTTCTTGGCCTGCTCCAGCAGATCGGTCCTGACCCAATCCTTGGCCACGGGCGGCTTGGCCATCTTGCCGGTGCCATACTTGGCCATGGTGTCGGTCGTCACCTGGATGTGCTCGGGGGTGATGTCGTAGGCGTAGGGGGAATTGCCGATGGCGTCATAGAAGTCTTCCTTGGTGATCTGGTTCTTGAAGATCACTTCCCGCACGTACTTCTCGGCCACTTCCGGCTTGTCGATGAAGGTCTTGGTCGCCTCCAGGAAGCAGCGCATGAACTTCTCGGCCAGTGGACGCTTCTCGGTATAGAACTTTTCCGTCATCACCATGGTGCGGTAGGGCTCGCCGATGGGGGTGTCGTAGGGCTTCATCACTTCCACCCCGAAGCCCTTGTTGATGGCCTGCGAGGATTGCGGCTCGCTCTGCATCATGGCGTCGATGTTCTTGCCCAGCAGGGCCTGGTTCAGGTCGGCAAAGGCCAGGTAGACGATGGTCACATCCTTGGGCGACAGGCCGTTCTGGCCCAGTTCCGCGTCCAGCAGCACTTCATGGATGCCGCCACGGGTCACGCCGACCTTCTTGCCCTTGAGGTCCTTGACCGACTTGATGCCCGAATCCTTGCCCGCCACCAGGCGCGCGCCGCCCTTGGCGAAACCGGCCACCACATAGATCGGCGCACCGTTGGCGCGTCCCGAGATGGCAGCTTCCGACGCGGTCGTGCCCACATCCAGCTCCCCGGCCAGAATGCCCTGCATCACGTCCGGCCCCTTGGCGAAGACCTTCTCGTCGACCTTGATGCCGCATTTGGGAGCGATCTCCTTGATATAGGACACCGCGCCATAGTGGGCGAACTTCAGGTTGCCCAGACGAATCACGTCATCGGCGGCATGGCTGGCGGCCGAGAAGCCGGCACTTGCCAGCAGGGCCAGGGCGATCCATTGCTTTTGCTTTTGCATTTCCACTCTCCTCTTGTGTGTATCGTTGTTGATACGGCGCGCCGGCGCCAGCAGTGCGGGGCCGGCAGTCTCTCTGGCGTTGGCCCCTGCTGCGTGGCAGGGGACCTTGGTTGTTCTGTGCGCTTGGAAATTCAGCGCCCATGTATACACAAAGAGCGCGGGCTGTACAAGCTGTTAATTTTACGTATCCCCCCCATCTGGGCCGCACGCGCCGGCGGGGGCGCAGCAGGTCTGATCGGTTAGAATGCAGGATTGCCCGCCGCCGCGCCTGCCCGTTTCGTCCCGGCCTGCGGCCATCCACCTATTTGCAGATATCACCATGCTAGACAACCTGACCCAACGCCTCGCCAAAGTCGTCAAAACCATGCGCGGCGAGGCGCGACTGACCGAATCCAATACCGCCGAGATGCTGCGCGAAGTGCGCCTGGCCCTGCTGGAGGCCGACGTGGCCCTGCCGGCCGTGCGCGAGTTCATCGCCAAGGTGAAGGAAAAAGCCATGGGCGAAGAGGTCATCGGCTCGCTCACCCCCGGCCAGGCGCTGGTGGGCGTGGTCCAGCGCGAACTGGCCAGCCTGATGGGGGCCGACCTCGGGGCCGAAGCCTCGCAACTGAACTTTGCGACCCAGCCGCCCGCCATCATCCTGATGGCCGGCCTGCAGGGTGCCGGTAAAACCACCACCGTCGGCAAGCTCGCCAAGTACCTGCGCGAGAACAAGAAGAAAAAGGTGCTGACCGTCTCCGCCGACGTCTACCGCCCGGCCGCCATCGGCCAGCTGCAGACCGTGACCGGCCAGGCCGGTGCCGACTTCTTCCCCAGCCAGCCGACCGACAAGCCGGTCGACATCGCCCTGGCCGCACTGGATTACGCCAGGAAGCACCACCACGAAGTCCTGATCGTCGACACCGCCGGCCGTCTGGGCATCGACCAGGCCATGATGGATGAAATCCGCGCCGTGCACGCCGCCATCAAGCCCATCGAAACCCTGTTCGTGGTCGACGCCATGCTGGGCCAGGACGCCATCAACACCGCCAAGGCCTTCAACGATGCCCTGCCGCTGACCGGCGTGGTGCTCACCAAGCTGGACGGCGACTCGCGCGGCGGTGCGGCGCTGTCGGTGCGCCACATCACCGGCAAGCCCATCAAGTTCGCCGGTGTGGCCGAAAAGCTCGATGGCCTGGAAGCCTTCGATCCCTCGCGCATGGCCAACCGCATCCTCGGCATGGGCGACATCCTGGCGCTGGTGGAAGAGGCGCGCAAGGGTGTGGACATGGAAGCCGCGCAGGATCTGGCGCACAAGATCAAGGGCGGCGGCAAGTTCGACCTCAATGACTTCAAGGCGCAGCTGTCGCAGATGAAGAAGATGGGCGGCCTCACCAGCCTGCTGGACAAGCTGCCGGCCCAGATGCAGGCCGCTGCCGGCAACGCCAACATGGACCAGGCCGAAAAGCAGGTGCGCCGCATGGAAGGCATCATCAACGCCATGACCCCGCAGGAACGCGCCAAGCCGGAACTGATCAAGGCCACCCGCAAGCGCCGCATCGCCGCCGGTGCCGGGGTGCAAGTGCAGGAAGTCAACCGCATGCTGTCCCAGTTCGAGCAGATGCAATCGATGATGAAAAAGCTCAAGGGCGGCGGCATGATGAAGATGATGCGCGGCATGAAGGGCATGCTGCCCGGCGGCATGCGCTGACGGCATCGGCCGCAAAGCCTTGCTGGGAAAGGCTTTGCGCATCTGCCACAAGATTTCCGGCGGCACCTCTGCCGCCGCAGTCCCGCCCCCCCTTCGCTATTACCCCCCCCGTTTTCCTGGCCTGGCCCGGCGCTCGCGGATGCGATTTTCTGCCCGCTTGCGACTCATGAAAACATGCCCTTCTTTCATCGCTTTTGCATCGCCTTCGCAGTCCCGAAAGCGGCCCTTTCCCGGACGCCGGTGATCCGCCGCGATCCCTTTACCGGCGCGGCTTGACGGCGGATCGGGGCGGCTCGTTGTTTCCTGGCGCATTCGCAGGAAAATCCACTAAAAAATACTTGCGTGGCCGTGCAAACAGCACCACTATTAGCGGTGCGTAAATGACGCATTCATCTCATTCTTGTGAGGAGTCTTTCCGATGGCCACAGCAAAAAAAGCAGCAGCCGCAGTAAAGAAGCCAGCAGCAAAACCCGCCGCCAAGCCGGCCGCCAAAGCAGCCGCCAAGCCTGCTGCCAAGGCAGCCCCCAAGGCCGCAGCGAAACCGGCCGCCAAGGCAGCGCCGAAAGCCGCACCGAAGGCAGCCCCCAAGGCAGCCGCTCCCAAGAAAGCCGCAGCAAAGCCCGCCGCCAAGCCCGCAGCAAAACGTACTCCCAATGCCGCCTTCATGAAGCCGCTGACCCCATCGGCAGCCCTGGGCGAAGTGGTCGGCGCCAAGCCGCTGCCGCGCACCGAGGTGACCAAGAAGGTGTGGGAATACATCAAGAAGCACAAGCTGCAAAACGCCGAAAACAAGCGCAACATCGATGCCGATGACAAGCTCAAGGCAATCTTCGGCGGCAAGAAGCAAGTCACGATGTTCGAAATGACCAAGCTGATCTCGGCTCACCTGAGCTGATCGACGCCCGCGGTTTGCAAGCGACTTGCAAACAAAAACGCCCGCAGAAGCCATGCGGGCGTTTTTGTTTCCGGATGTTTCAGGCGCAGTCGGGTTTTCCTCTTGTCTGACGGTCCTTGCGGCGCTTCTCTGATGGCGGCCCGGCCTGCAAGCGCCTATCATGGCGGTTCTGCGTGATGGGGCAGAGGCCGCAAAGCCTGGTAACAAACTTTCCCGATCATATGGCTTCCCGCAGAACTGAATAAAAGAACCGAAAACCGTCAACCGGGTCTACCCCTGTGCCATCCACTGATGAGCCTGGACGCTCATGACCAAGAGAAAGGAAATGACCATGCCAAACCAAACCGCGCCCAACGCATCCCTGCGCCACCAACTGCTGCGCTCGGCCAGCGCCCTCGTGATCGGCCTGGCGGCGCTGGGCGGCGCCTCGCACGTATTTGCCGCCGGCAAGGCCGGCAATTCGGAATACCAGCAACAGATCGCCGCCTGCAAGAGCGGTGCTTCCACCGAGGACCGCGCCACCTGCCTGCGTGAAGCCGGCGCCGCCCAGCAAGCCGCCGCACGCGGCACGCTGACCGACCCGAGCCCGGCGCAACTGAAGGAAAACGCCCTGCGTCGCTGCGAAGGCCTGCCGCAGTCGGATCGCATCGATTGCGAAAAACGCGTCAATGGCCAGGGCAGCAGCGAAGGTAGCGTCGCCTCGGGCGGTATCCTGCGCGAGACCGTGACCATCGTACCGGCCAGGTAAGCCGATCCCTCCCCAAAAACAAAGGCGGACGCCCATGGCGCCCGCCTTTGTCATTGCTACCTGTGGAAAGATCAGGCGGCCAGCTTGCCCCGGATGAAGGCCAGCGCCTCGGCCAGCGGCACTTGGGTCGCTTCGGTATCACGGCGCCCCTGGTATTCGATGTTGCCATCCTTGAGGCCACGGTCGCCCACCACGATGCGATGCGGCACGCCGATCAGCTCCCAGTCTGCAAACATGGCGCCCGGACGTTCGCCTCGGTCGTCCAGCACCACGTCCACACCGGCTTCGCTCAACTGCGCATAGAGCTTGTCGATCTCGGTCTTGACAGCTTCGCTGCGGTCATAGCCCATGGGGCAGAGCACCACTTCGAAGGGCGCAATCGAGGTCGGCCAGATGATGCCGCGATCATCGAAGTTTTGCTCGATGGCCGCGCCCAGGATACGGGTGACGCCAATGCCGTAGCAGCCCATCACCAGCGGTTGCGGCTTGCCGGATTCATCCAGGTAGGTCGCCTTCATCGCTTCCGAATACGTGGTGCCCAGCTGGAACACGTGGCCCACTTCGATGCCGCGCTGGATCGCCAGCACACCACGGCCGTCCGGCGAGGCATCGCCTTCGACGACGTTGCGGATGTCGGCCACCAGCGGCTCGGGCAGGTCGCGGCCCCAGTTGGCGCCGGTATAGTGGAAATCGGCTTCGTTGGCACCGCAGACGAAATCGGCCATGTTGGCGACCGTGCGGTCAGCGACGACCTTGACCGGCTTCTTGGTCCCGATCGGACCCAGGTAGCCCGGCGGCGTGCCGAACCATTCGACGATCTCGGCTTCGTTGGCGAAGCGGTAGGTGGACAGACCCGGGATCTTGCTGGCCTTCACTTCGTTGAGCTCATGGTCGCCACGCAAGAGCAGCAGCCAGATTTCCTTCTTGGCCGGGTCTTCGTTGTCCACCGCCAGCACGATGGACTTGACGGTACGCGCCAGCGGCAGGCCCAGCAGCTCGGCCACGGCTTCGCATTTGGACTTGCCTGGTGTGGCGGTCTTTTCCAGCGCCTGGGTAGCGGCACCACGGGAGCCGTCCACCGGCAGCGCTTCGGCCGCTTCCATGTTGGCGGCGTAGTCGGAGGTGGGGCAGTAGACCAGCGCGTCTTCACCGGTGGCGGCGATGACGTGGAATTCGTGCGAACCGGAACCGCCGATGGCACCGTTGTCGGCTGCCACGGCGCGGAACTCCAGGCCGAAGCGGGTGAAGATGCGCACGTAGGCGTCATACATGGCCTGGTAGGACTTCTTCAGGCCATCGAGATCGCGGTCGAAGGAGTAGGCATCCTTCATCGTGAATTCACGGCCGCGCATGAGGCCGAAACGCGGACGACGCTCGTCGCGGAACTTGGTCTGGATGTGATAGAAGTTGACCGGCAATTGCTTGTAGCTGCGCAGCTCGGTGCGGGCCACATCGGTGACCACTTCTTCCGAGGTCGGCTGGATGGCGAAGTCGCGGCCATGGCGATCCTTCACGCGCATGAGCTCGGCGCCCATCTTGTTCCAGCGGCCGGTTTCCTGCCACAGCTCGGCTGGCTGCACCACCGGCATCAGGAGCTCGACGGCACCGGCGCGGTTCATTTCCTCGCGCACGATGGCCTCGACCTTGCGGATCACGCGCAGCCCCATCGGCATGTAGGTGTAGATGCCGGCGCCCAGACGCTTGATCATGCCGGCGCGCATCATCAGCTTGTGGCTCACGATTTCAGCGTCGGAAGGGGCTTCTTTCAGGGTGGAAATAAAAAAACGTGAGGCGCGCATGACGGTCGGTTCTTTTTAAAAAGAGGAGGGTTATAATCATTCCAATTTTAAAGGATTAGCTGGCTGATGCGCCCTTTCTTTGCAGATTTGCTCCCAGTTTCAATGACATCCGTGCATCGATGTGATTGCTCCTGACCCGCCTGGCGTACCGGTTTTCCGTGTATGCCCGCAGTCGCACGAGCCTGCCTGAAAGGGACTTCCAGCCGCAGAAAGTTTGAGGATCACCATGCTGGATCGAGAAGGCTTCCGCCCGAACGTCGGCATCATCCTGCTCAACGCCAATAACGAGGTGTGGTGGGGCAAGCGCGTACGCGAGCACTCCTGGCAATTCCCGCAAGGCGGCATCAAGCACGGCGAGACCCCCGAACAGGCGATGTTCCGGGAACTGGAAGAAGAGATCGGCCTGCGTGCCGAGCACGTCAAGATCATCGGCCGCACCCGTGACTGGCTGCGCTACGAAGTCCCCGACCATTTCATCAAGCGCGAAGTGCGCGGCCATTACCGCGGCCAGAAACAGATCTGGTTCCTGCTGCGCATGGTCGGGCGCGATTGCGATGTCAACCTGCGCGGTACCTCGCATCCGGAGTTCGATGCCTGGCGGTGGCATGACTACTGGGTGCCGCTGGACGTGGTCATCGAATTCAAACGCGAGGTCTACCAACAGGCACTGCAGGAATTGTCGCGCTTCCTGAACCGGCCAGCGCACGGCCAGCGCCGCGCCGAGCAAGCCGGACGCCTTGCGCATCCCCACAAAAATCCGGGCCAGGCCGCCACAGGCCAGTCCTGCAACGGCGCGAGCACGCCCGAAACCAAGTGAGTTCCATGCCCTCTTCCCAGCACGCTGACACCCAACGTTCCCCGTTCACCCTGCGCAGCCTGCGCCGCGCCGTCCTCGCCTGCTCGCTGCTGGCGGTCTGCGCCAGCACGCTGGCGCAGAGCTTCGATGAAGAATTCGACGACGAGGAGAAGCCCTGGCAGGAAATCGCCGTGCATCTGCCTCCCACACCGCAGGAGAAGAACCTGGCCGAGTTCTACCTCAGCCCGCAAGCCACCATGAAGGCCTATGTCGACCTGAACTCGGTCTCCATCGGTACCGACAAGGTGGTGCGCTATACGGTCGTGACCAAGACCGAAGGCGGTGCGGTGAACGTGATCTACGAAGGCATGCGCTGCGAGACCTGGGAAAAGAAGACCTACGCCTTCGGCCACACGGATGGCACATGGTCACGCTCGCGCCGCGACAAATGGCAGCCGATTCGCGATATTGGCGTCAATCGCATCGACGGTGCGCTGTTCAGGGATTATTTCTGCGAAGGCAAGATGATTGCCGACAACGAGAACCTCAGCAGCATCCTCAGCCGCCTGAAGTCCCAGACCCGCCTCGATCCGGTGCGTCGCTGATTGCCTCAAGGAGCCCGGACCGGGCAACAAAAAACGCGGCCTCGGCCGCGTTTTTCTTTACATCATTTACATCATTTATATCGTATAAATGATTTATACGATAGGCGATGAATCATCCATCCGGCGCAGGTCGGCGCGGCGCCGTCACAGCAACACCAGGTTGTCCCGATGCACCAGTTCCGGTTCCTCGACGAAGCCCAGGATGGCCTGGATCTCGGCAGATGGATGGCGGATGATGCGGCGCGCATCCGAGCTGTTGTAGTTGCTCATGCCACGGGCGATGGCGCGACCGCTCTCGTCCACGCAGGTGATCACATCGCCCCGGCCAAATTCGCCCGACACTTCCACCACACCAATGGGCAGCAGGGACTTGCCCTCCAGGCTCAGCTTCTGCACCGCACCGGCATCGAGCACCACACGACCGGCGGTCTTGAGGTGGTCAGCCATCCATTGCTTGCGCGCGGTCAGTTGCGCGGTCTCGGCATTGAGCTGGGTGCCGATGGCTTCACCGGCCGCCAGGCGCGTCAAGACCTGCTCTTCACGGCCCCAGGCGATCACGGTATGGGCGCCGGAGGTGGCGGCGCGCTTGGCCGCCAGAATCTTGGTCAGCATGCCGCCACGGCCGATGCCGGTACCGGTACCGCCTGCGATCAGCTCCAGCGACGGATCGCCGGCACGCGCTTCGGAAATGAGGGTAGCCGTCGGATCCTTGCGCGGATCGGCGGTGAACAGGCCCGGCTGGTCGGTGAGGATGATGAGCGCTTCGGCTTCGATCAGGTTGGCCACCAGCGCACCCAGGGTGTCGTTGTCGCCGAACTTGATTTCATCGGTGACCACCGTGTCATTCTCGTTGATGACCGGCACCACCCCCAGTTGCAACAGGGCGAACAGGGTGGAGCGGGCATTGAGGTAGCGTTCGCGGTCGGCCAGGTCGGCGTGGGTCAGCAGCACCTGAGCAGTGTGCAGGTCATGCTTGCGGAAACTCGTTTCGTAGATCTGCGCCAGGCCCATCTGCCCGACGGCGGCGCAAGCCTGCAGGTGATGGATGCCGGTCGGGCGCTTGTCGAAGCCCAGACGCTGCATACCTTCGGCGACCGCGCCGGAGCTGACCAGCACCACTTCCTTGCCGAGCGCGCGCAGTTGCGCGATCTGTTCGGCCCAGCGGGCGATGGCGTTGGCGTCCAGGCCCTTGCCATCATTGGTGACCAGGGAAGAGCCCACCTTGATGATGAGTCGCTTGGCGCGTTGAATGACCGATTGCATAGTGTTCCGGGTTCTGATTCTTCTGGGAGCGGGAGGAAATTCCGACAGGCAGAGATGATAGCCCGAACCGCCCCCGCGCGCAGCCCCGGCAGGGGCTACGCAAGAGAGGAATCAGTCCAGGACCTTGAAACGCGGATCGTCCGGATCGATGCTGGAGATGGCGCGGGCTTCCTCGGTCATCTGCGTTTCTTCCGAACGGTGCTCTTCGGCACGCTTGGTTTCCAGGTACTTGTAGATCTCGTTGATGAGTTCTTCGCAGCCATCGCGGTTCAGGGCCGAGATCTCGAAGACCGGGCCCTTCCAGCCGAAGCGCTTGACGAAATCCTTCACCCGCTTGGCGCGCTCGGCCTCGGGCACCACGTCCAGCTTGTTCAGGACCAGCCAGCGCGGCTTGTCGAACAGGGACTGGTCGTATTTCTTCAGTTCCTGGACGATGGCCTTGGCTTCCTTGACCGGATCGACTTCATCATTGAAGGGCGCCAGGTCGACGATGTGCAGCAGCAGACCGGTACGCTGGAGGTGGCGCAGGAACTGCACGCCCAGACCGGCACCATCGGCAGCCCCTTCGATCAAGCCGGGAATGTCGGCGATCACGAAGCTCTTCTCGTGGCTCACGCGCACCACACCCAGATTGGGGTGCAGCGTCGTGAAGGGATAGTCGGCGATCTTGGGACGCGCGTTGGAGACAGCCGTGATGAAAGTCGACTTGCCCGCATTGGGCATGCCCAACAGACCCACATCGGCCAGCACCTTCAGTTCCAGACGCAGTTCGCGGCGCTCGCCTTCCTTGCCTTCGGTCTTTTGACGCGGGGCGCGGTTGGTGGAGGTCTTGAAGTGGATGTTGCCCCAGCCGCCCTCACCGCCCTTGGCCAGCATCACGGTCTGGCCGTGGAAGGTCAGGTCGGCGATGTGCTCGCCGGTGTTGATGTCGACGATGAGCGTACCCACCGGCATGCGCAGGTAGACGTCATCGGCACCCTTGCCGTAGCAGTCCGAGCCACGACCGTTCTCGCCGCGACCGGCACGGTGCAGCTTGGCGTAGCGGTAGTCGATCAGGGTGTTGACGTTGCGGTCGGCCACGGCCCAGATGGTGCCGCCCTTGCCGCCGTCGCCGCCGTCGGGACCGCCGAAGGGGCGGAATTTCTCGCGGCAGAAGCTGGCGACGCCGTTGCCGCCATCGCCTGCCACGACTTCAATACGTGCTTCGTCGATGAATTTCATGATTTGGACGCCTCATGGGACATGGGAGCCGCTAACAAAACGTCGATACCTGCCCGGTCAGGGTCAGGCCCCACCCCTGCACTTGCCATGCAAGCCGAGGCTCGGCGCTTTGTTGACGGCTCTTCAAAAATCAAAAAGGCTCCACCACCGGCAGAGCCTTTTTTATGCCTGGTTCCGGGCGAACCCGGATGACAGGAACGCTTACGCCGGAACGACGGTAGCGTATTGACGCTGTTGCAGGCCCTTGACAACGAACTTGACCTTGCCGTCCTTCAGGGCGAACAGAGTGTGGTCCTTGCCGACGCCGACGTTTTCGCCAGCGTGGACGCGGGTGCCGCGTTGACGGACGATGATGCCGCCAGCGTTGATCACTTGGCCGCCATAAACCTTGACGCCCAGGCGTTTCGATTCTGAGTCACGGCCGTTGCGCGTAGTGCCGCCGCCTTTTTTGTGTGCCATTTAAAACTCCTTGATGACTTTGGATGAGCAGTTCGTTCAGTGCAACGCTTAAGCGTTGATCGAGACGATTTGCAGTTCGGTGTAGTTCTGACGATGGCCTTGACGCTTTTGGTAGTGCTTGCGACGACGCATCTTGAAGATGCGGACCTTGTCATGGCGACCTTGTGCTACCACAGTAGCCAGCACCGTAGCACCTGCGACCAGCGGCGCACCGAACTTCACGGTTTCGCCTGCGCCCACTGCGAGCACTTGATCCAAAGTGATTTCGGAGCCAATGTCAGCCGGTATCTGTTCTACTTTGAGTTTTTCGCCAGCAGCAACTTTGTATTGTTTGCCGCCGGTTTTTATGACCGCGTACATGTGAAACCTCACGAATGAATGAATAAGAACGATTTTTCCCTTGCCGCGCCCGTCAAAAACCCATGGCGAAACAGGAAAACCGCAAATTATACAGGCACTTAGCTGCACGGTCAAAAGACTTGACACTTTGCCGGGCCTCTGTACAACAGAGTTTCCGGGCGGACAAGGAACAGGGGCGCCCCTGTCAGCCACCCCGCTCGGGACGCATGTTTTCATTTCGACAAGGCAAAAGCGGCATCATCTGGCCTGAGGCACTTTGGCGTGGCACTGCCTTGTCGTCGTATAATCCGGGCAATAACCATTTCCCACAGGTTCCGCCTTGTCTGCCGCCGTACAAACCGCTTCGCAACAAACCATCCTGCATCCGATCGTCGCCGACATGGAGGCGGTCAACGCAGTCATCCGTCGGCAGCTGTATTCGGAAGTGCCGCTGGTCAACCAGGTCGCCGAATACATCATCAGTGCGGGCGGCAAGCGCCTGCGCCCGGTGCTGGTCGTGCTCATTGCCAATGCCTTCGGCTACAAGGGCGAGCATCATCATGCGCTGGCGGCGGTGATCGAATTCATTCATACCGCCACCCTGCTGCATGACGATGTGGTCGACGAATCGTCGTTGCGTCGTGGCAAGCAGACCGCCAATGCGATGTTTGGCAATGCGGCCTCGGTGCTGGTGGGTGACTTCCTGTATTCGCGCGCCTTCCAGATGATGGTGGCGGTGGGCAATCCGCGCGTGATGGAAATCGTGGCCGATGCCACCAACGTCATCGCCGAGGGCGAGGTGTTGCAGCTGCTCAACATGCACAATCCGGATGTGGACGAGGCGGGCTACCTGCAGGTGATCCGTTCAAAGACCGCCAAGCTGTTCGAGGCGGCCAGCCAGATTGGTGCGCTCATTGCCGGCGCCGACGAGGCGGGCATTGAAGCCGCTGGCGAATATGGCCGTTCCATCGGCACCGCCTTCCAGCTGATCGACGACGTGTTGGATTATTCCGGCAACAGCGCCGAGATCGGCAAGAACGTCGGTGACGACCTGCGCGAAGGCAAGCCCACGCTGCCGCTGATCTGGCTGATGCAGCATGGTACGCCGCAGCAACGCGAGCTGGTGCGCACCTGCATCGAGAATGGTGACGAGCAGCATTTCGACGAAGTGCTGTCGGCCATCACCCATTCCGGCGCCCTGGCCTATACGCGCGAACAGGCGGAAATCGCTGCGCGACGGGCTGCGGACGCAATTATTTCACTTCCGGATAGCCAATTCAAAAAATCCCTGTTAGAATTATCGGCTTTCGCAGTAGATCGAAATCACTGACTTAGATCTCACTCGACGGGGTGTAGCTTAGCCTGGTAGAGCGCTACGTTCGGGACGTAGAGGCCGGAGGTTCGAATCCTCTCACCCCGACCAGAATTACCCAAGCAAAAACAGCGAGTTATTGAACTCGCTGTTTTTCTTTGTGCGTCCCGCCTGCATCCTCTGTGTCCAGCCCCATCAGGGGCCAGACCGATTTCTGCCTGTTTTTTCACATCCACCACCGACAATTTCCTGCCCCGCCCGAGGTACCAGCCTGAGCGCCCGGAACACGGCCCTTTCCTTCATATCGGCGCAGGACCAGGCTTGCCCGCCAGCCGGCGCCGCACACTGTCGCGGATCGGCACTTCGCAATACCGATAGGACACATACGCCAGGATCACTGCCAGCCCCATCGCCGCCAGAATATGGAGCAATGGTCCCTCGCCGTTCCTGGTGACCAGTTGCAGCAAAGGGATATGCCACAGGTAGATGCCATAGGAGAGGATGCCGGTGCGCACCATCAGCTTTGCCGACAGCAGTTGCTGCATCACGGCCCTGCGCTCGCAGTCGAGCGCCGCAATCAGCAAGGCGCCACCCGCACCGATCAGAGTCGGACCGAATACGCTGCTCAAGGGCGCCAGCCACACGATGCTGGCAGCAACCGCGGCAACCCCAGCCAGCACCGCACCGATGCCCGGACGCCAGCCGCGACGCACGGCAACCGCCGCGGCACATCCATAGAGCAGGGAATCGAGTCGCTCCAGGCTGCCTGCATAGAGCATGAGCCTGACCTGCTCGCCGAAGAACACGAACAGCAAGGCGCGCCAGCACAGCACCGCCACGCAGAGTGCCAGCACCGCCTTGATGAAGCCGGGCGCCTGCAGGCGTCGGAGCAACAGCAGCATCAGCGGTGGCCAGACCAGATAGAAATGCTCCTCCACCGCCAGCGACCAGGTATGTCCGAATCCGGCCAGATGGTGGCCACTGAAGATGGCGGCGTAATTGGCCGTATAAGTCACGGCAAACAAGCCATTGAAAGCAGCGCGCCGCTGCCCCTCCGCCAGAAACGCCACGCCCGCGACCACCACCACGATCACCAGCGCCGGTGCCAGGCGCGCGAAGCGCCGCAGGTAGAACGGCACCAGCGCCAGTCGCCCTTCCCGGGCAAACTCATCCCATAACAAACCGGTAATCAGATAACCCGACAGCGCAAAGAAGATGCCAACGCCAACACCGCCCAGATTGAATTGCTTGAACAGATTGGTATGTTCCAGCAACACCAGCAAGATGGCCACCGCCCTGACACCATCGAGCCACGGCCGATAGCCGGTGAAACGCGCGGCGCCTGCCCCACTCTCCGACATGACCGGGATACTCATGCCACACCTCCATGGTTGACCAGGGTCGCAGCACGGCGCTGCAAGCCCGTCGATGCGCAAGACTGCGCGACCACGGGGTGGCCTGCGCTACCGGACGCATCATGTGCGCATGGGCTGAAATGAATGTGCATGGCGTTTATGGCGCAATTCGTCCGCGCTCTTGAGCAGATCTGCCGATCTGACACAGGTGGAAGGAAATTCGGGATAGGGACCGATATCTCGACGACGCATTGCCACAGAAAAACATTGCCGCATGGCCTTCAGCCGGCACCCGAATACTTAACAAAAATGAATGAGTCGCGGCGCTATTCTATGTTGCGAAGCACGCCGACCACAAGCGACGCTGACAGGGTCGAGGCGATAGCCTCGCAATCCCGTCGACAGCGCCTGTTGCGATAATCCACTGAAAGTCGGCGCGGCAACTAGTTCCGCAGAAAATGCAGGAGCGAAGCGCCAGCAGGCTGGCCGGAGAGGAGAACAAGCCCCAGGAAGATGTTCACGTCGAACATCAATGCGGTGTGTAGATGAAGATGGCCGATCCGGCCAGAGATGCGCTTGATGAGAGAGCCGCAGCCAGCTCAGCTGGCCGTCCACTCTCCATCGAGCGCCGGGTCAAGATTGTCGATCACCGCCCTGGCCCAGCCCATGCCGCGCTCGATGGCCAGTCCGGCGCTCTCGAAACGCCCCGGCAACTGGCGGCGCGGAAAGAGGGCCGGCGCCATTGCACTGCCGTGGACAATGTGCACGTCACTCACCTCCCACAGACCTTGTGCGCCGCTACAGCGCAGCGAAATGTGGAAGCCCTTGTACTGCTCCTGATGGTGGACCGGAGCTTGCATATTTTTTTTCTTTCGCAAAACCGATCATGTGAGCGCAGGCCAGCGCCTTGGGCGTGCCGCAGGGCATCAGGCGACGCGACGCCACAGCATCACGCCGCTCCAAGCTCAGCGGCGGCGGAAGCCCGGACGCGGGCCGCTGGGGCCGCGCTGTTCCAGGTGACGGAAGATGATGCGCCCCTTGTTCAGGTCATAGGGGGACAGTTCCAGCGTAACCTTGTCGCCCGCCAGGATCTTGATGAAATTCTTCTTCATGCGACCAGCCGTGTAGGCGATCAGCGAGTGGCCGTTGTCCAGCGCCACGCGGAAACGGGAGTCAGGGAGGACTTCGGAGACTTGTCCTTGCATTTCGATCAGTTCTTCTTTTGCCATTTTCTCTTTCTTGTGCGTGAGCGCGCGACCTCCAGCGAGGAAGGGCTCGGGGATTTGCATTCTCTGGCTTTGACGACTGGCCACGCCAAGTGGAGGCCGGGAGCGTTAAGGTCGGAGGACAGTTGACCGCGCACGCGGCGAAGCCGGCAGCGCTGGTGCTTTACTCGGGGAAGCGGATGAAGATGCGAATCACGCGGATTGCAGGGTGCTGGTACGACAAGGCGCGTGGGGATCAGGATTTCCGCTCGGTTCTTGAGCGATCCGTGCATTATACGCGATTTTTGCCCCTCCCGCCAATGCACCTCACTGCCCGCCCTGCTGCGGCTTATCTACGCCATTGCACAATCGATATCGATTCATCGATGCCGCAGATAAACAAAACCGCGCCGCACGCCTTCGTCGAAAAAAAACGCCACCGCAAAGGTGGCGCAAAAAACTGCCAGAGATTCTGCAAAACCAGATAAATCATTTATATCATTTCTGCATTTCACGCCGTGGAGCGGCAGTCATCAGCGTTCGATGGTGCGGCTCCAGCGGGTATTCCACACCGCGCGATTCTTGTTGATCTCATCCCAATCCACCGCCCGGGCCGCCTTGACGAAAGCGTTCATGCGGGTCTGCTCGGCGGCTGCCGCGCCACTGACCTGGACCTTGGTATTGGTCGGGTTGTAGTTGCCATTTTCCAGCGCCAGCGCCTGGGCCTGCGGCGAGAGCAGATAGGCCGCCAACTCCTGTGACAGTTGCGGCTCGCTGTTGTTGGCGATCACGCACTGCGCCACCATCAGCACGATGGCACCTTCCTTGGGCTGCACGTATTCCACGGGCACGCCCTTGCTCTTGAGGAGCGTGGAGAGTGTGGGCGTATAGGGGAACAGCGCGGCTTCGCCGGTCTGTGCCATCTCGGAAATCTTGGCCGAATTGGCGATGTACTCCAGCACATTGGGACCGATGGTCTTGGGCCAGGCCTTGAAGCCCGGATCGACATTGGCATCGGTGCCGCCCTTGATCTGGTTGAAGGCGAGGAAGGCATGCAGCCCGAAGGTGGACGAGGGCAGCGACTGAAACACCACGCGCCCCTTCAACTTGGGATCGGCCAGATCCAGCCAAGAGGTCGGCGGCGCCCAGCCCTTCTCGGCATAGACCTTGGTGTTGTAGGCCAGGCCGGTGACGCTGATGGTCACACCGGTGGCCATGTCATCCTTGATGTGCGCCACCGGCAGCAGGTCGGCCAGGTTGGGATTGGGCTTCTGCTTCTCGCACAGCCCCATGCCGACGGCGCGGGCCATCACGCCATCGTCCAGAAACATTAGGTGCATCTGCGGCTTGTCCCTGGCGGCCTGGGCCTTGGCCAGGATGTCGGCCGAACCGCCCGGCACCACGGCGATCTTGACGTTGTATTTCTGCTCGAAGGGACCGAACACCGCCTGCGTAAAGGTCTTCTCCATGTTGCCGCCATTCATGCCGACATACAGCGTACGGGTCTGTGCCTGCACCTGTAATCCGGCGCTGGCGGTGGCCAGCAGGAGTCCGAGGGCAGCGGTGCGGGAGAGCGACATCATGAGATCTTCCTTTCAGGGTGGGAGGACAACAGGTCGACGACAGCGGCACGCGCCGGGAGGAAGCGGCCGATCGAGAAAGCATCCAGCGCAATGGTGCTGCGTCCGTGCAGCACCAGTTCGGCCAGCGCTTCGCCGGCTGCCGGACCGATCTGGAAACCGGCACCGCAGAAGCCGAAGCCATGCAGCAGGCCCAGTTGCGTAGTGCTGGGGCCGATCACCGGATGCTGGTCCGGCAGGTAGCCTTCCACACCGCTCCAGGTCCGGATGATGTGTACATGGCGCAGTGCCGGCAGCAGGGCCGCCGCCTGCGGCAGCAGACCGAGGATGGAATCATGCGAGGCGCGGGCGCGCTGCTCATCGAGCACATAGCCACGTCCGCCGCCCAGCACCACGTTGCCGCGCGCCACCTGGCGGCAATAGATGGAGCCTCCCTCCACACCCAGGCTCCAGGGCAGGAAGTGCGCAATCGGTTCGGTGACCACCATGCTGGGGTGGCCGCTGGTCAGTGGCACGGTTTCGCCAAAGGCTTGCGCCACGCGGTTGGCCCAGGCCCCGGCACAGTTGATGAGGACTTCCGCGCGGACCTGCAGGGTACTTTCCCCATGTCGCGCTTCGGCCACGAAGTCGCGACCATCATGGCCGACCTGCAGCACTTCGCAGCGCTCGACGATGGTCGCACCGGCGGCCTCGGCAGCGCGTGCGAAGGCCGGTGAGATCAGGCGCGGATTGGCCTGGCCATCTTCCGGACACAGCGAGCCACCGACTGCCGCGCCGCCCAGCCAGGGACATTGTTGGCGCAGGCGCTCACCGCTGATGAGTTCGATGCCCAGGCCATAAGGACGGCTCAGTTCGGCATAGCGCGCCAGTGACTGCATGTCGGCCTCGCTGCGGGCCAGCTTGAAGTGACCGCTGCGTTCGTATTCGCCGGTGGTGCCGATCAGGTCCTGGAGCTGGCCCCAGATCTCATGCGCCCGCTGCGACAGCGGCAGTTGCACTTCGGGCCGCCCCTGGCGCCGTACGCCGCCATAGTTGATACCGCTGGAGCGTGCACCACACAGGTCGCGCTCCAGCACGGTCACGCGACGTCCGGCCTTGGCCAGCACCAGCGCAGCGGAGGCGCCGACGATGCCGCCGCCGATGATGAGGACTTCGGTGGCAAGAGTTTTCATGAGGCATCTTCCTGGACAGGCAGCGCGATCACCCGCGCCGGGACAGGCTCGGGAGCGGGCACGTGCATGCCCAGGGGAATCGGCTTGATCGGCGCCTGCCCGCGCAGGCGTCCCACTTGCGACACCGGCAGGCCGGCCGCGTGAGCCAGGATTTCGGTCGCAGCCGCGCCGCACATGCGGCCCTGGCAACGGCCCATCCCCACCCGCGTGAGCGCCTTGAGCCGGTTCATTTCCGTGGCCCCCTGCTGACGCACGGCGGCGCGCAATTCACCGGCCCGGATGTTCTCGCACCGGCACACCACCAGATCATCCG
Organism: Herbaspirillum sp. C7C8; assembly: GCF_022627875.1. Classification (NCBI taxonomy): domain Bacteria; kingdom Pseudomonadati; phylum Pseudomonadota; class Betaproteobacteria; order Burkholderiales; family Oxalobacteraceae; genus Herbaspirillum; species Herbaspirillum sp. C7C8. The sequence goes on from NZ_JABXGG010000004.1 coordinate 149,581, forward strand.
GCGCAGTGGCCGCCCAACGTTCGGGGAAGGGAAATGCGCGTTCCAGCCCGAGACGGAACGCACCGATACGCGCCAGCTCCGCCTCGATCTGCGCCACCCGTGCTGCATCGACTGCGACGCCACGATCCTGCAACAGCGCCAGCGCGGCACGTTCGCCGGCCAGTTCAGCCGCATCCGCGCCCATGATGCCGGCACCGTCACCGGCCAGGTAGACGCCGGGCACGCTGCTGCGGGTGCTGGCGTCGCGCACCGGCAGATGCGCGCGCTGCAGGGCATCGAACTGGAAGCGGCAACCCAGCAGGTCGGCCAGTTGCGTTTCCGACCGCAGTGCATAGCCGAAGCCCACGGCATCGCATGCGATGCGCTGCTCGGGGCCGGGCTTGCCGCCCGCGCCTGCCAGATGCTCGCGACGCCAGGCCAGTGCCTGCACACGTGTATCGCCTTCCACGCGCAACACTCGCGCGTGCGAATGCACCGGCACGCCATGCAGGCGGAGCCAGGCAAGGTAGTAGATGCCCTTGGCCAGCAACGCGGGCTGCCCCAGCATGGCCGGCAGTGCGGCGATGCGGTCGGTCAGGCTGCTGCTGTCGAGTACCGCCGCCACATGCGCGCCGGCCTTGGCATATTGATAGGCCACCAGATAGAGCAGCGGGCCATTGCCGGCCAGTACCACCGAGCGGCCGATGGCACAGCCCTGGAACTTCAACGCGACCTGCGCACCACCCAGCGTGTAGACGCCCGGCGTGGTCCAGCCAGGGAATGGCAGCACGCGATCAGTGGCCCCGGTGGCCACGATGATGTCTTCCCAGACCAGGGTGGAGGCCGATTGTGCGCCGCCATCCATCAGATCCAGCAAACCCGGCTGGGCATTCCAGACCAGGGTGTCGGGCCGGTAATCGACGGCCTCGCGCAAGGTGTCGAAGGTATCGTGGACCGATTGCGCGCGGCTGGCCTCGAAGCCATACAGCGTCTTGCGGCTGCGCAGGAATCCGCGCGGTGGCTGGCGATAGATCTGGCCGCCTGCGCGCGCGGCTTCATCGATGACGACCGGACGCAGGCCGTGTGCCAACAGCGTCTGGGCCGCGCGCACACCGGCCGGACCGGCACCGACGATGACGGGAGCACGGCGGCTCATGCGGTCTCCCCCTGCCCGCTCAGCAACTGCATGCCGGCGCGGATGAAAGTGGAACAGGCGCGCAAGCGCTCACCGTTATCGGTGGCGATCCAGCAATCCTGGCAAGCGCCCATCATGCAGAATCCGGCCCGCGGCTGGCCGCTGAATTCATTGCGACGCAGGCTGCCCGCGTTGGTCAGCACGGCGGTCAGCACGGTGTCGCCTTCGAGCGCGGTGGCCGGACGGCCGTCCAGGGTGAAGCTGACCGTGGCGCGATCACGCTCGGCCAGCCGCACCAGCTGGGCCTGTGACGGGGAGGAGGTCGGCGTCATGAACGTCCCACCAGCACGCGGTCCAGGCCATAGACCCGGTCCAGGATGATCATCGCCACCGCCGTGATGCCCACCATCAGCGCCGACACCGCCGCCATCATCGGATCAATCGATTCGGTGGCATACATGTACATGCGCACCGGCAGCGTCACCGTCGAGGGCGCCGTCACGAAGATGGACATGGTGACTTCATCGAAACTGTTGATGAAGGCCAGCAGCCAGCCACCGGTGATGCCGGGCAGGATCATCGGCAGCGTGATGCGCAACAATACCTTCGTGCGCGAAGCGCCCAGCGACAGCGCCGCCTGCTCGGCACTGCGATCAAAACCGATCAGGGCGGCCATGATGAGGCGCATGGTATAGGGCGTCACCACCAGCGAGTGCGCCAGCACCAGCCAGCCGAAGTTGCCGGCGCCGCCCACCACCGAGAACAGCTGCAGCAGCGCCACGCCCAGCACCAGGTGCGGAATGATGAGCGGTGACAGGAACAGCCCCTGCAACATGCCCGACCAGCGATGCGGATAGCGCACCAGCGCCATGGCCGCCGGTATGGCCAGCCCGGTGGAGATGGTGGCGGCGGCCAGGGCCAGCCACAGGCTGTTCCAGAAGGAAGTCACGAAATCGGGGAATTCAAACACTGCCTTGAACCAGCGCAGCGAGAATTCCGGTCCGTTCATGGTCAGGGTGTTTTCGGGGGTGAAGGCGATCACGCACACCACCAGGATCGGCGCCAGCGTGAAGAGGATCACCAGCGCATTGAAGCACAATGCAATCGGTCCGTTCTTGTTCATGGTTCAGCCCAGCGCTTTCTTGTAGCGGCGTTCGATCATGCGGTTCCAGCCCAGCATGATGACCAGGTTGGCCACCAGCAGCAGCAGCGCGATGGCTGCGCCCAGTGGCCAGTTCAGTTCGTGCAGGTATTCGTCGTAGATGATGGTGGCCATCATCTTCAGACGCCGTCCGCCCAGGAGGCCCGGAATGGCAAAGGAACTGGCCGAGAGGCCAAAGACGATCAGGCTGCCCGATAAGATGCCGGGCATGATCTGCGGCAGCACGATACGACGCAGCACGGTCATGGGCGAGGCGCCCAGCGACAGCGCGGCATTGGCCACGCCTGCGTCGAGCTTCTGCAGCGAGGTCCACACCGGGATCACCATGAAGGGCAACATCACATGCACCAGCGCAATGACAATGGCCGTCTCCGTATAGAGCAGCTTGACCCGGGCAAAGCCCAGTGCGGCCAGCGTGCCGTTGATGAGTCCTTCGGGACCGAGCAGCATGCTCCAGCCGAAGGCGCGCACCACCACCGAGATCATCAGCGGGGCCAGCACCACCAGCAGCATGACGGAGCGCCATGGCTTGCGCATGCGGTTGAGGATGTAGGCTTCGGGCGCGCCCACCACGATGCAGATCAGCGTGACCAGGCCCGAGATCCACAGCGTGCGCCAAAAGATGCCGTAGTAGTACGGATCGGTCAGCACCGCATAGTAGTGCTCCAGCGTGAAGGTGCCGGCCTTGGGGCCGGTCTCGGCATCATAGGCGTTGAAGGACAGCACCAGGGTCAGCACCAGCGGCACCAGCAGCATCACCGTGCACAGCAGGATGGCCGGGGCCGACATCAGCCAGGGCAGGCTGCGCTGGCCGGGGACCTTGCTGCTGTCGCCGGGGGCCACCGCGGGTGGCGCCACGGAAGTCGTGCCGGCCGCGCTCATGCCGTCACCTGTTCATCGCTGCGGGCGGTGGAGACCAGGCGCAGACTGTAGTCGCTCCACGCCAGGCCGACGGCAGCGCCCTGCTCCAGCGCCTCGGCGCCATCGTTGGCCGACAGCACCGACAGCAGACCCAGCGGCGTCTGCACTTCATACATCCACTGGCTGCCGAGGAAGAAACGGCGCACCACGTCGCCATTGCAGCGGCCCTGGCCGGGCGCGGTACAGCGGATCTTTTCCGGACGCAGGCCGAGCACCACGCGGCCACCGCCGCGCAGGCCGGTATCGCTACTCTCCAGGGACAGCATCATGCCACCCACGGCGATATCGGCGCGCTCGCCGGCCGCACCGACCACCTGACCCTCGAGCAGATTGGCCTTGCCCACGAAGGTGGAAATGAAGCGATTGGCCGGATGCTCATACACGTTCAGAGGACGCCCGACCTGGGTGATGTGACCGGCCTCCATCACCACCACGCGATCACTGATGGACATGGCTTCGCTCTGGTCGTGCGTGACCATGATGGTGGTGGTGCCGACCTTGCGCTGGATGTCGCGCAGCTCGAACTGCATTTCTTCACGCAGCTTGGCGTCGAGGTTGGACAAGGGTTCGTCCAGCAGCAGCACGGGCGGTGCGATCACCAGCGCACGCGCCAGGGCCACCCGCTGGCGCTGGCCGCCGGACAGTTCGCGCGGATAGCGGGCACCGTGTTTTTCGAGATGCACCAGGGCCAGGGCCTGCGCTACGCGGTCACGTTTTTCCGCCCGGCCGCACTTGCGCATCTCCAGGCCAAAGGCCACGTTCTGCTCCACCGTCATGTGCGGGAACAGCGCATAGGTCTGGAACACGATACCCAGGCCACGGCTGTTGGGCCTGGCGTGCGTGATGTCGCGTCCGTCCAGTTCGATGCGGCCGCCGCTGACGGCTTCGAAACCGGCAATCATCTGCAGGGTGGTGGTCTTGCCGCAGCCCGAGGGCCCCAGCAGGGAGATGAACTCGCCCTTTTCCACCGTGAGGTTGAAACCCGATACCGCCTGGGTATCACCATAGAACTTACTGACATTGGTCAGCGTAAGAAATGACATTGCAAGCTCCCTGTCGCAAGGTTCGGGCGCTGCACGGCTGGCGGGCTTGTCGGCCGGCGGGCGCTCCGATGCATTCTTTCAAGTACGCCACCGCGGCGCTGAGCGAGGTGGGTGGCGCGTCTCCTGTTTCGTTATTGATGCAATTTCGGTGCCAATTCTGCTATCGTATTTCGACTGTCAGGAAATTTTTTATATTTATTCCGTTCAACGAAATACATCGGCGGACCGACCACCACCGATTCCACCCAGCAGACAAAGTCCCCTCATGAGCGAGCACAACGACCAGGCCGCAGCGGCCAGCGCCCCAGCCTCCCTACCGGTCAACGGCATCCAGCGCACCTTCGCGGTGTTGCGTGCCTTGGCCGATGCACCACCACAAGGCATGCGCGTGACCCAGGTGGCCAAGGCCATCGGTCTGACCCAGGGCACCACGCACCGGCTGCTGCAATCGCTGGCCGTCGAAGGCGTGGTGGAGCAGGATGAGCGCAGCAAGCTGTACCGCCTGGGCATGGACCTGTTCGCCCTGGCCGCGCGTGCCGGCAATGCCTCGGATGTGCGCAGCCTGTGCCGTCCGGCCCTGCTGCGGCTGTGCGGCAGCCTGGGCGATACGGTCTTCCTGCTGCTGCGCTCGCGCTTCGATGCGGTGTGCGTGGACCGCGTCGATGGCCCTTTCCCGATCCGCGCCTTCACCGGCGACATCGGCGGACGCGTGGCGCTGGGTGTGGGACAGGGAGCACTGGCCATCCTCGCCTTCCTGCCGGAAGAAGAACGCGAGGAAGTGATCCGCTACAACGTGCCGCGCCTGCGCGAGTTCGGTGTCTATGACGAGGTCTACCTGCGTACCGAGATCGAACGGGTGCGGGAAACCGGCTACGCGGCACGCCAGGCCGGTTTGCTCGATGGCATGGCGGGCCTGGGCGTGCCGCTGTTCGATGCTGCCGGCGGCATCGTCGGCGCCTTGAGCGTGGGCACGCTGACCTCGCGTCTGACCGAGGAACGGCTACCCACCGTGGTGCAGATGCTGCAGCGGGAAGCGGCAGCCCTGTCGCGCCGGATCAATCCCTTCGATCCTGCCTTGCGCCGGCCCATGCACCAGGCCAATCCGGGGGAGCCGCAAGCATGACCTCGCCCGCCTCTGCCCTTGCCCCCGTGCTGCTGATCAAGTCAGGCGGTGCTGCCGCGCTGGCCGAGTGGCGCGCCAGCTTTGATGAATTCGCGCCCGGGCTGGGCCTCGAAGTGCGCGCCTGGGACGATCCGGAAGTCGATCCGGCGCGTGTGCAGTTCGTGCTGGTGTGGCAGCCCGAAGCGGGAAGACTGGCGCAGTTTCCCAATCTGAAGGCCATCCTCAGTGCGGCAGCCGGCGTGGATCACATCCTCGCCGACCCGCACCTGCCGGAGCTGCCCATCGTGCGCATGGTCACCCCCGAAACCCAGCAGCGCATGGCCGAATTCACGCTCATGAGCAGCCTGATGCTGTTGAAGGACATGCCACGCATCATCGCCCAGCAGGCGCGCGCCGAGTGGCGCGAATTCTCCACCCCGCGCACCGCGCGCGAAACCCGGGTGGGCGTACTGGGTCTGGGTGCGCTGGGCCTGTCGGCGGCACGCATACATGCGGCGGTCGGTTTCGAGACGGCCGGCTGGGCGCGCTCGCCGCGCAGCGAAGAGGGTCTGGCCTGCTTTGCCGGCGCCGAGGCGCTGCCGGCCTTCCTGGCCCGAACCGACCTCCTGATCTGCCTGCTGCCCGAGACCGCCGACACCCGCCACATCATCGATGCCGGGCTGCTAAGCCAGTTACCCAAGGGGGCGGCGGTCATCAACGTCGGACGCGGCAGCCACGTCTGCCTGCCCGACCTGCTGGCCGCGCTCGACAGCGCTCACTTGTCGGCTGCGGTGCTGGACGTATTCGAGGAAGAACCGCTGCCTGCCGGGGCCGCCGTGTGGCGGCATCCGCGCGTACTGGTCACACCCCATGCAGCGGCCACCCCCTCGCGGCGCGAGCGCGCACGACAGGCGGCGGTGGCGATGGCGGCCGTGCTCAACGGCCTGCCGCCACCGCATCTCTACGATCGCGCACGGGGTTACTGAGGAGCAAGTCGGGACCGCACGGCTTGCGGGATACGCCCCCATCGTCTAGACTTTGGCGCTTGCTGGCCGCCCTGGCTTGCCTGTCGTGATGACAGGTGAACAGGCCCGCCGACTCCCTCCCATGCGTGAGGGCAACCCACTGACGGCAACGTTTGGATACCGTACCCATATGGGTGCAAGCTCTTGCACTCCTGCTCCTGATCCTGCTCTCGGCCTTCTTTTCCATGACCGAGACGGCGCTGATGGCCGCCAATCGCCATCGCCTGCGGCACCTGGCCAAACAAGGCAACCGTGCCGCCATCACCATCCTGTGGCTGCTGGACCGCACTGAACGGCTGCTCTCGCTGATCCTCATCGCCAATACCGTCATCAATGCACTGGCCACGGCCCTGGTGACGGCGCTGGCCATTGCTGCCTTCGGCAACCACCAGCGCGTCATCACGGCGGCCACCGCCTTCGTGGCGGCGCTCTTGATCGTCTTCGCCGAGATCGTGCCCAAGGTGATCGGCGCCACCCATCCGGAACGCATTGCGCTGTTTACCAGCTTCGTGCTCAAGCCGCTGATGCGGGTGGCCAAGCCGCTGGTGTGGTTCGTCAACATCTTCGTATCGGCCATCCTCAAGGTGCTGCGCATCAAGACCGGTTCCCGCGCGGCCGAGCAGCGCATCTCGCCGGAAGAGCTGCGCTCCATCGTGCTGGAGGGCGGCAGCTTCATTCCGCAGAAACACAAGAGCATCCTGCTGAACCTGTTCGACCTGGAAAAAATCTCGGTGGAAGACGTCATGACCCCGCGCGCCCAGGTCGAGGCCCTGAACCTGGCCGCGCCGGTGGAAGACATCCTGCACCAGCTGGCCACCTGCTATCACAACAAGTTGCCGGTGTTCGAGGGCGAGATCAACCATATCGCCGGCATCCTGCATGTGCGCAAGACGGTCGCGCTGTTCCGCCAGGAAGACGACATCACCCACGACGACATCCGCGCCCTGCTCTCGACCCCCTACTACGTGCCGGTGGAGACCGATGTCTTCACCCAGCTGCAATATTTCCAGGAAAACCACGAGCGCCTGGGCATCGTGGTCGATGAATACGGCGAAGTGCAGGGGCTGGTGACGCTGGAAGACATCATCGAGGAAATGATCGGCGAATTCACCACCTCCTCGCCCGGTTCCTCGGGGGAAGGCTTTGGCTGGGACAAGGACGGCAGCTGCCTGCTCGAAGGCAGCACCACCCTGCGCGACATCAACAAGCGCCTGGGCCTGCAGCTGCCGCTGGATGGCCCCAAGACCATCAACGGCCTGCTGCTGGAAACCCTGCAGGACATCCCCGAAGCCAGCGTGGCCGTCAAGATCGATGGCTGCGTGATCGAGATCGTGCAGGTACAGAACCAGGCCATCCGCATGGTCAAGCTCATTGCCATGCCGGCTGACGGGAAGACACCGGACTGATTCGCCCCTCGCCGGACCGTATCGAAGTCCTCCGAATTTGTCCCACGCAAATCGCCGCTCCGCTTTCCGGGCAGCGGCAACGCGTGGGAGACTTCCCCTCCCTGTGCGTTGCCCTGCGGCAGCGCCCCTGCGCGCGAGGTCTCCCATGCAATCCGCTCCCGACACGGCCGTGGCCGACGACGATGTCCCCGTGGTGCGCCTGCTGCACAAGCTGCTGGCCGATGCGGTCGGCATGGGCGCCTCCGACCTGCATTTCGAACCCTTCGAACATCTCTTCCGCGTACGCCTGCGCCTGGACGGCGTACTGCACGAACTGGCGCAGCCGCCGCTGACGCTGCGCGACAAGCTGGCCACCCGGCTCAAGATCCTGGCGCGGCTGGATATCGCCGAAAAGCGCCTGCCCCAGGATGGCAAGATGCGCCTGGCGCTGGACCAGCGCACGGTGGACTTCCGCGTCTCGACGCTGCCCACGCAGTTCGGCGAGAAGATCGTGCTGCGCATCCTCGATACCACCCAGGCCACCCTGTCCATTGCCCAGCTCGGCTATGAACCGGCCCAGCAGGAAGCCCTGCTGCAGGCCATCGCCAAGCCGCACGGCCTGGTGCTGATGACCGGTCCGACCGGCTCGGGCAAGACCGTCTCGCTATACGCCTGCCTGCAACGGCTGAACCAGCCGGGCATCAACATCGCCACTGCCGAGGACCCGGTGGAGATCAACCTGCCCGGCATCAACCAGGTCAGCATCAACGAGCGGGCCGGTCTGGACTTCGCCCCGGCGTTGCGCGCCTTCCTGCGCCAGGACCCGGATGTACTGATGGTGGGCGAGATACGCGATCTGGAGACCGCCGACATCGCGGTCAAGGCGTCGCAGACCGGGCATCTGGTGCTCTCCACCCTGCACACCAACGACGCTCCCGCCACGCTCACGCGCCTGCTCAACATGGGGGTGCCGGCCTACAACATCGCGGCTTCCGTCAGCCTGATCGTGGCCCAGCGGCTGGTGCGCAAGCTGTGCCGCTGCCGCCGTCCGGCCGGCGGCACGCCCGCCACCTTCCTGCCGCAGGGCTGCCCGGCCTGCAATCAGACCGGGTTTCGCGGACGCACCGGGATCTACCAGGTCATGCCGGTCAGCGCGGCCATGCAGTCGCTGATCCTGGCCCAGGCCGGCACGCTGGAGCTGGGACGGCAGGCGCAGGCCGAAGGCGTCATCGACCTGCGCCGGGCCGGGCTGCTGAAGGTCTTGCGGGGCGAAACCAGCATGGGAGAAATCCTTGCCTGCACCTGATCGCCTGCCTTCCGGCCTCCCCTTCCGCTGGGAAGGACTGGACCGCCACGGCCGCCCGCAGCGCGGCGTCCTTACCGCCGCCGATGAAGCCCAGGCACGCGCCCGGCTGCGTCAACAGGGCCTGCGCGTGGCACGGCTGCGGCGCGATGACGGCGCGCGCACCGCCGACCTCACGCAGGACGGCAGTAGCACCCCGATCATGCGCGGACGCATCACCGCCAAACAGGTCGCCCTCTTCACACGCCAGCTCGCCACCATGCTGCAAGCCGGACTGCCGCTGCTGCAATCGCTGGACATCGCCATCCGGGGCGCGACCAGGACTGCGCTGGCCGCGCTGCTGGCCGACGTGCGGCAAGCCGTGGCGCGCGGCGACAGCCTGCATGCCGCATTGGCGCGCCATCCACGCCAGTTCGATGCGCTCTTCTGCAACCTGGTGCGCGCCGCCGAGGAAGCCGGGATGCTGGATAGCATGCTGGAGCGCATCGCCCTCTATCGTGAGAAATCGCTGGCCTTGCGCGGCAAGGTGCGCGCGGCACTGGCCTATCCCTGCGCGGTGGTGCTGGTCGCGGTCGCGGTGACGGTGGTCATCATGCTGTGGGTCGTACCGGCCTTCGAGCAGATGTTCCAGCAGTTCGGTGCCGAACTGCCACTGCCCACGCGCATCGTGATGGGCATGGCGCATCTGCTGGGTCGCCATGGCCTCCTGTTGCTGCTGGGCTTGCTGATCTCGGGCGTAACGGCAACGCTGGCGTGGCGGCGTTATCCCGCGCTGCGACGGGCCGCGCAACGCCTGAGCCTGTCGCTGCCGCTGTTCGGAAAACTGCTGCGACAGGCCGCCCTGGCGCGCTGGAGCCGCACCTTCGGCACCCTCTTCGGGGCCGGTATCGCCCTGGTGGAGGCGCTGGAGACGGTGGCCGGAGCCGCGGGCAACGTGGTCTATGCCGAGGCCTCGCTGGTCGTGCGCGATGCCGTGCGCAACGGCGCCTCGCTGCATGGGGCCATGCAGGCCACGGGCGTCTTCCCGGACCTGGCGGTGCAGATGACGGCCGTGGGCGAAGAGGCCGGTGCACTCGATGCCATGCTGGCGAAGATCGCCGAGCTCAACGAACGCGAGGTCGACGAGGCCGTCACGGCCCTCACCAGCCTGATGGAACCCGTTATCATGGCGGTGCTGGGCGTGGTCATCGGCGGCCTGGTGGTGGCGATGTACCTGCCGGTGTTCCGCATGGGTGCGGTGGTATGAAACGACAGGCCGCCTTCCCGCTTCCTTCTCGATCGACACGGACTTGAACGCGACGATGTTTTTCCCCGATGCCCTCGCCCTCCCCCGCCATGCGGCCACAGCGGCCGTGGCGGCGCTGCTGGGCCTGCTGGTGGGCAGTTTCCTGAACGTGGTGATCCATCGCCTGCCGCGCATGATGCTGCGCGAGACTGCCAACTTCGTCGCCCAGGAACGTGGCGAGACCATGCCGCATACCGATCGCTACAACCTCTGGCTGCCCGCCTCCGCCTGTCCCCATTGCACCAGACCACTGGCGCTGCATCACAAGATTCCGCTCCTGAGCTGGCTGCTGCTGCGCGGACGCTGCGGCTTCTGCGCGGCCCCCATCGGCGCGGCCTATCCCCTGGTGGAACTGCTGAGCGCGCTGCTGTTCGCCCTGCTGGGCTGGCGCTTCGGCCTGGGCCTGCACGGGGTGGCGCTGATGGTATGCGCCGCCTTTCTCATTGCGCTGGCCGTCATCGATGCGCACACCATGCTGCTGCCCGACGACCTCACCCTGCCACTGATGTGGCTGGGGCTGCTGGTCAATCTGGTGCATCCCCTGGTGCCGTTGCAGGATGCGGTGCTGGGCGCAATGGCCGGCTATGTCCTGCTGTGGCTGATCTTCTGGATCTTCAAGCTGGCCACCGGCAAGGAGGGCCTGGGCTATGGCGACTTCAAGCTGATGGCGGCGCTGGGCGCCTGGCTGGGCTGGCAAGCCCTGCCGCTGGTCCTGCTGCTGGCCTCGGCGCTGGGTGCGCTGCTGGGCCTGCTCCTGATGGGCCTGGGCCGCCACCAGCGCGGCCAGGCGATTCCCTTCGGCCCCTGCCTGGCCCTCGCCGGCATGCTGACCTTGCTGATGGGCCATGGCTGGCTCACCCGGCTTCTCTACGATTTCTGATCCCATGACCTCACTGACTGAACGCTTCACCATCGGCCTGACCGGCGGCATCGGCAGCGGCAAGACCACGGTGGCCAATCTGTTCGGCGCGCTGGGCGCTGCGCTGGTGGATACCGATGCCATCGCCCATGCCCTGACCGCACCGCAGGGCCTGGCCATTGCGCCCATTCGCGCGCATTTCGGCGACCAGTTCATCGATGCCCACGGCGCCATGGACCGCACCCGCATGCGCCAGCACGTGTTCGGCAATCCGAGCGCGCGTCATGCGCTGGAAGCCATCCTGCATCCGCTGATCCGCAGCGAGACCGTGCGCGAGGCCGAGCTCGCCACCGGCCCCTACGTCATCTTCGTGGTGCCGCTGCTGGTGGAGTCCGGCACCTGGGTCGGTCGCGCCAGCCGTATCCTGGTGGTGGATTGCCCGGAAGAGGTCCAGATCGAGCGCGTCATGCAGCGCAATGGCCTGCAGCGTGAAGAAGTGGAAGCCATCATGGCCGCCCAGGCCAGCCGCCAGGCCCGCCTGGCCGTGGCGCAGGATATCATCGACAACGGTGGCAGCAATGCCGCGCTGCCGGACCAGGTCCGTGCGCTGCATGCGCGTTACCTGGCGCTGGCGGGGGCGTCCTGAAGCACGGGCAGGCATCCCCTGATGAGGCGGCAATGCACACGGGCAGCCGGGCAAAGGCGAACCGGCAAAGCAGCTTCATTTGATGCCGACTGCATTTGTAATTTTCTTCTGCATGGGTCAGAATCACAGACATTGCACATGTTGACGAGGTTATTGCACCCACGCGGCCTGTCAGCGGCCTAACAAGTCCGGTTCAACCAATAAAGGGATCATGCTTTGATCGTCTACGAATACCCTTTCAACGAGCGTATTCGCACGCTGTTGCGACTGGAAGACCTCTACGAGAAATTCGTCTTCTTCCTGCACCAGGAAAGCCCGCATCAGCATCACATCGCCCTTGCCACCATTTTCGAAATGCTGGAGGTCGCCGGACGCGCCGACCTCAAGTCCGACCTGCTGCAAGAGCTGGAACGGCAGAAGCAGATCCTGCTGGCCTACCAGTCCAACCCCAATGTCGAGCCCGAGATGCTCAGCGCCATCCTGGCCGAAGTCGACCAGGCCAGCAGCGCCCTCGCAGCCGCCCAGGGCAAGACCGGGCAGAACATCCGCGACAATGAATGGTTGATGAGCATCCGCGGACGCACCATCATCCCGGGCGGGGCCTGCGAATTCGACCTGCCGGCCTATTACGCCTGGCAACAGCATCCCTTCGACCGCCGTTTCCAGGACATCTCCAACTGGTTCGCCCCGCTGATCCCGCTGTTCGATGCCATCGGCATCGTCATGCGGCTGCTGCGCGAATCGGGACATGCCGTCAAGATCAACGCCGAAGGCGGCAGTTACCAGCAGATGCTGCAGGGAAAGGTCTACCAGATGCTGCGCCTGTCGCTCGACATCGAACTCGGCGCAATTCCCGAGATCTCGGCCAACAAATACATGCTGTGGGTGCGCTTCACCCAGCAGGATGGCGACGAAAAGCCGCGTGCCTTCGATGGCGAAGTGCCCTTCGAGCTGGCGCTATGCGGCTTTTGACCTGTAATCTGAATGAAATGAAGTGAAGTAAAACGTATGGCAACGATCGTAGACTGCCCGACCTGTGGCACCAAAGTGGAATGGAACGAGAAGAACAAGTACCGCCCCTTCTGTTCCGAACGCTGCAAGCAGATCGACCTGGGTGCCTGGGCGGAAGAAAAGTACACCATCCCCGCAGTGAACCTGCCCCTGGAAGACGAAGGCGACAAGCCCGTGCAGTGATCACGGGCTTTTTCCTTCATATCGCCTCAAACCCGCCTATTTTCAGCCTTTGTCGCCGTACCTGAGCTGATCCAGCCATTGGATCAGCGGGATGGTGGCCGGCAGCAGTGGCGCCACATCCACACCGCCCTGCCAGGCAAAGGCCTGGCCTTCCAGGCTCTGCGGCTGGCCGCGCCACTGGCGGCTGATGTAGAAATGCAGACGCACATGGGCATGCGGATAGACATGCTCGACGCCGCACCAGGGTTCGCCATCGAGCACCTCGATACCCAGTTCTTCCTTGAACTCGCGCTGCAAGGCCGCGAAGATGCTTTCCCCCTGCTCCACCTTGCCGCCGGGGAATTCCCAGTAGCCTGCATAGGGCTTGCCTTCCGGACGCTGGCCCAGCAGCACGTCGCCGTTGGGCTGCATCAGGATGCCCACGGCCACGTCGATGGGCCTGGATGGCGTCGCCGCCATCAGCCTTGCGCCTTGCCGGCGTAGTCGCGCGCAAACTGCCAGGCCACGCGGCCCGAGCGCGAGCTGCGTTGCAGGGCCCAGCGCAGGGCATCGGCGCGGGCGTCGGCGATCTGGGCGTCGTTGCAACCGAAGTGGCGCAGCCAGTGCGCCACGATGTCCAGGAAATCATCCTGCTTGAAGGGGTAGAAGGTCACCCACAGGCCAAAGCGCTCGGAGAGCGAAATCTTTTCTTCCACCGTCTCGCCGGGATGCAGGTCGCCGTCCTCGGTGTGGGTATAGGTGCTGTTGTCGGAGAGGCGCTCCGGCATCAGGTGGCGACGGTTGGAGGTGGCGTAGATCAGCACGTTGTCCGACTGTGCGGCGATGCTGCCGTCCAGCGCCACCTTCAGGGCCTTGTAACCACCCTCGCCTTCCTCGAAGGAAAGATCGTCGCAAAAGACGATGAAGCGCTCCGGGCGCGAGGCCACCAGCTCGACGATGTCCTGCAGGTCGTGCAGGTCATCCTTGTCCACCTCGATCAAGCGCAGGCCACGGTCGGCGTACTGGTTCAGGCAAGCCTTGATGAGCGAGGACTTGCCGGTACCGCGCGCACCGGTCAGCAGTACGTTGTTGGCCGGGCGGCCTTCGACGAACTGGCGGGTGTTCTGGTCAATCTGTTCCTTTTGCGGACCGATATTGTGCAGGTCCGACAGGCCGATCCTGGAGATGTGGCCCACCGCCTGCAGGTAACCGGCACGCTGCGCGGTGGCGCCGCGCCAGCGGAAGGCGACGGCGGCGTTCCAGTCGGGTTCACGGGCGGCGGCGTTGGGCAGGATGGCTTCGACGCGCGCCAGCAAGGCTTCGGCACGCTGCAGGAATTGATCTAGCTGGGTCATGGCGATGCTCAGGAACGATAGTCGGCGTTGATCGACACGTAGTCATGCGACAGGTCGCAGGTCCAGATGGAGGCCTTGGCGGTGCCACGCGCCAGCTTCACGCGCACCACGATCTCGGCCTTCTTCATGACGCGCTGGCCGTCTTCTTCGCGGTAATCCGGGTTGCGGCCACCATCCTTGGCGACCCACACGTCGTCCAGCCACAGGTTGATCTTCGACACATCCAGATCATCGATACCGGCATAGCCGATGGCGGCCAGGATGCGGCCCAGGTTCGGGTCGGAGGCGAAGAAGGCAGTCTTGACCAGCGGCGAATGGCCGATGGAATAGGCGATCTGGCGGCATTCATCGATGCTCTTGCCGTCTTCCACGGCCACTTCGATGAACTTGGTCGCGCCTTCACCATCGCGCACGATCTGGTGCGCCAGATGCTGCGACAGGTCGGTGACGGCTGCGGCCAGTTGCTTGTATTCCTCGCTGTCGGCGCTGGTGATCTCCAGTTCGCCGGCCCCAGTGGCCATCAGGATGAAGGAATCGTTGGTCGAGGTATCGCCATCGATGGTGATGCAGTTGAAGGAATGGTCAGCGGCGTCCTTGACCAGCTGGTTCAGCAGCGCCTGCGGCAGCTTGGCGTCGAAGGCCAGGAAACCCAGCATGGTGGCCATGTTGGGCTTGATCATGCCAGCGCCCTTGCTGATGCCGGTCATCACCACCTGCTTGCCGCCGATGGTGAGCGTACGCGAAGCGGCCTTGGGCTGGGTGTCGGTGGTCATGATGGACTCGGCCGCGTTGAACCAGTTGTCGGCCTTGAGGTTGGCTATGGCTTGCGGCAGGCCGGCGATGATGCGGTCGGCCGGCAGCGGCTCCAGGATCACGCCAGTGGAGAACGGCAGGATCTGCTGCGGCTCCACACCCATCTCCCGGGCCAGCGCGGCGCAGACCGACTTGGCGCGCTGCAGGCCTTCTTCACCGGTGCCGGCGTTGGCGTTGCCGGTGTTGATCACCAGGGCGCGGATGGGCTTGCTGGCGCTCAGCTGCGCCAGGTTGGCCTGGCAGATCTGCACCGGGGCGGCGCAGAAGCGGTTCTTGGTGAAGACGCCCGCCACGGTAGCCGTCTCGGCCAGCTTCATGACCAGCACGTCCTTGCGATTGGCCTTGCGCACGCCCGCTTCGGCATGGCCGAGTTCGATGCCGGCAACGGCTTTCAGGTCGGAAGGAACGGGAATCGGGGAATTGACGGCCATGGCGAGCTTTCAGCGTAAAAATCGGAACGCGTATTTTAAACACTTTCCGTCACCGGCTGATGACGCAGGAACTCGCTTTCGATGATCTCGGCACTCATCCTGGCCCATTCTGCATATTGGCCATGGCCAGGGTGGAAGCGGTCGATGGCCATCTCATGCGGCAGCGCCCATTGCAGCGAGCAGTAGCGCAGCGCGGCGTCGGCGCCGATCCAGTCGCGCAGCGCCCGGTCCAGCTTGCGCGCATAGCGGCCCAGGTACCAGCGCAGCGGCTGCGGCGCCACCGGCAACAGGTGCATGGGCGGCAAGCCCGAAAAGACGATGTGCTCCACCCCGGCCTGCGCCATCAGACGCTCGCACAGCAGGCGCAGGTTGGCCACGTAGCGCTGCGGACTCATCTGCGAGGTGACATCGTTCACTCCCAGCGCCACCACCAGCACGGTGGCCGGGCCGATCTCGTGGCGTCCCAGCAGATCCAGCGCTTCCAGCGAATTGACACCGCTCTGCGCCACCAACTGCCAGGCCACCGGATGGCCGGTGCGCACGGCCAGCTGGCGTGCCAGCGGCTGGGCCAGGGCTTGCTCCTGATGCTCGACGCCGACGCCCGCTGCGGAAGAGTCGCCCACCACCAGCACGCGCAAAGGTTCAGCCACCAGCGTCCCGCGCAGGGGGGCGAACTCCACGCCGCTGCGCGGACCGGCCGCTTCCGGCAGCCGCAGCGCGGTCTTGCGCAGGCGTCTGGCCTGCGCCAGCAACAGCGGACCCAAGAGCAGCTTGGCCAGTATCAGCATGGCAGCCTGCGCATCAGGGCAGCAGATTCTTGACCACCACCAGCCAGGGACGCGCCGCAATCGGCTGGGCGCGGCCCTGCTCATCCACCGGGATCAGGGATTCGGACACCGAATTGAAGACATTGCCGCCGATCACCCCGGCCCAGCCATCATCGGCATGCACCTCCACCACCATATCGCAGTGGCCCGCCAGACCGGGACGGATCTCGTCAATGGAGGTGATGTTGTTGTTGCCGCGCGGGGCGCAGAGCAGGTCACCAGGAGCAATTGGCTCGCTCTCGGGGGGGCGCAACACGAATTGCGGCGAGGGGCGCGACTGGCGGTCCTTGAGGAAGCTCAGGTAATTGAAATGGGTTTCGCTGGGCGCAAAATCCTGCGGCGGCACATTGGTGCTCACCATCAGCCAGGAAATGAAGGCGGCCGACCAGGCTTGCTGGCAGTCCGCTCCGGTCAGGTTCTTGCCGACCGCGTGCCAGTATTCGGCCACCCGCTGCACGGCCTCGCCCTCGTCTTCCAGCAAGCCCAGGCGCGGGGCGCTGAAGGGCTCATGGCGCATGTCGATCTGCTGGTTGCCGAAGAAATCCCACTCGGCCTTGGCCGCTTCCACCAGTGCCGCACGCGTGGGCGCAGCCGTGCTGATGGCCACGGCGGGCACGCCGGTATTGGTCACCGGGATGGAGGGAGTGATGGGCGCGTAGCCCGGATTATCGCTGTCGCGCCATTGCGGTAGCGGCGAGGAAGCGCAGCCGGCCAGCAGGACGGCGATGGCGGTGGCAGTGAAGCCGGAACGGGACGCACGAAACATCTTGGCGAGGGACATCTTCTTGTTCTCCTGGGCGGCAGGCGTTGGCTGCCGGAGCGCTCATCATAAGGGGAGCCGGGACAATTTTGCAGAAGCCTTCACCTGCAGGATGTAAAAAAGGCCGCCCACCCGCTTGGGTGGACAGCCTCTTCACATCGGGCCAGTTTGCGGCCGAACCGGGGATACTCTGGTTCAGGCCAGCTTGCCGTGGCACTGCTTGTACTTCTTGCCGCTGCCGCAGGGGCAGGGATCGTTGCGGCCGACCTTGGGGTATTCCGAACCATCGTCCTCGGACCCGGCCTGCGCGGTCGGTGCCAGCAGTTCTTCCGGTGCGGCTTCGGGGTCGAAGTCGGCGTGCTGGTAGTTGACGTTGATGGGCGAGCCACCGGACATGCTTTCCTCGGCCGCTTCGATTTCTTCGCGGCTCTGGATGCGCACGGTCATGACCACCTTGATCACTTCGTTCTTGATCAGGTCCAGCATCTGGGCGAACAGCTCAAACGCTTCGCGCTTGTATTCCTGCTTCGGGTTCTTCTGCGCATAGCCGCGCAGGTGGATGCCCTGGCGCAGGTGATCCAGCGCGGCCAGGTGTTCGCGCCAGTGGTTGTCGATGCTCTGCAGCATGACGCTGCGCTCGAAGCCGGCGAAGGCCTCCACGCCAACCACGGCCACCTTGGATTCGTAGGCATCCTTGGCGGCGGTGAGCAGGCGTTCCAGCAGCTCGTCGTCGGCCATGTCGGGCTCGTCCTTGAGCAGGGCTTCCAGATCGACCTCGAGCTGCCATTCGTTGTTGAGCACGGCTTGCAGGCCGGGGATATCCCACTGCTCTTCCATCGACTCGGCCGGCACGTACTGGCGGAACAGGTCGGTGAAGACACCTTCGCGCAGGGAGGCGATCATCTCGGCCATCTCGACCGACTCCAGCAACTCGTTGCGCTGCTGGTAAATGACCTTGCGCTGGTCGTTGGCGACGTCGTCGTATTCCAGCAATTGCTTGCGGATGTCGAAGTTGCGGGCTTCCACCTTGCGCTGGGCCGACTCGATGGAGCGGCTCACGATGCCGGCTTCGATCGGTTCACCTTCGGGCATCTTGAGGCGGTCCATGATGGCGCGCACGCGGTCGCCGGCGAAGATACGCAGCAGCGCATCGTCCAGCGACAGGTAGAAGCGCGAGGAACCCGGATCGCCCTGGCGGCCCGAACGGCCACGCAGCTGGTTGTCCACGCGGCGCGATTCGTGACGCTCGGTGCCGATGATGTGCAGGCCGCCGGCATTGACCACGTGGTCGTGCAGGGACTGCCATTCATCGCGCAGCTGCTGCGACTTGGCGGCCTTGTCGGCGTCCGACAGGGACTCGTCGGCTTCGATCAGCTGGATCTGCTTGCCCACGTTGCCGCCCAGCACGATGTCGGTACCGCGACCGGCCATGTTGGTGGCAATGGTGATCATCTTGGGACGGCCGGCCTGCGCCACGATCTCCGCTTCACGCGCGTGCTGCTTGGCGTTCAGGACATTGTGCGGCAGCTTGGACTTGGTCAGGATGCCCGAGAGCAGTTCCGAATTCTCGATCGAGGTGGTGCCCACCAGCACGGGCTGGCCGCGCTCGTAGCAGTCCTGGATATCCTTGACCATGGCCATGTACTTCTCTTGCGCGGTCTTGTAGACCTGGTCCTGGCGGTCCTTGCGGGCATTGGGACGGTTGGGCGGGATCACCACGGTTTCCAGGTGATAGATTTCCTGGAATTCGTAGGCTTCGGTATCAGCCGTACCGGTCATGCCGGACAGCTTGGCATACATGCGGAAGTAGTTCTGGAAGGTGATCGAGGCCAGGGTCTGGTTCTCGTTCTGGATCTTCACGCCTTCCTTGGCTTCGACGGCCTGGTGCAGGCCGTCGGACCAGCGACGGCCCGTCATCAGGCGGCCGGTGAATTCGTCGACGATCACCACTTCACCGTTCTGCACCACGTAGTGCTGGTCGCGGTGATACAGGGTGTGTGCACGCAGGGCGGCATACAGATGGTGGATCAGGGTGATGTTGGCGGCATCATAAAGCGAGGCGCCTTCGGGCAGCAGGCCCATCTGGGTGAGGATTTCCTCGGCCTTGTCGTGACCGGCTTCGGTCAGCAGCACCTGGTGGCTCTTCTCGTCCTTGGTGTAGTCGCCGGGGACTTCGATCTTGCCCTTGCCGTCCGGGGTTTCCTCACCGATCTGCAGGGTCAGCAGCGGCGGTACGGCGTTGATCTTGTGATACAGCTCGGTGTGGTTCTCGGCCTGGCCGGAGATGATCAGCGGGGTACGCGCTTCGTCGATCAGGATCGAGTCCACTTCGTCGACGATGGCGAAGTTCAGGGCGCGCTGCACGCGGTCGTCGGCGTCGAAGACCATGTTGTCGCGCAGGTAGTCGAAACCGAACTCGTTGTTGGTACCGTAGGTGATGTCGGCGGCGTAGGCTTCCTGCTTGACGTCGTGTTCCATCTGCGACAGGTTCACGCCGGTGGTCAGGCCCAGCCAGCTGTAGAGGCGGCCCATGTCTTCGGCATCGCGCTGGGCCAGGTAGTCGTTGACGGTCACCACGTGGACACCCTTGCCGGCCAGGGCATTGAGGTAGGCCGGCAGGGTTGCCATCAGGGTCTTGCCTTCACCGGTGCGCATTTCGGCGATCTTGCCGAAGTGCAGCGCCATGCCGCCGATGAGCTGAACGTCGAAGTGGCGCATCTTGAGTACGCGACGGGAGGCTTCCCGGCAGACCGCGAAGGCTTCCGGCAGGATCGCGTCCAGCGTCTCGCCGCCGGCGATGCGTTGCTTGAATTCGGGCGTCTTGGCTTGCAGTTCGGCGTCGCTCAGCTTCTCGACCGACGGCTCCAGCGCATTAATCTGGCGGACGATTTTTTGATATTGTTTGAGCAGTCGCTGGTTACGGCTGCCGAAAATCTTGGTCAGGAATGACATGCTTGGATTCTATAAAAGCGCCGATGAACGATCCGGCAGAATGACGTTGGGCTCCCGGCTCGCGGGATTCCAGCCGATAACGCCCGAAAATAAACCATGGATTCTAGCACGCAGGCCGAAGGCATTGGCTCGCCGGGGCGGCCACGCGCAGCATTCGCTTTAGATCGGGCGTGTTTGCAAGGTTTCAATGGGGGGACGCAATTTGGCAGAAATCGCCATATTGCGCTTGCCCGGCATGCAGCAATTTGCCGGGAATGCGGCCTGCAGACGGCTCGCCTGGCCGGAAACACCCGTCCGGCCTAGCGCCCCGCCACGAAGACCGGCAACTGCTTGGGCTGGTTGCCGCCGGTGGCGCCCAAGGCCAGGAACTTGCGCGGATCCTGGGCCACGCCCCGGATACGTACCTCGAAATGCAGGTGCGCCCCGGTCGAACGCCCGGTCGAACCCACATCGGCCACGCGCTGACCGCGCTTGACGATGTCGCCCACCTTCACGTACAGCCGCGAGGCGTGGGCGTAGCGGGTGATGATGTTGTTGCCGTGGTCGATTTCCAGCATGTTGCCAAACTGGTAATGATATTCGGAGGCGATCACCACCCCGGCGGCGGCGGCCACGATGGGGGTGCCCACCGGGGCCGGGAAGTCCAGGCCCTCGTGGAAGGCGTTGTGGCCGGTGAAGGGATCCAGACGCCAGCCGAAACTCGACGAGTTGTAGGCCACGTTGACCGGTTGATTGGTCGGCAACAGGCGCGACTTGATCTTGTCGCCCATCAGGGTGGATTCGACGGCGTTGAGGTAGTCGGTGCGGTGACCGGCGTCCACGGCCAGGGTGTCGAGCATGCGGCGCAGCTCGTCCATGCCGACGTCGCGGCCGGGTCCGGCCAGGCTGGAGACTTCGGCGCCGCCGCGACCGGGTGACTCCTTGAAGTTGAATTCCTCGGGGCGGATGCCGGCCAGGCCCTGCACCCGCTCGCCCAGGGCATCCAGACGCATCATCTGGGCCTGCATCTCGCCGACCTTCACGGCCATCATGGCGAGGTTTTCCTTGAGGAATTTCTCGTTGCGGCCATCTTCTTCCTGGCTCATCGAGACGGCCAGCTTGTGCAGCATGGGCGCGGCATCCGGATCGGTGGCCTTGTTGATCAGGAAGTAGGTGATCCCCAGCGAGGAAGCGGCGATCAGCACCACCAGCAGCAACATCATCAGCAGCAGGTGCCGGGTCCCGAGGGTGACGGACCGGGCTTTGGTAAAGCGAGGGTGCAGCAGGATAATTTGCATCTTTGCTCCTTGGTCTCCGGCCGGTCAGACACCGGATGTGATAAGGTTTAAAGATGAAGGTCCCATCTACGTTTACCCCTTATCGGCCCGCTCCCACGAGCGCCCAACGCATGGCGAAGAGCACGAAGGGAGCCGCGGATTTCTTGCGGTCGAATTCGACGATGGCGGCGCTCTTGCCCGCCCTGGCTCGCATGGGCACGCTGCAGCAGTCGGTCGCCGCGAGCTTGCCGGCGATGTTTGCCGCGTGTCAGATCTTGCAGTTTGAAGCTGGCGTGCTGGTCATGAGCGCGCCCAATGCAGCGCTGGCGGCACGGTTGAAGCAGCAAACCCCGAAGCTGCAGGACCGCCTGCTGAAGGACGGATGGCAGGTTAATTCAATCCGAATCAAAGTGCAAGTTGGCCGGACGGCCCCTCCCCCAGCGCCCAAACGGGTGCTGGAACTGACCGAAAACGCCCTCTCCTCCTTTGCCGAACTCAGCAGTACGCTGGCGCGCGACCCGCGCAGCCAAGGCTTGAAGGAAGCCATCGACGCCATGATACGCCGCCGCGACCAGCGCATATTGGCCAAACAGACAGGCGAAGATCCGCCATTTCCCGAGGGAAAATAGCCGCTTGACGAAATCCTTATAAAAAATTTACGAGATTTCTCTCGTCAGATCGCCAGAAAACCAAACGCCCCGGTCCAGGCCGGGGCGTTCGTTCATGGGGTCGATGCGGGGATCGGTCAGTTCAGTGCCCACTCCTGCTGGGCCTGCATCACATAGGTCTGCGGTGCCTGGTCGAGCTGGTCGAAGCTGACGATTTCATAGGCATCCGGTTGCGAGAGCAGTTCACGCAACAGCAGATTGTTCAGGCCGTGGCCGGACTTGTGGGCATCGTAGCTGGCCAGCAGCGGATGGCCGATGATGTACAGGTCGCCGATGGCATCCAGGATCTTGTGGCGCACGAACTCGTTGTCGTAGCGCAGGCCGTCGGCATTGAGGATGCGGTACTCATCCATGACGATGGCGTTCTCGAAGGAACCGCCACGGGCCAGGCCCATGCCGCGCAGGGTTTCCACATCCTGCATGAAACCGAAGGTGCGCGCGCGGGCGATTTCCTTGACGTAGGAGTCGATGCCGAAATCGACCTCGGCCACCTGCCCGGTGCCGTCCACGGCCGGGTGATTGAATTCGATGAAGAACTTCAGGCGGAAACCGTCGTACGGTTCAAGACGCGCCCATTTTTCCTTGTCGCCGCTGCCTTCACGCACTTCCACGGGCTTTTTCACGCGGATGAATTTCTTGGGCGCGTTCTGCTCCTGCAGGCCAGCCTGCTGCAGCAGGAAGACAAAGGACGAAGCCGAACCATCCATGATGGGGATTTCTTCGGCGGTCAGGTCGATGATGAGATTGTCGATGCCCAGCCCGGCGCAGGCCGACAGCAGGTGTTCGACGGTGGACACCTTGGCGCCATCCTTGGTCAGGGTCGATGCCATGCGGGTATCGCCCACGCCGGTGGCGATCATCGGCAGCTCGACCACCGGGTCCAGATCCACGCGGCGAAACAGGATGCCGGTATCGGCTGCCGCCGGACGCAGGGTCAGCTCGACCTTGGTGCCGGAGTGCAGGCCCACGCCCGTGGTCTTGACTAGATTCTTGATTGTGCGCTGTTTCAACATCCGGTCATTATAGCCAAGATGCCCCGGCCCCGCCCCGTATGGTACGGCTTTGTTGCAAATCGTTCCTATCTGTAAAACAGGCGACGGCGGGGGGATTGAGCAATCAGATCGATGAATACCTTTCCCCCAGGAAAAACGGCATGCCGCAGCATGCCGTCTTGCCCTCACTGCCTGGCCGGGGAGTTCCCCGGACGCATCAGCCCAGCTGGGCCAGCAGGGTTTCGGCGTTGGAGACTTCGAACTTGCCCGGGGCTTCCAGGTTCAGTTGCTTGACTACGCCGTCGTCGAGCAGCATGGAATAGCGCTGCGAGCGCACCCCCATGTTGCGTTCGGTCAGGTCGAATTCCATGCCCAGGGCCTTGGTGAAGGTGGCGCTGCCGTCACCGAACATGCGCACGATGCCGGTGGCCTTCTGGTCGCGGCCCCAGGCGCCCATGACGAAGGCGTCGTTGACCGAGAGGCACCAGATCTCATCCACACCCTTGGCCTTGAACTGGTCGGCCAGGGCGATGTAGCCCGGCACGTGCTTGGCTGAACAGGTCGGGGTGAAGGCGCCGGGCAGTGCGAACAGGGCGATCTTCTTGCCCTTGACCAGGTCCGACACCTTGAAGGCATTGGGCCCCAGGCTGCAGCCTTCGGTTTCGGTCTCGATGAATTCGGTCAGGGTGCCTTCGGGCAGGCGGTCGCCGATCTTGATGGTCATGGTGTTTCCTCGTCTGGTTGTAGGACTGTGAATTAAGTGGTGAAACAGATGCCTCTGCCGCGATTGATCGATTCAGCAGATGAATTGCCGGCACGCTGCGCACGAAAAAACGCCGCGCACGTGGCGCGGCGTTAGTATGCCTTGGAACTGGCCGGCCTGCTTTGAAGCCGCCGACCGCTCCCGGCCAACGACGATCAGTCCGCCTGCTTGCGCAGGAAGGCCGGGATGTCGTAGGTTTCCATGCCGTTCTTTTCCAGGGCGCGTACGGTGTCCGAAGCCGACTCGCGACGCCACACGGCCGGGGCCTTCAGACCACCGAAAGTGGCACCGGCCGGTTGCGCCGTACCTTGCGGCATGGCGCCACCGACGGCCATCATCGGCTCGTTGTGGGTACCGGTGCGCATGACCGGGGTCTGCACCAGCTGCACGGCCTTGCGGGCACGGCCCAGGCCGGTGGCCACGACGGTCACGCGGATCTCGTCACCCATGCTGTCATCGTAGGCGATGCCCTGGGCAATCGAGGCGTCCGGTGCGGCGAAGGCGCGCACGGTGGCCATGACTTCCTTGATTTCCTTGCCCTTGAGGCCGCGGCTGGCAGTGACGTTGACCAGCACGCCGCGCGCGCCGGACAAATCGATGCCATCGAGCAGCGGCGAAGCCACGGCCTGCTCGGCGGCCACGCGGGCGCGGTCGACACCGGCAGCGGTAGCGGTGCCCATCATGGCCTTGCCCTGCTCGCCCATGATGGTCTTGACGTCGTTGAAGTCGACGTTGATGTGGCCGGGCACATTGATGATTTCGGCGATACCGGCCACCGCATTGTTCAACACGTCATCGGCGTGAGACAGCCATTCGATCATGCTGTCGTCTTCGTAGATCTCTTCCAGTTTTTCATTGAGGATGATGATCAGCGAATCGACGTGCTGGGTCAGCTCTTCCAGTCCGGCATCGGCGATGTCCATGCACTTCTGGCCTTCGTAGGAGAAGGGCTTGGAGACCACGGCTACCGTCAGTGCGCCCAGCGACTTGGCCACCTGCGCCACCACCGGAGCAGCGCCGGTGCCGGTGCCGCCGCCCATGCCGGCGGCGATGAAGACCATGTGCGCGCCGCGCAGGGAGTCTTCGATGCGGGCCCGGGTTTCCTCGGCCAGCCGACGACCGACGTCGGGCTGCATGCCGGCGCCCAGACCGGTGTCGCCGATCTGGATGACGTTGTGCGCCTTGGATTGCTTCAGTGCCTGGGCATCCGTGTTGGCGGCGATGAATTCGACGCCGGACACACCCTTGTTAATCATGTGCTGCACGGCATTGCCGCCAGCACCGCCAACGCCCACGACCTTGATGATCGTACCCAGCGTCGCATTGTCGACCATATCGATTTCCATGATGACTCCTTAAAATATATGTGTCCTGCAGCTGGCAGTTGATAGGCATCACGCGGTGTGACGACTAGCAACTGATCACTGCTGTCTATGTACTTGATTCCCTGTTGTTTCTTCTAATGCCGTACTGCCAATGCTGCGAATACTGCGAATGATGCCTTGATACCGCTATTCCAAGAAAACCCTGCTGCAAATTTGCTGCGGTCTTCATCATTTTTTTACTGCCAGAACCCTACAACTGAACCGCCAGCAACAACCAATGCATTTACATCCTGAAGCAATCATCGACGGCCGCACGCGACGGCCTTCGCGAAGGGTTCAGAAATTGCCGAGGAACCACTCCTTCATGCGCTGCCAGACCGCCTTGACCGAACCTTCCTGGCGGGTCACGATGTAGCCGCGCAGATACTGTTTCTTGGCTTCCTGCAGCAGGCCCAATACGGTCGAGTAGCGCGGGCTGCGTACCACGTCAGCCAGCTGGCCGCTGTATTCGGGCGTGCCCAGGCGCGCCGGTTTCAGGAAGATGTCTTCGGCCAGTTCGGTCATGCCGGGCATCATTGCCGAGCCACCGGTGAGCACGATGCCTGAGGACAGCACCTCTTCATAACCCGACTCGCGCACCACCTGATGCACCAGCGCAAACAGCTCTTCGACGCGCGGCTCGATGACGGCGGCCAGCGCCTGGCGCGACAGGGTGCGCGGATTGCGGTCGCCCAGGCCGGGCACTTCCAGCGTCTCGGTCGGATCGGCCAGGATCTGCTTGGCCACGCCATAGCGCAGCTTGATCTCTTCGGCTTCCAGCGTGGGGGTGCGCAGGGCCATGGCGATGTCGTTGGTGATCTGGTCACCGGCAATCGGGATCACGGCGGTATGACGGATCGCGCCTTCGGTGAAGACCGCCACATCGGTGGTGCCGCCACCGATGTCGACCAGCACCACGCCCAGTTCGCGCTCATCCGTGGTCAGCACCGAATCGGCCGAGGCCATCGGTTGCAGGATCAGGTCGGAGACTTCCAGACCGCAACGGCGCACGCACTTGACGATGTTCTGCACGGCAGAAACCGCACCGGTGACGATGTGCACCTTCACTTCCAGGCGGATACCGCTCATGCCGATGGGCTCGCGCACGTCTTCCTGGTTGTCGACGATGAATTCCTGCGGGACCGTGTGCAGCAGTTGCTGGTCGGTCGGGATGTTGACGGCCTTGGCGGTCTCGATCACGCGCGAGACGTCGGCGGCGGTCACTTCCTTGTCCTTGATGGCGACCATGCCGCTGGAATTGAAGCTGCGGATGTGACTGCCGGCGATGCCCGTGTAGACATTGCGGATCTTGCAGTCGGCCATCAGCTCGGCTTCTTCCAGGGCGCGCTGTATCGATTCGACGGTGGCCTCGATGTTGACGACCACGCCCTTCTTGAGCCCCTTGGATTCGGACTGCCCCAGCCCGATCACTTCATGGCGGCCATCGGGCAGCACCTCGGCCACCACCGCCACCACTTTCGAGGTGCCGATGTCCAGACCGACGATCAGATTTTTTGCGTCTTTTGTCATAGCGTTCCGCTTATTTCTTTTTCCCGTTCATTGCCGCCAGCACCAGGCCATCCGCCTTCAAGGCCATCCCGTTGGGATAGCGCAGGTCGACGCTTTCTATCTTTCCCTGCAATCGTTCCATCAGCTGCGGATAGGCCGCCACCAGCCGCGCCACCCTTTCCTTCAATATCGCATCGCCCTGCTCGCGGCCCAGCTCGACCGTCATGCCATTGTCCAGCCGTACGGTCCAGGCATAGCGGTTCGACAGCACCACCGACTCCGGCTCCAGCTTGATGGGCGCGAACCACTGACGGAACAAGGCCAGTCGCGCCACCACCTGCTTCTCGCTGCCGGGGGGGCCATCGAACTCCAGCAGCTCACCGTCATCCTCGGCCTCGGCCAGGTTGGCGGTGAACACGTCACCCTTCTGCGACAACAACTTGCCATCTTCGCCCCAGGTACCCAGGGCCTTGTGTTCCTCGATCTTCACCACCAGCCGGTCCGGCCATTCACGCCGCACCATGGCCTTGCGCACCCAGGGCACGGCTTCGAAGGCCGCGCGCACCGCCGTCAGGTCGGCCGTGAAGAAATTGCCATGGATGCGCGGCACCGCAGTGGCCCGCACCGTCAAGGCATTGACCTTCTCCAGCGGCATATCGCTGGCTGATTCGATGCGTATCGTGTGCAGCGTAAACATCGGCCGCTGCGCCACCCACCACAAACCCGATGCCACCAGGGCCAGCAGCACCAGCGCAAAAAGCGCACTGCTGATGGCGTTGAGCATCTTGACGTCCTGCCACATCGACGCGTTCTTCCTTAAACCCGGACCATCACGGCTGGCCCGCCTGCGGCGTCCAGTCCTTCGATGGCCTCATGTCCAGCGCGGCCATCGCCAAAATCTCGCAGCACAGGTCTTCATAGCTCATGCCCACCGCCTTGGCCGCCATCGGTACCAGCGAATGGCCGGTCATGCCGGGCGAGGTGTTGATTTCGATCAGGTAAGGCTCAGCCTTTCCATCCGCCTCGCGCAGCATGAAGTCCACGCGGCTCCAGCCACGGCAACCCAACGCATTGAAAGCCCGTACCGCCAGATCCTGGATATGGCGCGTCAGTTCCGCATCCAGCGGGGCGGGGCAGTAATATTTCGTGTCGTCGGTGAAATACTTGTTCTGGTAGTCGTAGTTGCCATCCGGCGCGCAGATCTCGATGACCGGCAAGGCCCGCGCATCGCGTCCCTGCCCCAGTACCGGCACCGTCAGTTCACGGCCACGGATGAATTCCTCGGCCAGCACCACGCTGTCATAGCGGGCGCACATCTCGAAGCTCACCTGCATGTCGGAATAACCGTTGACCTTGGCAATGCCGATGGTCGAGCCTTCATGCGGCGCCTTGAGCATCAGCGGCAAACCCAGCTCGTCGGGCACCACGCGCAATTGCTCGCGCGAGGTGGCCTTGGCATCCAGGCTCAGGAAGCGCGGCGTGGGCAGAGCATGCGAGAGCCAGATGCGCTTGGTCATGATCTTGTCCATGGCGATGCTGGAGGCCATCACGCCCGGGCCGGTATAGGGCAAGCCCATCTGTTCCAGCGCACCTTGCAGCGTGCCGTCTTCGCCATAGCGGCCATGCAGGGCGATGAAGACGCGGTCGAATTTCTCGGCCTGCAATTCACCCAGGCTGCGCTCAGCCGGATCGAAGGGATGCGCATCCACCCCCTTGCTGCGCAGGGCCTGCAAGACGCCATTGCCCGACATCATCGACACTTCGCGCTCGGCGGAACGACCACCGAAGAGCACGCCGACGCGGCCAAAGGCCTTGATCTGGTCCTGGCTGATCATGCGGCCCCCTGTTCATTCTTGCCACCGGCGTGCGCGACCAAACGCCCCGGCACGGCGGAAATCGATCCAGCCCCCATGGTCATGACGACGTCGCCGTCGCGCACCACATTGCGGATGGTCTCGGGCATGTCGCCGATGTCGTCCACGAAAACCGGCTCCACCTTGCCGGCCGCGCGCAGCGCATGCGCCAGCGAACGGCCATCGGCGGCCACGATGGGGGCTTCACCGGCGGAATACACTTCACCCAGCACCAGCACATCGGGTGAGGACAATACCTTCACGAAATCCTCGAACAGATCGCGCGTACGGGTGTAGCGGTGCGGCTGGAAGGCCAGCACCAGGCGGCGGCCCGGATAGGCGCCACGGGCGGCGGCGATGGTGGCGGCGGTCTCGACCGGGTGATGGCCGTAATCGTCCACCAGCGTGAAGTGGCCAGCGGGATTGCCCTGCGCATCGGTGATCGGCACCTCGCCATAGCGGGTAAAGCGGCGGCCCACACCGTTGAATTCGGTCAGCGCCTTCTGGGTGGCGGCATCATCCACATCCAGTTCACGGGCGATGGCGATGGCGGCGCAGGCATTCTGCACGTTGTGCATGCCGGGCTGGTTCAGGCTCACCTGCATGGGGGCGTAGCCGTCCTGGATCACGGTGAATTCCATCTTGCCCTCCACGGCGCGGGCCTCGATGGCGCGCACGTCGGCGTCGTCATGGAAGCCGTAGGTCAGAATGGGCTTGGAGACCATGGGCATGATCTCGCGCACGTGCGGATCATCCAGGCACAGCACGGCCACACCGTAGAACGGCAGGCGCTGGGTGAACTCGACGAAGGCTTGCTTCAGACGCGCGAAGTCATGGTTGTAGGTTTCCATGTGATCGGCATCGATGTTGGTGATGACTTCGATCACGGGCGTCAGGTTGAGGAAGGACGCATCCGACTCATCGGCTTCGGCCACGATGAATTCACCGGTGCCCAGCTTGGCATTGGCGCCGGCGCTGGTGAGCCGGCCACCGATGACGAAGGTCGGGTCCAGTCCGCCTTGGGCCAGCACGCTGGCCACCAGGCTGGTGGTGGTGGTCTTGCCGTGGGTGCCGGCAATGGCAATGCCCTTCTTCAGGCGCATCAGTTCACCCAGCATCACCGCGCGCGGCACGATGGGGATGTGCTTCTTGCGCGCGGCCAGCACTTCCGGGTTGTCGCCCCTGACGGCGGTGGAGGTGACGATGGCGTCAGCGCCTTCGATGTTCTCGGCCGCATGGCCATAGCGGATGTTGGCGCCCAGCTGCGCCAGGCGCTGGGTGGCGGCATTGCTGCCCAGGTCGGAGCCTGAGACGCCATAGCCGAGGTTGAGCAGCACTTCGGCGATACCGCTCATGCCTGAGCCGCCGATGCCCACGAAATGAATGTTCTTGACGCGATGCTTCATGGTGTTACCAGTCCTTCCAGCACGCGCGCGATTGCCTCGTTGGCGTCGCGCCGGCCTTGTTCGTATGCCGCCTGTGCCATGTCATGGCATGCAGCGCGGTCCAGTTTCTGCAGCAAACCGGCCAGGTGATCCGGCGTCAGTTCGCGTTGCGGCAAGTGAATCGCCGCCTTGTTCCGTGCCATCCACTTCGCATTGTCGATCTGGTGCGAGGTGGTCGATACCGCCAGCGGCACCAACACGCTGGCCACGCCCGCAGCCGTCAGCTCGGAGACCGTGATGGCCCCAGCGCGGCAGATCACCAGATCGGCCTCGGCATAGCGGCGCGGCATGTCGTCGATGAAATCGACCACTTCGGCCTGCACGCCTGCGGCCTCGTAGGCTGCGCGCAAGGCGGCGATATGCTGCTTGCCCGACTGGTGCGTCACTTGCGGACGCAACCGGGCAGGCAGCTTCGCCAGCGCGGCGGGCACGTTGTCGTTCAAGACCTTGGCGCCCAGGCTGCCGCCCACCACCAGAATCTTCAGCGGGCCGCTGCGGCCGGCGTAACGTTGGGCCGGCTGCGGCAGCGCGATGATTTCCTTGCGCACCGGATTGCCGGTGACCTCGGCCTTGCCCGCCGCACGGCCGAAATCGGCCGGGAAGCCAAAGAGAAGCTTGGTCGCCATCGGCGCCAGGGTCTTGTTCGACAGCAGCAGTGCCGCATCCGCATTGACCAGCACCAGCGGCTTGCCGCGCAGGCGCGCCATCACGCCGCCCGGTACGGTGACGTAACCGCCCATGCCCAGCACCACATCGGGACGACGACGGCCGAGGATGGCATGGCAATGCAGGAAGCTTGCCAGCAGACGCCACATCCCCTTGACCGTATGCAGCAGCCCCTTGCCGCGCAGGCCGGCGAAGACAATGCTGTCCATCTCCACGCCATGGCGCGGCACCAGCTCGCGCTCCATGCCGTGCGTGGTGCCCAGCCAGCTCACTTGCCAGCCGCGCGCGCGCATGGTGTCGGCGATCGCCAGACCCGGGAAGATGTGGCCGCCGGTACCGGCGGCCATGATCAGCAACTTGCGCGGCGCGCTCATGGACGGCCTCCGCGCATGAGTACCCGGTTTTCGTAATCGATGCGCAGCAGGATGGCCAGGCCCACGCAATTCAACAGCACACCCGAACCGCCATAACTCATCAGCGGCAGCGTCAGGCCCTTGGTCGGCAGCAGGCCGAGGTTCACGCCCATGTTGATGAAGGCCTGCACGCCCAGCCAGATACCGATGCCCTTGGCCACCAGGCCGGCAAAGGTGAGGTCCAGCGCGATGGCCTGGCGACCGATCTCGAAGGAATGCTTGACCAGCCAGTAGAACAGCAACACCACCACCAGCACCCCGACGAAACCGAGCTCCTCGCCGATGACGGCGAGCAGGAAGTCGGTATGCGCTTCGGGCAGGTAATGCAGCTTTTCCACGCTGCCGCCCAGCCCGACGCCGAACAGTTCGCCGCGCCCGAAGGCGATCAGCGAATGCGACAACTGATAGGCCTTGCCCAGCGCGTTTTCTTCCTCCCAGGGATTCAGATAGGCAAAAATGCGCTCGCGCCGCCACGGCGAGGTGACGATGACCAGCGAGAACACCCCCACCAGGGTAGCCCCGATACCGCCGAACCAGACGCCGTTGATGCCGCCCAGGAACAGGATGCCCATGGCGATGCAGACAATCACGCCGAAAGCACCCAGGTCAGGCTCCAGCAGCAACAGCAGGCCGACCAGGCCGACGGCGGCGGCCATGGGGAAGAAGCCCTTGACCAGCTTGTGCATCACCGCCTGCTTGCGCACCGTGTAGTCGGCGGCATACAGGACGATGAAGAGCTTCATCAGTTCGGAGGGCTGCAGGTTGATGATCTTCAGCGAGAGCCAGCGCTTGGCACCATTGACCCCCTTGCCCACGCCCGGAATGAGCACCATCAGCAGCAGGATCAGCGTGATGGCAAAGAGATAGGGCGCCCACTTCTGCCAGGTCTCGATGGGCACGCGGAAGACCACCGCACCGGCCACGATGGAGAGCACGATGAAGATCGCCTGGCGGATCAGGAAGTGGTAATTCGAATAGGACGCGTACTTGGGCGAGTCCGGCAGTGCCACCGAGGCCGAATACACCATCACCATGCCGAACAGCATCAACAGCAGGACCACCCAGATCAGCGGCTGGTCGTATTCCATCATGCGCGAGCGCTGCTCGAAGCCGATGCTGCCCGATGCGCTGCCACGGCTGCTGCGGGCGCGACCGGCGGCCACCGGCGCGGCCTGTTTCAAGCCGCCCAGCCAGTTGCGCACCGAGGACAGGCCCAGTTTCATGCCAGCACCTCACCGCGCGAGAGCGCCAGTTCGCGCACCGCGTCCACGAAGACCTCGGCGCGATGGGCATAGTTGCGGAACATGTCCAGGCTGGCGCAGGCCGGCGAGAGCAGCACGATATCGCCGGCGGCGGCGAGTTCACCGGCCTTTTCCACGGCCGCTTCCAGGCTGGCACAATCGATGAGTTCGACACCGCTGTCGGCCAGGGCCGCGCGCACGGCGGGGCCGTCGCGACCGATCAGCAAGACGGCGCGGGCATATTTCTGCACCGGCAGATCCAGCGGCGAAAAGTCCTGACCCTTGCCATCACCACCGGCGATCAGCACGATGCGGTTGGGACGGCCACCCAAACCCAGTCCATTGAGCGCAGCCACGGTGGCGCCAACATTGGTGCCCTTGCTGTCGTCGTAGTACTCGACGTCCTGGATCACGCCGACCAGTTCCACCCGGTGCGGTTCGCCCGTGTAGTCGCGCAGACCGTGCAGCAGCGGCGCCATCGGCAGATCGACGGCGCGGCACAAGGCCAGCGCGGCCAGCGCATTCATGGCGTTGTGGGCGCCACGGATGCGCAGGGCATCGGCAGGCATGAGGCGTTTGACGGTCACCGGCGGCGGCAGCATGTCCTTCTGCTTGCGGCGACGCTTGCCTTCCGGAACTTCATCGTCTTCATGCACGAAGGCGTTGGCCAGCCACAGCATGCCATTGTCATTGACCAGGCCGAAGCTGTTGGGGGTGGACGGTTCGTCCAGGCCGAAGGTGGACAGCGGCGCAGCGGCGGCGCTCATCTCCATCACCAGTGCGTCATCGCGGTTGAGCACGCGTACGGTGTCCTGGCCGAAGATGCGGGCCTTGTCGGCAGCGTAGTTGTCCATGCTGCCGTGCCAGTCGAGGTGGTCCTGGGTCAGATTCAGGACGGTGGCGGCATGCGGCTGCAGGCTGTGCGTGGTGTGCAGCTGGAAGCTGGAGAGCTCCAGCACCCAGGCCTGCGGCAGGGAACCGCGATAGCTCGGCTCCGGTGGCGGCGGCGGAGGCACTTCCACCAGCGCATCTTCCTCGGCCTTGCGCGAGACTTCCATGAAGTCGCCCAGGTTCATGGCTTCGCCCGTGGTGGCGGGGGCCGCCATATCGGCTTGCGGCACCACGTCGGAGGCCACGTCCAGGGTGGCCTCGGAGGGCTGCCCGGTATCCGGTACCGTGTGCTCGGCAGCTTCGTGCGGGGGTTCCTCGCTGGCCAGCAGTTCTCCCTGCGGCGCCGGTTCAGGCGCTGGCGCGGCCACCTCGGGCTGCGCCTGCAGGACCGGCACGGCAATCGCGGCGGCCTGCTCGATGCTGGCCGCAGCACGGCGATGCTTCTCGGCCTCGGCGGCCTGGCGGGCGTCCAGCACGGCCTGTTGGGCCGCTTGTGCCTCGGCTTCGGCTGCGGCCTGAGCCGCGTCGCGGGCATCCTGCTCGGCCAGTTCGGCCAGGAAGATCTTGTCCTTGATCACGGCTTCACGCAGCACATCCAGGGCAGCCGGGCTGATGTTGCCTGCCACCTGCACCGACAGCCCGGCACGCTCGCATAAAAGACCGGTCAGGCGGGTCACGGTGGTCTTGCCGTTGGTGCCGGTGATGGCCAGCACCTTGGGTTGATACAGGGTCTCTTCGCGCAGGGCGGCCAGGGCCTGGGCGAACAGTTCGATCTCGCCCCACAGCGGCAGGCCGCGCTCGGCCATGGCCGGCATCAGCGGGGCCAGCTCGCCTGCGGGGGCCAGGCCGGGACTGACGGCGACGAAATCGATTCCCTCCAGCAACGAGGGGGCCAGTGCCTGGCCCAGCACGGCCTCGGCCTCGGGCGCGTCGGCGCGCAAGGCTGCCAGGCGCTCGGCCAGCGCCGCTTCGCTACGGGTATCGGCCACGCGCACGCCGGCGCCGCAGTAGACCAGCCACCGCGCCATTGCCAGGCCGGACTCGCCGAGTCCGAGCACCAGAACGTGTTTGCCCGAGTAATTCATCTTGTTTTCCGACTCACTTCTTCATCAAGGTCTTGCCATGCAGGGCCCAGCCCTGCCAACCACGAAGGCGCCTCCTGCATTTCGTCACAAGGGGCGCCGTTTTTCTTCATATCGCCTGTTTACCGAAGCTTCAGGGTCGACAGGCCGACCAGTACCAGCATCATGGTGATGATCCAGAACCGCACCACCACCTGGGTTTCCTTCCAGCCCTTCTGTTCGTAGTGGTGATGCAGGGGTGCCATCAACAGCACGCGACGGCCAGTGCCGAAGCGCTTCTTCGTGTACTTGAAATAGGCCACCTGGATCATCACCGAGAGCGTCTCCACCACGAAGATGCCGCCCATGATGAAGAGCACGATTTCCTGGCGCACGATGACGGCGATGGTGCCCAGCGCGCCACCCAGTGCCAGCGCGCCGACGTCGCCCATGAACACCTGCGCCGGGTAGGCGTTGTACCAGAGGAAGGCCAGGCCCGCACCGCCCATGGCGCCGCAGAAGATGAGCAGTTCGCCGGCACCCGGGATGTGCGGGATGAACAGGTACTTGGCGTAGGCCGCGTTGCCGGTCAGGTAGGCGAACAGGCCCAGGGCCGCCCCCACCAGCACGGTGGGCATGATGGCCAGGCCATCCAGACCATCGGTCAGGTTGACCGCATTGCTGGTGCCGACGATGACGAAATAGGTCAGCGCGATGAAGCCCCACACGCCCAGCGGATAGGTCACGGTCTTGAAGAAGGGCACGATCAGGTCGGCCTTGGGCGGCAGGTCCAGGCTGAAGCCGGAACGCACCCAGGCGACGAAGAGGTCGAAGACCTTCAGGTTGCTCACTTCGGAAACCGAGAAGGCCAGGTAGAACGCCGCCACCAGTCCGATCAGCGATTGCCAGAAATATTTTTCGCGCGAGCGCATGCCTTCCGGATCGCGATAGACCACCTTGCGGTAGTCATCGACCCAACCGACGGCGCCGAACCCGAGCGTGACGATCAGCACGATCCACACGAAACGGTTGGACAGGTCCGCCCACAGCAGGGTGGAAACGCCGATGCCGATCAGGATCAGCACGCCACCCATGGTGGGGGTGCCGGACTTGATCAGGTGGGTCTGCGGTCCATCGGTGCGCACGGCCTGGCCGACCTTCATGCGGGTGAGCATGCGGATCACGGCAGGGCCGGCGATCATGCCGATCAACAGCGCCGTCAGCGTGGCGAAGACCGCGCGGAAGGTGATGAAGTTGAACAGGCGCAGAAAGCCGAAATCCTGTTGAAAATTCTGTGCAAGCCAGAGCAGCATGCTAATGGGTCTCCTGTTGATGTTGCGAGAGTGATTCAACGTTGACCAGATGCTGTACAACTCGCTCCATCTTCATGAAGCGTGAACCTTTTACCAAAATGGTCGCCCCCTGCGGGGCAGCCTTTTCCACCGCGGCATTGAGTGCGGCGATATCGTCGAAATGCGTAGCCTGCGCTACACCTTGCAGCGCCGGACCATACGAACTGACGACGTGTTTCGTCAATTCGCCCAGTCCGAGCAAGAGCGGAATGCCACGGCTGCGGGCATAGGCGCCGATCTCGGCATGGAACTGCGGGCCCTGGTCGCCGACTTCACCCATGTCGCCCAGCACCAGCACGCGCGGACCGTCGATGGCGGCCAGCACGTCGATGGCCGCGCGCACGGAGTCGGGGTTGGCGTTGTAGGTGTCGTCGATCACCAGCGCGCCGCTGCGGGCTTGCTTGCGCTGCAGGCGGCCACTGACCGGGGCAAAGCTCTGCAGGCCGCGTACCACGGCCTCAACCGTGATGCCGGCACCCAGTGCGCAGGCGGCAGCAGCCAGGGCATTGCGCACGTTGTGCTCACCGACGGCGGCCAGTTCCACCTTGAACTGCGCGGGCGGGACGGCCAGACCTTTCACGGTCACCTGCAGGGTACTGCCGAAGGCACTGGCCTGATAGCTGGCGCTGACATCGGCTTGCGCAGTCAGGCCGAAAGTCAGCACGCGGCGGGCACCGGCCTCTTCACGCCAGAGCGCGGTGAAATCATCATCGGACGGGAACACGGCCACGCCGTCAGCAGGCAGGTGGCGGATCACGGCGCCGTTTTCGCGCGCCACCGCTTCCACGCTGGCCATGAATTCCTGATGCTCGCGCTGGGCATTGTTGACCAGGCCCAGCGTCGGCGCGGCGATGCGCGAGAGCACGGCGATCTCGCCCGGATGGTTCATGCCCATCTCGATGACGGCAGCCTGATGTTGCGCGCGCAGACGGAACAAGGTCAGCGGGACGCCGATCTCGTTGTTGAAATTGCCGCGCGTACCCAGGTAGCCGTCTTCACCGAAGGCGGCCGCGAGGATGGCGGCGATCATTTCCTTGACGGTGGTCTTGCCGTTGCTGCCGGTCACGCCGATCACCGGGATCTGATGCCGGACACGCCAGCCATGGGCGATCTGGCCCAGTGCGGCGCGGGTGTCGGGCACCACGATGGCCGGCACGCCAAGGCCTGGCGGTACGCGTTCGACCACCACGGCGGCAGCACCCTGAGCGGCTACCGTATCGAGGAAATCATGTGCATCGAAGCGCTCGCCGCGCAGGGCGACGAAGACATTGCCAGGCTTGACCGCACGGCTGTCGGTGACGACGTCATTGAGTTCGAGTACGCCTGCCGGCGCATTGACCACGCCCGGCACGGTGCGTGCGGAGGCGGCTTGCTCGGCGGTGCGGATCCACTCCAGCAACTGGCGGAAATCGAATCGCATCATGCGCCTCCCATCATCGTCGAGCGCGCGGCAAGCGCCAGCGCGACATGGTCGGCGTCGAGGAAGGGCAATTTCTTGCCGGCGATTTCCTGGTAAGGCTCATGTCCCTTGCCGGCCAGCAGGACCACATCGGCCTTGGTGGCATGGCGGATCGCCCACAGAATGGCGCCGGCGCGGTCGGGCAGCACCACCGGTTCGACGCGGCTCATGCCTACACGGATCTGCTCGATGATGGCCTGCGGATCTTCACTGCGCGGATTGTCGCTGGTCAGCACGACCTGGTCGGCCTGCTCGGCGATCTGGCCCATCTGCGGGCGCTTGCCCGGATCGCGATCACCACCGCAGCCGAATACGCACCACAGCTGGCCGCCACGCTGGGTGGCGACCTGGCGCAGGGTGGACAGGGTCTTGTCGAGGGCGTCGGGGGTATGGGCGTAATCGATCACGATCAGCGGCACATCAGGACCGCCGAACTGCTGCATGCGGCCCGGTGCCGGGGTCAGTGCGGCCGCTGCGGCGACCACGGCATCCCAGGCCACGCCCTGCGTGAGCAGTACGCCCATGATGCCCAGCACGTTGCTGACATTGAAGCGTCCCACCAGCTGGGTCTTGACCTGGCCGCTGCCGAAAGGGGAATCGACGTGGAAGGCGGTGCCGGTATGGCTGCTGCGCAGTTGGCTGGCGCGCAAGGTCGGTACGCCGTGCGTGTCGCCGCCCTGCTCGTCGGCGATGGCGTAACCGATCACCGGCAGCTTGCGCTCGGCCAGCAGCGGCAGCAGGCGCTGGCCCATGCCGTCGTCCAGGTTGACCACGGCGTGCTTCAGGCCCGGCCACTGGAACAGCTTGCGCTTGGCGTCTTCGTAGGTCTGCATGTCACCGTGGAAATCCAGGTGATCGCGGGTGAAATTGGTCAGCAGGGCGACATCGACGTGCATGCCGTTCATGCGCCCCTGGGCCAGTCCGATGGAGGAGGCCTCGATGGCCAGCGCACCGACGCGGCCCTGCGACAACTTGAACAGGCTGCGTTGCAGCAGTACGGCGTCCGGTGTGGTGTAGCCGGTGACCTCGAAGCCTTGCGGCTTGCCGTTGACAAAGCTACCCACGCCGAGCGTACCGATCACGCCGGCGGCGCTGGCGCCGGGCAGACGCGACAATGCGGTACCCAGCCAGTAGGCGCAGGAAGTCTTGCCATTGGTGCCGGTGACGGCCACCGTCAACATGGCCTGGTCAGGCTGGCCGTACCAGGCGGCGGCGATCTCGCCGGCGCGCGCCTTCAGGTCGGACAGGGGCAGGTGCGGCACGTCGATCTGGGACGGCCAGGTATAACCGTCGGCTTCGTAGAGCACGGCGGCCGCGCCCCGCTCGACGGCATCGGCAATATAGGAGCGGCCATCGGCGTCGCCCACGTAGGCGAAGAACACGTCGCCGGCCGCCACGCGGCGGGAATCCGAGGTGAGTTGCGCAGACGGCGACGCCTGGCGCAGCCAGGCGAGGATGTCTTGAAGGCTGGGAACGCGCTCGGACATTACATGCTCTCCTCAAGCGGTTCTTTGGGAATGATGATGTTGGTCACGCTGGAATCCGGCGGTACGTTCAATGCGCGCAAGGCATTGGCGGCGACGTTGGCAAATACCGGGCCGGCCACCGGGCCGCCGAAGTGCTGGCCTTGCGGCTCGTCGATCATCACCGAGATGATCAGGCGCGGATCCGACATCGGGGCGATGCCCGTGAACGAGGCCACGTACTTGCGCACGTACTTGCCGTTTTCGATCTTGTAGGCGGTACCGGTCTTGCCGCCGACGCGATAGCCCGGCACCTGGGCCTGCGGTGCCGTACCGCCCGGAGCGACCACGGTTTCCAGCATGCGACGCATCTGCAGGGCGGTATCGGCCGAGATGACACGCTGGCCGATGGGCGAATCGGTGACCTTGGTGAAGGACAAAGGAATGATGTCGCCATTGCGGGCGAAGATCAGATAGGCGTGGGCCAGCTGGATCAACGACACCGAAATGCCGTGGCCGTAGCTCATGGTGGCCTGCTCGATCGGGCGCCACGACTTGTAGGGACGCACGCGACCGGCCACCGCCCCCGGGAAGCCGAACTTGGGCTGCTGACCGAAACCGACCGTGGTGAACATTTCCCACATCTCTTCGGCCGGCATGCCCAGCGCGATCTTGGCAGTGCCGATGTTGGAAGACTTCTCGATGATCTGCGCCACCGTCAGCGGACCGTGGGGATGCGAATCGCCGATGGTGGCGGTGCCGATGGTCATCTTGCCGGGCGCGGTCTGGAACACCGTGGACGGAGTCACGCGATGCGTGTCCAGCGCCAGGGCCACGGTGAAGGGCTTGAGGGTCGAGCCCGGTTCGAAGGTATCGGTCACCACGCGATTGCGCAGCTGCGCCCCGGTCAGCACCGAACGGTCGTTGGGATTGTAGGAGGGCAGATTGGCCATGGCCAGCACTTCGCCGGTCTTGGCATCGACCACGATGATGCCGCCGGCCTTGGCCTTGTATTTTTCTACCGCTTCCTTCAGTTGCGTGAAGGCGATGTACTGAATCTTGCTGTCGATGGACAAGGTCAGGTCACGGCCATCGTGCGGCTCGCGGATCGATTCGATATCTTCCACCACACGGCCCAGGCGGTCCTTGATGACGCGGCGGCTGCCGGTCACGCCGGCCAGCGTCTTCTGCGCGGACAGCTCCATGCCGTCCTGGCCGGCATCCTCGATGTTGGTGAAGCCGACCACGTGCGCCATCACCTCGCCTTCGGGATAGAAGCGCTTGTATTCCTTGCGGGTCTGGATGCCGGGGATGCCCAGCTTGACGATCTTGTCGGCGGTATCCTGCTCGACCTGGCGCTTGAGGTAGACGAAGCTGCGGTCGGAATCGAGCTTCTTGCGCAGCTCGGCATCGCTCATGTCCAGCAGCTTGGCCAGCTGCACCAGCTTGTCCTTGGGTGCGCCCTGCACATCGTCGGGGATGGCCCAGATCGCCTTGACCGGCACCGAGGAAGCCAGCACCTGGCCGTTGCGGTCAAGGATCTTGCCGCGCGTGGCGGGCATTTCCAGGGTGCGGGCGTAGCGCGAGGCGCCCTGCTTCTGCAGGAAATCGGTCGATACGCCCTGCAGCCACAGCGCGCGCAGCACCAGCGCCACGAAGGCGGCAAACAGCACGAACAGCACGAAGCGCGAGCGCCAGGCCGGCAGCTTGACCTGCAGGATGGGATTGGACGAAAACGCCACGCCCTTGGAGGCAGCCACGCGAGCGCCGGTCAGGTTGGTACGCGGGGGCATCTTGGTCATGGCACCCCCACGGTGAGGTATTGGGTACGGGCGGCGGTGACCGGGACCATGCCCAGATCACGCCGTGCCAGCTCCTCGATGCGGGCATTCTTGCCCAGCGTGGACTGGTCCAGCTGCAACTGCGCCCAATCGACGTCGAGCTGGCGCGCCGCGCTCTGGGCGCGTTCCAGCTCGATGAAGAGGCTGCGGGCCTTGTACTGGGCGCTCACCACGGACAGCGCGCAACCCACCAGCATGATGGTCAGCAGGATGCACAGACGCCCGGTCATGCAGGCGCCCCTTCGGTGGTGCGGGTGGACACCGGCATCACGCGCTCCAGGCCGCGCATGACCGCCGAGCGGGCACGCGGGTTGGATTCGACTTCGGCACTGCTGGGCATGACGCGCGGCAGCAGGCGGGCCGGGGCTTGCGGCAGGTCCACGGCACGGATCGGCAGGCGACGGTCAGGCTGCGGCGCATGGGCTTTGGAGGCCATGAACTGCTTGACGATGCGATCTTCCAGCGAGTGAAAGCTGATCACGACCAATCTCCCGTGCTGCGCCATCTGGGCAAATGCCTTGTCCAGTCCTACTTCGAGTTCTTCAAGCTCTTGATTGACGAAAATCCGTACAGCCTGAAAGGTACGAGTGGCCGGGTCTTTGCCTTTCTCGCGGGTTTTGACGGCTTGTGCCACGAGCGCGGCAAGCTGTCGTGTGCTTGAAATTGGCTCGATTGCCCGGCCAGCAACAATCTTCTTTGCAATCTGAAGAGCAAACCGTTCTTCCCCATAATCTCGTATCACCTTTGCAATCTGCTGTTCATCTGCCGTTGCCAGCCATTCCGCTGCCGACACGCCACGGGTGGTATCCATGCGCATGTCCAGCGGGCCATCAAGACGGAAACTGAAGCCGCGCGCGGCGTCATCCACCTGCGGCGACGAGATGCCCAAATCCATCAATACCCCGTCGACCTGCGCGATGCCGCGTGCGGCCAGCGCCTCGTCCATGGTCGCGAAGCTGTCGTGCACGATCTCGAAGCGGGCATCGTCAATCTTCTGCGCCGTGGCGATGGCCAACGGGTCCTTGTCAAATGCGATCAGGCGCCCTTGCGGGCCCAGCCTGGAAAGGATGGCGCGGCTATGACCGCCACGGCCGAAGGTTCCGTCCAGGTAAATGCCATTGGCGCGCTCACCACTGATGGCCAGCGCGTCCACGGCTTCTTCCAACAGCACGGTGCGGTGCTGCAGCTCGGGCACCGGTTGCAGATTCATCTTGTCCGGCCGTCAGAAGGAAAAGTTGCTCAACACATCCGGCATGCCACCCGCCACGGCCTCGGCTTCACTCTCGGCCAGCTTGACGGCATCCCAGATTTCGAAATGACTACCCATGCCCAACAACATCACATCACGCTGCAAGCCCACGGCCGCGCGCAGTTCGGGCGCAATCAGGATGCGGCCGGCACTGTCGAGCTCCACGTCCTGGGCATTGCCCAGGAAGATGCGCTGCCAGGCACGGGCCGACATCGGCCAGTTGGCGATCTGCTCACGATGCGTCTCCCAGGTCGGGCGCGGAAAGAACAACAGGCAGCCATGCGGATGGCGCGTCACGGTGGCGCGTCCTTCGCACTGCACAATCAGGGCGTCACGATGCTTGGCCGGAATGGTCATCCGTCCTTTGGCATCGAGATTGAGTGCTGACGCGCCCTGGAACACTGTGTTTTTCCTTCGCCTGCGGCGAGTGAGATTGCTGATCGGGTGCCGTGTCGTGCCGGGCAAATGCAAATGACACCACAAATGCCCCACAAAAAAACACTTTTTGACACTGCCGCCCACTTTAGTGGATGCACTATTGCAGGTCAAGCGGTATACGTTGCGAAAAACCGCGATTTTGCTAATAAAGTCAAAGACTTAGCGCACTTCCTTAAAACACCCTCTTCATAACATTTGTGAAGAAAATGAAGGACTTAGCATTTACATTGAAGGTGCAACCTGAGCTATACACATGTGTTTCGCGCCAGAATTGCGCAACGGCGCGGATTTGCGGCGCATGGACGCGGCGGTCTGCCCGATTTCGGGGCAGCAGGGAGAGGGAAAACGACGGGAGCAGGAAAGCGCAGGATTTGCGAGTGAACTGAACCAAAGGACATGGATTTTGCAGTGCAACTTAAGTT
This sequence comes from Herbaspirillum sp. C7C8, assembly GCF_022627875.1. Lineage (NCBI taxonomy): Bacteria > Pseudomonadati > Pseudomonadota > Betaproteobacteria > Burkholderiales > Oxalobacteraceae > Herbaspirillum > Herbaspirillum sp. C7C8. Next base: position 192,083 of record NZ_JABXGG010000004.1, read on the forward strand.
CACCGGATGGCGCGAAAATGGACAAGAAATATCCGTTTGGGGCAGTCCGGAGCATGCCTCGCCCTGCATCGTCACCCTGACAACGAGGGCATTGCCCTGCGGGGCAAGCGCCTCAGCAGATGAGGCAAGAACGCTTGTGATCCCGAAACTTCATGAAATTCTTCGTCAAATGAATGGCAGGAAGCGTTTTTGTTTTGACTTCGGCGGCGAGCACCTTTTACTATCCGTGTCTTTGGGAAGATCGATACGCAAAAACGCGGCCGGCATGGCCCGTTTGCGGGTGTTGAAAAGCACGTCGATTTTTTTCAATCAAGGCTGGTTCCGCCCAGGCCCTATCGGCTGAAAACGCAGATAGGGCTTGCGGATCCGGCTCATTCCAGTGCTAAAATCTGGGCACCTTAACAGTGAAAGGAATTTAAAAGTGAACAAATCTGAATTGGTTGACGTTATCGCCGCCGACACCGAGATCTCCAAGGCAGCAGCCCAGCGCGCGCTGGACTCCGTCATCGAGAACATCATCAAGGCCGTGACCAAGGGCGATACCGTGCAATTGGTTGGCTTCGGTTCCTTCTCGACCGGCAAGCGCGCTGCCCGCACCGGCCGCAACCCGCAAACCGGCGAAGAAATCAAGATCGCCGCTGCGACCACCGTGAAGTTCTCGGCTGGCAAGGCTTTCAAGGAAGCCGTCAACAAGAAGAAGAAATAATTTCACGCTTCACGCATTTGAATGCCCTCAACCAGGTTCAGGGCATTCAAATCGAGGCCGATTCGACAGGATCGGCCGTCCCTCCCCCCTCCTCGCCTTCCCGCTCGTTTCTTCTTCCTCATCGCTTCTCTTGAGGGCCACACCGCAGAGCGATGTCCCTCCAGCACAGTTGCCCGTTGGCGCGCAACGCACAGCAATGACGGTCTCCCGCACAGGCCGGCTTTGTTTGCCAAGGTCCGGCGCAGCGCCTAGAATTTTTTCGATCCATCGCTCCATACAGCCGCATTCCCGCTTGCCGTCCCGTCGTAGACCATGAACAGCCGGCCCATCCGGCACACCCAAGGAGACTGTCGATGAATAGCCCCGCCCAGCGTCCACCGCTGCCCCCGTTCACCCGTGAGACGGCCGCCATGAAGGCGCGCGCTGCCGAAGATGCCTGGAATTCCTGCGATCCGCAGCGCGTCTCGCTGGCCTATACCGAAGACAGCCGCTGGCGCAACCGCGCCGACTTCGTCCACGGACGCGCCGAGATCGTCGCCTTCCTCACCCGCAAATGGGCGCGCGAGCTGGATTACCGACTCATCAAGGAAGTCTGGGCGCACGAAGACAACCGCATCGCCGTGCGCTTCGCCTACGAATGGCACGACGATTCGGGGAGCTGGTTCCGCTCCTATGGCAACGAGAACTGGGAATTCGACGAGCATGGACTGATGCGCCTGCGCCATGCTTCCATCAATGATCTGCCGATCAGGCAAGCGGAACGCAAATTCCACTGGGACCGCTCAGGCCCGCGTCCGGCCGACCATCCCGGCCTGTCCGAACTGGGGCTGTAAGCACGGGCCGTCCGTCGACCCGACCGGGGTCGACCTGAAGCGATTCAGGCGCCCAGGTCGGCCAGCGGATGCGCCTGGCGCGACCAGGGATCGGCAAAGAATCCCTCTACCCATGCCGGCGTGGCTGCGGCCAGAGAGGCCGGATTCCATTGTGGTTTCTGGTCCTTCTCGATGATCAGCGCGCGGATGCCCTCGACGAAATCGGGGCGTGCCGCGCAATGCAGCGACACCACGAATTCCAGCCGGAACACCTCCGCCAGCGACAGCGGACGCACACGCTTCTGCAGGGCATAGCCCAGCCAGGCCGAACCGGGTGAGCCGGCCCGCAGGGTAGCCTGGGCTTTGCTCAGCCAGGCATCCTCGGTCTGCAAGCTCAGAATGCCCTCGACGATTTCCGGCAAGGTGGGCCGACGGCAGAGGGACTCGATCAGGTCGAAATGCGTACGCAGGCTGGAGGCCGCAAACGATGCCGTGCCTTGCGACGAGGAAGAAGCCTGCGCCGCACCCAGTACACGATCCAGCAGCTCGGCATCCTTGCCCTCTCCCCACGGCTGCATCAGCAGGGCATCGATCACCGATGCCTTGGCGGCATGGGCCACGCGATAGTCCGCCAGGCCGGCGAAGAGGGCGTCGTTGGCATTGAGGTTGGCACCGGTGAGCGCCAGGAAGACGCCGCTCTTGCCCGGCATGCGGGACAGGAACCAGCTTCCGCCCACATCCGGATAGAGCCCGATGGTGATTTCCGGCATGGCCAGACGCGATTTTTCGGTGACCACGCGATGGCTGCAACCGGCCATCAGGCCGATACCACCGCCCATGACGATGCCATGCCCCCAGCACAGGATGGGCTTGGCGAAGCTGTGGACAAGATAATCCAGGCGATATTCCTGCTCGAAGAATTCCGCTGCGTAGGAATTGGCGCCAATGTCCTCGCGCGCGGGCGAGGCGTGATGTTCGCGCATGGAGCGATAGAGCTGCTGCAAGTCGCCACCGGCACAAAAGGCCTTGTCGCCCTGCGCCTGCAGCATCACCATGGCCACGCCCGGATCGGCCTGCCACTGCTGCAGTTGGGGCGTGAGCAGCCTGACCATCTCCAGCGAGATGGCATGCAGGGTCTTTTCGGAAGCGAGGGTGGCGATGCCGATGCGTTGGCCGTTGACGGCCGTCAGTTCTTCGAATGCCACGGGGGCGGCGGCTTGGTTCATGGGTCTCCTGGGGTCTCTGGCGAGCCCGCAGTGCCCACGGGCCGCAGTGTTGTTATGAAGAATGAAGAAAAAATCGAATTCAATGAAGCAGGCCGGTAGGCCGGATTCTGTTACGGCGGGAAACCCGCTATGACAGCCATTCCTCTAGGCGACGGATCGCTCCGCCGCTCAAGCTTTCTACCCGCACGCTCCGCGAGCCACATCAACGCGTGCCTATTTGAAATTGCTCCGGGTGGAGGTTACCGCGTTTCACCGTAACTTAATACGCTCGTCTCTGTGGCCCTGTTCCTCGCCTTATACCGGCTTGCGCCGGCTTTCAGCGGACGGCCGTTAACCGTCACCCTGCTCTGTGGAGTCCGGACCTTCCTCCCGCCGCCTCCTTGCGAAGACGGCCAGCGGCTGTCTGGCCTGCATCGGGCGCTATTGTAGCGCAGCATGGGCCGACACCGGCTATCGTCCATCGCAAAACGCTTTTGCGCCCACGCAAAAAGATCATGCCGATTCGGCATGTGACACCCGAGCGGCTCTTCGGTAGTCTGCTGCTGATCCGCTACAGGCCCTGCGCCGCGCGGTTCCTGACTGACTTCAACGAAACACCATGCAAATCTGCGTACTGGGCGCCGGCGTGATCGGCGTGACCACTGCCTACCGTCTCCTGCAGGATGGCCATCAGGTCAGCCTCATCGATGCCCGCGACCAACCCGGCGAGGGCACCAGCCAGGGCAATGGTGCCCAGCTCAGCTATTCCTACGTGGCCCCCCTGGCCGATCCCTCAGTGTGGACCAAATGGGCATACTACCTGTTCAGCAAGGATTCGCCGCTGACCATCAAGCCGACCGCCGATAGCGCCCAATATCGCTGGCTGCTGCAGTTCCTGCGCTGCTGCAATGCGCAGCGCGTACGCCAGACCACCATCGACCTGCTGCAACTGGCCTTCTACAGTCGCGACCAGCTCACCCAATGGAATGCCGGCCTGCAGCTGTCCTTCGATCATCAGCGTTCCGGCAAGCTGGTCATGTTTACCGATGCACAAGGGCTGGAGGCGGCTGCGCAGCAGGTGCAATTCCAGGCGCAGCATGGCTGCCGGCAAGAGGTACTCAGCGCGGCCGAGTGCATCCGCATCGAACCGGCCCTGGGCCACTCACAGCGCGACTGGGTTGGCGGGGTTTACACGCCCAGTGAAGAGGCGGGCGATTGTCCGCAATTCTGCCGCGCCCTGGTCGAAACCATGCAGGCGCATCCGGATTTCCGTTTCATCGGCGCTGCCCGCGTTGATGCCGTACGCCGCGAAGGGCGTGCCCTGCGCGCGGTGCAGGCCGGTGGCCAATGGATTGCTGCCGACCGTTTCGTGCTGGCACTGGGTGCCGATAGCGCGGACTTCGCGCGCCTGGTGGATCTGCGCCTGCCGCTCTATCCACTCAAGGGCTACAGCATCACCGTGCCGCTGGAGGATGAGGCCAGCCGCGCCGCGGCGCCTCAGGTATCCATCACCGACATCGCCAGGAAGATCGTTTATGCACGCCTCGGCCAACGGCTGCGCGTGGCGGGCCGCATCGAGCTGGTGGGTCGCGACGCCCGCATCCCGCCCTCGGCCATCGAGGAACTGAAGAATGGCCTGCGCGAGCTCTTCCCCGGCTGCGCGCTGGGCGAGGATGCGACGCTGTCGCCGTGGACGGGATTTCGGCCGGCCACGCCGAGCGGCGTGCCCATCGTCGGCGCATCGCCGGTGGAGAACCTGCATCTCAACATTGGCCAGGGTGCGCTGGGCTGGACGCTGGCCTGTGGCAGTGCGGCGCTGGTGGCCGACCAGATCGCCGGCCGCCGGCGCGCCATCGACGATGCGCCCTTCCGGTACCGCGCCTGAAGAAGTTTCATCTCAGGCGCCCGCATTCGGACTTAACATGGCACATCGCCAGCATCTGCGCTGGCCTATCCACGGGAGACGAACGATGCGGGAAAACCGGCTGCGCACCCTCTTCGCGCAACAGCAACTGGCCCTCTCGGGCTGGGTATCGATGGGCAATTCGCTGCTGGGCGAGGTGCTGGGGCACAGCGGCTACGATGCGGTGACGGTGGATCTGCAGCACGGTCCCTTCTCGATCGAATCGGCGCTGCCGATGCTGCAGGCCATCTCCGGCACGCCCGCCATACCGCTGGTGCGCTGCTCCGAAAACAGCCTGGGAGAAATCAACAAGCTGCTCGACGCCGGTGCCTATGGTGTGATCTGTCCGCTCATCAACACGGCGGCCGACGCCGAGCGTTTTGTGCGGGCCTGCCATTATTCCCCGCGCGGCGGACGCAGCTATGGCCCGGCGCGCGGCTTCCTGTATGGCGGAGCGGACTACTTTGCGCACGCCAACGCCACCATTCTGACCCTGGCCATGATCGAGACCCGCGAAGGCTATGCCAACGCTGAAGCGATCCTGCAGACCCCTGACCTGGACGGCATCTTCATCGGCCCCAGCGACCTGGCCATCGAACTGGGCCTGGCGCCGGATGCCTACGACGACGTGCGCCTCAATGACGCCATCGACCATCTGCTGGCGCTGGCGCGCAGGCTGGGCAAATACGTGGGGATCTTCGCCGGGACCATGGAGATGGCCCAGCGCATGAAGCATATCGGGATGGATCTGGTGGTACCGGGGACGGATATTCAGCAGATCAAGGCGGAAGGGGCGCGGCGGATCGGGGCATTGCGCTGATCCGCTCGCGTGATGCCAGAATCGTTGCGTGGCTTCAGCGGGTCACCACCCGTCCAAAGAACGGATAATTCGGATCGTTATACCCATGCGTGGAAGCATGCCCGGGCGTCACCAGGCTATCCACCAGCGCTTCCTCCTCGGCAGTGATCTTCAGGTCCGCCGCATCGTAGTAATCCTCCATCTGCGCCAGCGTGCGCGGCCCCGCGATCACGCTGCTGATGGCCGAATTGGCCAGCACCCAGGCGGTGGCGAACTGGCCCAGTTTGATGCCGCGCGCTTCGCAGTGCTGCTGCAGCCGCTGCGCGATCAGCAGCGATTCCTCGCGAAACTCGGTCTCCATCATGCGCTTGTCGCCCCGACCGGCGCGCGTGTTTTCGGGCGGCTTCTGACCGGGCTGGTACTTGCCGGTCAGCACCCCGCGTGCAATCGGGCTGTAAGGCACCACGCCCAAACCGTAATGCGCGCAAGCCGGCAGGATTTCCACTTCCGGCTGACGATTGAGCAGGTTGTAATACGGCTGGCACACCAGCGGCAACGGCACATTGTTTTTCTCGCACAGCCGCACGATCTCGGCAATGCGCCAGCCACGGAAATTGGAGACGCCAAAACCGCGAATCTTGCCCGCACGGATCAGATCGCCCAGCGCCTGCACGGCTTCCTCCAGGTTCTCGTCCTGGTAATCGCGGTGCATGTAGAGAATGTCGAGGTAATCGGTATCCAGGCGCTTGAGGATGTTCTCGGTCTCGCGCACGATCCAGCTGCGCGAGTAGTTCGACTCATTGGGCTTGCCGCTCATGGCATTGCCCAGCTTGCTGGCCAGCACCCACTCATGGCGCTGTCCGGCCAGCAGCTTGCCGACGATTTCCTCGGACTTGCCCTTGGTGTAGACGTCGGCAGTATCGATGAAATTGACGCCATGCTCACGGGCCGAGGCCACGATGCGGCCGGACTCCTGCAGATCGGTCTGGTCCCCGAACATCATCGACCCCAGACACAGGGCCGATACCTTCAGATTGCTCTTGCCAAGGCGACGATAGTGCATGCTCTCTCCAAATCGAAAAAAGGGTGTGGATAAATCAACTGCCCGATTGCATACCTCACAGGCTCACAAGACCGGCGCTTCCTCTTCCTGCCAGCGCCGCTTGTCGCGCAGGGGCGGGGCGCCGAACAGGCGGCTGTATTCACGGCTGAACTGGGATGAACTTTCATACCCGACGCGATGCGCAGCGGTGGCCACGCTGGCGTCGGCGGTGAGGATCAGCTTGCGCGCTTCCTGCAGACGCAGGTTCTTCTGGTATTGCAGCGGACTCATGGCCGTCACCAGCTTGAAGTGATGATGCAGCGAAGATACGCTCATGTGCACCTCGCGTGCCACATCCTCGATGCGCAGCGCCTGGTCATAACCCTCCTTGATGAGCCGGATCGCCTTGGCCACGCGGTTCATCTGGCTATCCTGCAAGACGGTCTGGCGCAGCAGCGCGCCCTGCCCGTTCATCAACAGCCGGTACAGGATCTCGCGCCGTATCATGGGCGCCATGATCGGCACATCGCGCGGCGTTTCATGCAGGCGCAACAGGCGCAGCACCGCGTCGAGCAGGTCGACGTCGAGCCGGTTCACGTACAGCCCGCGTGCCGCCCCCTCCCCCAGGCTGGCGGCGGCGGGCAGGTTTTCATCGCCGATGAGCTCACCGATTTCCTGGGTATCCAGCTCCAGCCGCAAACCCAGATAGGGCTCGTCAGGACTGGTGACCATGACCTTGCCAACCACCGGCAGATCGACCGAGGCCACCAGGTAGTGCATGGGATCGTATTCGTAGATCTCGTCGCCCACGAAGATGCGCTTGGAACCCTGCGCAATCACCGCAAAAACCGGCTTCTGCACCGCGTGCTTGGGGCCGGTCGGGCAGGTGATGCGATAGATTTCCATGTTGGGAATGGCCGTGGCCAGCATGCCCTCGGCACCTGTCGTATAGCGCTCCAGCAACTGCAACAGTTCCTGCTGCATGGCCTGGAAACGCGGATCATCCCTCTCCTGGTCCGCGGCGCCCGGCGCCGCATCAGGCAGCAGCAAGGGCCCGGCATCCTGCAGGGAATGCAGATCGAGGTCCATAAGCTCCTCTCATTGAAAGACAGACACGACTGTAGCGCGGACTGACATTTGCCTGATCCTCCATGATGCAAGACCGGAGAATCAGGCAAGAAGTTTGCAGAATCAGGTATGCCGCAACAGAAATGGGTCCGACCAAAATTCCAACAACGCAGCATACAAAAGGACGCGGCGCTGCCCCACCTGAAAACCCAAGCACGACACACAGAGAATCGGGCAGAAAATCTGCAACTTAAGGCACGCGCAAAGCGGTGCCACCACTGCATAATCCTCGCCGAACCCAAAGCGATACAGAATCGGTCAGAACACGCTCTCCGCGATGTTGTACTGCTCTACCACCGTACGCACCGTCGTGGATTCGGGCTTGTTGACGAAGTGGCACTCGCTGTCTTCCATGCCCATGGTGCAGGCCTTGTTCAGCGGGCAGGTAGCGAACAGCTCGGCCACCCAGTCCACGAAGGCGCGCACCTTGGGCGAGAGATGACGGTTGTGCAGGTACACCACCGAGATTGGCAGCGGTGCCGGTTTCCATTGCGACAGCACCTCCACCAGCCGGCCTTCGTCGATGTGGCGCGTGACCATGTAGAGCGGCGCCTGCACCATGCCGAAGCCCTGCAGTGCGCATTCCACGTAGGCATCGGCATCGTTGACGGAAAGACGTCCGTTCATCTTCACCTCGCGGGTGACGCCATCGACCACGAAATCCCAGTCGATGGTACGCCCGGTACGGCTGGAGAAGTAATGCACCGACTGGTGCTGCTGCAGATCTTCCAGGGTGTGCGGTACGCCATGGCGCTCCAGGTAGGAAGGCGCGGCGCAGGTCACGGTCTGGAAGGTGCCGATGCGGCGCGCCACCATCGAGGAATCCTGCAGCTCGCCCACGCGGATGACGCAGTCCACTGCCTCCTGCACCAGATCCACCGGACGGTCGCCCATGCCCATGACCAGTTCGATGTCCGGGTACTTGCCGTAGAAATCGCACAGGTTGGGCAGCAACATCAGGCGGCCGATCGAGCCGGGCACGTCGATGCGCAGTCGTCCCTGCGGGCCGCGCGTGACATTGCGGAAGGACTGCTCGGTCTCGTCGATGTCAGCCAGGATGCGCACGCAGCGCTCGTAATAGGCCGCGCCATCAGGTGTGAGGCTGATGCGGCGCGTGGTGCGGTTCAGCAGGCGCACTTGCAGCATGCTCTCCAGCCCCTGGATCAGGGTGGTGACGGTGGTGCGCGGCAGGTTCAGGTTGTCGGCAGCGCGCGTGAAGCTGTTGGCATCCACCACAGCGGTAAAGACCTGCATGGCCTGGAAACGGTCCATCGCTCTCTCCTTTGAGGCCGCCACCGGGGTCAACACCGGCGCGGCAAACGGGGGCCAAGACAGATCCACGCAAGGCCAGGCACCGCCCCCGGCGCGCCGTCTTGCCATGACGGGATGCAGCAACAAGCCTCATCCCAATTTAAACCAAATAACGCCAAAAGCCAGCCAACTTAGTGCATCGGCAGCCAATCTTGCCGATGCCACCTCAGCAAGCCTGCCCGGCCGGGGCGGCTGAACTGGTTTTTTCTTCACTAAAAAGGATAGCAAAGTGAATGAATTGATTCTCCCGATTGTTCAGGGTTGCCGAACAGTGTTGTTGGATTATAGGTGTTTATTCGAGACCCTGCTGTGCCGCACAATTCGCCTCATTCTTGGACAAGTGGCTTCGGCCCGGGCGCTCATCATGCACGCTTCCTCTTCGCTGGACATCCGCAATTTCTTCGTTCCAGGCCCGCTGGGACGTATCCCCGTGCGTCTGTACCAGCCCGCCGAGGCGCTGCCCAAGGGCGAGAAACGCCCGCTGGTGCTGTATTTCCACGGTGGCGGTTTCACCAGTGGTTCACTGGACGACGCCGATACCCCGGCCAGTTTCCTGGCACGGCACAACCAGGCCGTGGTGCTCTCGGTGGGCTACGCGCTGGCCCCGGCCAAGCCCTTCCCGGCCGCGCCCGAAGACGCCTTTGCCGCCGCCACCTGGGCCTGCAAGAACGCGGCCGAACTGAAGGTGGACCTGGAGCGCATGGTGGTGGCCGGTGACGACGCCGGTGGCAGCCTGGCCGCCAGCCTGACCATGATGACGCGCGACCGCTGCGGCAAGCCGCTGGCGGCCCAGGTGCTGATCAGCCCGATGCTGGATCCGAGCATGCGCCTGCTGGGCGACGCCGCCCGCCTGCAATCGGACCTCACCGCCGAGACCTGTGCGGCCAGCTATCGCCAGTACCTGCCGCAGACCATGCAGCGCCTGCATCCCTATGCCGCACCGCTGGAAGTGAGCCGCCTGGCCGGTCTGCCGCCGGCCTTCATCGCCACCGCCGAGCGCGACGTGTTGTGTCCGGAGGCGGAAAAATACGCCTCCAGCCTGATCCGCGCCGGTGTGCCGACCCAGGTCTCGCGCTTTGCCGGTATCACGCATGGCGCGCTGCGTACGCACCTGCCGCTGCTGACCGAGATCGTCAATTTCCTGCGCTGTCGCTTCGCCAGCTTGCGACGCGATGCCGCGCCCGCTGAATTCCTGCCGTATCCGCTTCACCCCTCCACTTCACTTTGAGGACAAGAAAATGAACACTCCCGCTCCACTGCGCAAACGCTTCGCTCTCACCGCTACGGTCCTGGCCGTCATCGCCCTCGCTATCGGTGGCGCCATTTCGGTGGTGGGCCTCTCGGCCAACGCCACCACCGCCCCGACCGCCGCCGCCGCTGGTGCCCCGGTCGATGTGGCCGAAGTGGTCCAGCGCCGGATCATCGACTGGCAATCCTATTCGGGCCGCATCGAAGCCGTCGATCGTGTCGAAATCCGTCCCCTGGTTGGCGGCACCCTGACCGCCGTCCACTTCAAGGATGGCGCGCTGGTCAAGAAGGGCGATCTGCTCTTCACCATCGATCCGCGCCCTTATGAGGCCGAAGTCGCCCGTGCCGAGGCCCAGCTGGCCGGTGCCGAAGCCCGCGCCGGCTACACCGCCTCCGATCTGGCCCGTGGTCAGCGCCTGCTGGGCGACAACGCCATCGCCAAGCGCGACTTCGAAGAGAAGCAGAACGCCTCGCGCGAAGCCTCGGCCAACGTCGCCGCCGCCCGCGCCGCCCTGCGTGCAGCACGCCTGAACCTGGAATACACCCGCATCACGGCACCGGTCTCCGGACGTATTTCCCGCGCCGAAGTCACGGTCGGGAACGTAGTGAACCCCGGTGCAGCCAATGCGCCCCTCACCACGCTGGTATCCGTGGCCAAGGTCTATGCCTCCTTCGACGTAGATGAACAAAGTTTCCTGAAATACGTCAACCCGGCCCGCGCCGCAGGCACCACCGTCCCCGTGGAACTGGGCCTGGCCAATGAAGACGGCTACTCCCGCAAGGGCCGGGTCGGGTCGGTGGACAACCGTCTCGACACCGCCTCCGGCACCATCCGCGTGCGCGCCATCTTCGACAATGCCGACGGCCAGCTGGTCCCGGGGCTGTATGCCCGCGTGCGCCTGGGTGGCGGCGAGCCGCACCAGGCCGTGCTGATCGATGAAAAGGCCATCGGCACCGACCAGGACAAGCGCTTCGTGATGGTGGCCGACAAGGACAACCACGCCAACTACCGCCAGGTGGTGGTCGGCGCCGGGCATGACGGCCTGGTAGTGATCGAAAAGGGTCTGCAGCCGGGTGAACGCATCGTGGTCAATGGCCTGCAGCGCATCCGTCCGGGTGACGCCATCACCCCGACCGTGGTGCCGATGCAGGTACAGACCGCGACGGCGGCATCGGTACCTGCTGCCGGCAAGGCCTGATCCGACACAGACCTCTCTCGCATTCAAGGAAGAACAAGTCGCAGGGGCGCAAACCGCCCGCTGCCCGGGCGTTTGCATCCTGACGACTGACAAGGAACCTACATGAATATCTCCAAATTCTTCATCGACCGCCCGATCTTTGCGGGTGTGCTGTCGGTACTGCTCTTGCTGGGCGGCGTGCTGGCCATGCTGCAGCTGCCCATCTCCGAATATCCGGAAGTGGTGCCGCCCTCGGTGGTGGTGCGCGCGCAGTATCCTGGTGCCAATCCCAAGGTGATCGCCGAGACGGTAGCCTCGCCGCTGGAAGAGCAGATCAACGGTGTGGAAAACATGCTCTACATGCAGTCGCAGGCCAACAGCGACGGCAACCTCACCATCACCGTCAACTTCCGCCTGGGGGTCGATCCCGACAAGGCCCAGCAACTGGTGCAGAACCGCGTCTCGCAAGCCCTGCCGCGCCTGCCGGAAGACGTGCAGCGCCTGGGCGTGACCACGCTCAAGTCCTCCCCCACGCTGACCATGGTGGTGCACCTGACCTCGCCCGACAACCGCTATGACACCACCTACCTGCGCAACTATGCGGTCCTCAACGTCAAGGACCGCCTGGCGCGTATCCAGGGTGTTGGTGAAGTGGGCCTGTTCGGTTCTGGCAACTACGCCATGCGCGTCTGGCTCGATCCCAACAAGGTAGCGCAGCGCGGCCTGACGGCTTCGGACGTGGTGCGCGCCATCCGCGAGCAGAACGTGCAGGTGGCCGCCGGTGTGATCGGCGCCTCGCCCAGTTCGCCGGACACGCCGCTGCAGTTGTCGGTGAACGCGCAAGGCCGCCTGAAGACCGAAGCCGAATTCCGCGACATCATCCTGAAAGCCTCGCCGGATGGCGCCACCACCCGCCTGGGTGACGTGGCCCGGGTGGAACTGGCCGCTTCCGAATACGGCCTGCGCTCGCTGCTGGACAACAAGCCGGCCGTGGCCATCCCCATCTTCCAGGCGCCCGGCGCCAATGCGCTGGAAGTCTCGACCCAGGTGCGCGCGGCGATGAAGGAATTGTCGGCCGACTTCCCCAGCTCGGTCAGCTACAGCATCGTCTATGACCCGACCCAGTTCGTGCGTGCTTCCATCGAAGCGGTGGTGCATACGCTGCTGGAAGCCATTGCGCTGGTGGTGATCGTGGTGATCATCTTCCTGCAGACCTGGCGCGCCTCCATCATTCCGCTCCTGGCGGTGCCGGTGTCCATCATCGGTACCTTCTCGCTGATGCTGGGATTCGGCTACACCATCAATGCGCTGTCGCTGTTCGGGATGGTGCTGGCCATCGGTATCGTGGTCGACGATGCCATCGTGGTGGTGGAAAACGTCGAGCGCAACATCGGCGCCGGGCTCTCGCCGCGGGACGCCACCTATCGCGCCATGCAGGAGGTCTCCGGCCCCATCATCGCCATTGCCCTGACGCTGGTGGCGGTGTTCGTGCCGCTGGCCTTCATGACCGGCCTGACCGGCCAGTTCTACAAGCAGTTCGCGATGACCATTGCGATTTCCACCGTCATCTCGGCCTTCAATTCGTTGACGCTCTCGCCGGCCCTGGCCGCCCTGCTGCTCAAGGGCCACGGTGACAAGCCGGACTGGCTGACGCGCCAGATGGACCGCTTCCTCGGTGGTTTCTTCGTCCGCTTCAACCGCTTCTTCAATCGCGCCTCCAACAACTACGGCGGCGGCGTGACCGGCGTGATCAAGCGCAAGGGCGCCACCATGGGCGTGTATGTGGTGCTGCTGGCCGCGACCCTGGGGGTGTCCTACATCGTCCCCGGCGGTTTCGTGCCGGGGCAGGACAAGCAATACCTGGTGGCGTTCGCGCAGTTGCCCAATGGCGCCTCCATCGACCGCAGCGAAGAAGTGATGCGCAAGATGAGCGACATCATGTTGAAGGAACCCGGTGTGGCCAGTGCGATTGCCTTCCCCGGCCTGTCCATCAACGGTTTCACCAACAGCTCCTCGGCCGGTATCGTCTTCGTGGGTCTGAAGCCCTTCGAGGAACGCAAGAGCAAGGAATTGTCGGGCAATGCCATCGCCGCTTCGCTGAACAAGAAATTCGGCAGCATCAAGGAAGCCTTCACCGCCGTCTTCCCGCCACCGCCAGTCATAGGGCTGGGCACGCTGGGTGGCTTCAAGATGCAGATCGAAGACCGCGGTGCACTGGGTTATGCCGAACTGGACAAGGCCGCACAAGCCTTCATGAAGGCGGCAGCCAAGGAACCGGCGCTGGGTCCGATGTTCTCCAGCTACCAGATCAACGTGCCGCAACTGGATGTGGAACTGGATCGTGTGAAGGCCAAGCAGCTCGGCATCCCTGTCACCGATGTGTTCAACACCATGCAGATCTACCTCGGCTCGCTGTATGTGAACGACTTCAACCGCTTCGGCCGCGTCTACCAGGTGCGTGCCCAGGCTGACGCGCCCTTCCGCGCCAAGGCCGAGGACATCGCGCAACTGAAGACCCGCAACGATGCCGGCGAGATGGTGCCGCTGTCTTCGGTGGTGAAGGTCAAGCAGACCTTCGGTCCGGAAATGGTGGTGCGCTACAACGGTTATACCGCCGCCGACATCAACGGCGGCCCGGCACCCGGCTATTCGTCGGACCAGGCCCAGGCTGCTGCCGAACGCGTGGCCGCTGCCACCCTGCCACGCGGCATCAAGTTCGAATGGACCGACCTGACCTATCAGAAGATCCTGGCCGGCAATGCGGGCGTGTGGGTGTTCCCGATCAGCGTGCTGCTGGTGTTCCTGGTGCTGGCCGCGCTCTATGAAAGCCTGACCCTGCCGCTGGCCGTGATCCTGATCGTGCCGATGAGCATCCTGGCGGCCTTGACCGGTGTCTGGCTGACCCGTGGCGACAACAACATCTTCACCCAGATCGGCCTGATGGTACTGGTGGGACTTTCGGCCAAGAACGCCATCCTGATCGTGGAATTCGCCCGCGAACTGGAGATGCAGGGCCGCAGCGCCGTACAAGCCGCCATCGAAGCCAGCCGCCTGCGTCTGCGTCCGATCCTGATGACCTCCATCGCCTTCATCATGGGTGTGGTGCCGCTGGTGACGTCCTCCGGCGCGGGTTCGGAAATGCGTCATGCGATGGGGATCGCGGTGTTCTTCGGCATGCTGGGCGTGACCCTGTTCGGCCTGTTCCTGACCCCGGTGTTCTATGTCCTGCTGCGCACCATCGACCGCCGCGCACTGCACTCGGCCTCGCATCACGAAGCCCCGATGACCGCCGGCACCCACATCGCCCATGCTGCACCGGGCGCACAGGATGATCGCTGATCTGCGGATCAGCCCATGAATGGAGCAAGAAAAATGATGACCCAATCTCTATCGATGAGCCGCCTGCTGCGCCCCGTGCGCATCGGCTCGGCCCTGCTGGCAGCGCTGCTGGTACTGGCCGGCTGCTCGGTGGCCCCGACCTATGAACGTCCTTCGGTGGACACCCCGGCCGCCTTCAAGGAAGCCGCCCCGACCGCGCAGACCGGCGAAAACGGCAGCCAGTGGAAGACCGCCCGGCCCGCCGAAGACATCGCCCGCGGCGAGTGGTGGAAGATCTTCGGTGACGACAAGCTGAACGCCCTCGAAGACACCGCCCGGCAAGCCAACCAGGACCTCAAGGCCGCCGCCGCGCGCCTCGGCCAGGCGCGCGCCCTGACCCGCGATGCACGCTCGGGCTACTTCCCGCAGGTGGATGCAGGGGTCGGCGCGACCCGCCAGCGCCCTTCGCCCGCCTCACAAGGGTTAGCGGCCGATGCCAATACACAACCGTTCACTCTGTATCGCGCACAAGTGAATGTTTCTTACGAAGTTGACCTGTTCGGCCGGGTCGCCTCCACGGTCGATGCCGCTACCGCCGATGCCCAGCGCAGCGAGGCATTGTTCCACTCGGTGCTGCTGGCCTTGCAGGCCGACGTGGCGCAGCAGTATTTCCAGGTGCGCGAACTGGATGCCGCCGCCGAGCTGTACCGCGGCACTGTGGACCTGCGCCAGGAATCGCTGCGCCTGGTGCAGCGCCGCTTCGATGAGGGTGATATCAGCGAGGTCGACGTCGCCCGTGCCCGCTCCGAACTGGCCTCGGCCCAATCGGAGGCGCTGGGCATTGCGCGCCAGCGCGCCAGTGCCGAACATGCGCTGGCGATCCTGCTGGGCCGCACCCCGGCCGAGTTCTCGCTGCCGCCACAACCGCTGACGCGCCTGAACGTATCGGTGCCGGCCGGGCTGCCCTCGGCGCTGCTGGAACGCCGTCCCGACATCGCCGCCGCCGAGCGCGCCATGGCTGCCGCCAATGCCCGCGTGGGCGTGGCCAAGTCGGCCTTCTTCCCGGCGCTGAACCTGACCGGTGGCCTGGGGTATGAGTCGGCGCAACTGGGCGATCTCTTCAACTGGTCCAGCCGCACTTTCCTGCTGGGACCGCTGGTAGGCACGGCCTTGTCGATGCCGCTCTTCGATGGCGGCCGCCGTCAGGCCGGTGTGGATCGTGCGCGCGCCAGCTATGAAGAACAGGTGGCCACCTATCGCGGCACGGTCTTGAATGCCTTCCGCGAAGTGGAAGACAACCTGGCCAATCTGCGCATCCTGGATGACCAGAACCGCGCCCAGGATGAAGCCGTGGCCGCCTCCTCGCGCGCAGCCAAACTCTCGCACACGCAGTACCGCGAGGGTGCGGTGAGCTACTTCAGCGTCATCGATGCCGATCGCACCGTGCTGCAGACCAGGCGCGCCTCGGTCACGCTCGATGGCGAACGCGCCCGTTCCACCGTCAACCTGATCCGCGCACTGGGCGGCGGCTGGGGCGGACCGGCGACGCAGCTGTCTTCCTCGAAGTAGGAGCGCCCGCAGCGACAAGCAACAAACAAAAACCAGCAATACGAAAAACCGGCCCGCATCCTTCGATGCGGGCCGGTCATGCAGCAGAATTTCCCGTGGTACTTCAGCCCGCCCCGCACCCAGCGACGGCGGGCATTTTTTTACGCCACCTGCGGCAAGCCCGCCCGCTGCAACAACTGGCTGCAGCGCTGCGACAAGGTCACCACGCGCAGGTCCTTGCCAAGTCGGGCATAGCGCTCGGCCAGGGTCTGCACGGCGGCAATGGCGGAATGATCGGCCAGGCGCAGATGGCGGCAATCCAGGGTGACCTGCTGCGGATCATTGACGGTATCGAACAATTCGAGGAAATGCGTGGTGGAGGCAAAGAACAGCGTGCCATGCGGCAGGTAGGTGCGGCTGCCGTCGTCTTCATCGCGCACATCCGAGCGCACTTCGCGCGCATGCTGCCAGGCGAAGTTGAGCGCGGCGATCACGATGCCGCACAACACAGCCACGGCCAGATCGGTCAGCACCGTAATGACCGTCACCGCGATGATGACCAGCGCGTCGTTCCGCGGCACCTTGCCCAGCACCCGCAGCGAGCCCCAGGCGAAGGTCTCCTGCGCCACCACCAGCATGACCCCGGCCAGCGCGGCCAGAGGAATACGCTCGATGGCCGGCGAAAGGAACAGGATGAACAGCAGGATCATGCCACCGGCCACCACTCCGGAGAGCCGCGACCGGCCGCCGGAGCCGAGGTTGATCATGGTCTGGCCGATCATGGCGCAACCGCCCATGCCACCGAACAGGCCCGAGACGATGTTGGCCGCGCCCAGGGCCAGGCATTCGCGGTTGGGCTGGCCCCGGCTGGAGGTGATCTCATCGGTGAGATTGAAGGTCAGCAGGGTTTCAAGCAGGCCGACGATGGCCATGAGTACCGCGTAGGGACCGATGATGCGCAGCGTCTCCAGGTTCATCGGCACGCTCGGCCAGTGCAGTGGCGGCAGGCCGCCGGCGATGTGGGCCATGTCGGCCAGCGTACGGGTATGCAGGCCGCTGGCCCAGGTCACCAGTCCCACCCCCAGAATGGCCGCCAGCGCCGGTGGAACCGCCTTGGTCACGCGCGGCAGCAGCCACACGATCAGCATGGTCGCCAGGGTCAGGCCGATCATGATGGCCAGCGCCGAGCCCTGCAGCCATTGCGGACCGGCAGCAGTATCGACACGGAAATGCTCCAGCTGCGACATGGCGATCACGATGGCCAGGCCATTGACGAAACCCAGCATCACCGGATGCGGCACCATGCGCACCAGCTTGCCCAGCCTGAGCGCACCGAAGAGCAGCATGATCACGCCCGAGAGCACCACCGTCGCCAGGAAATACTGTGCACCATGCTGCACCACCAGCGCCACGATGACCACGGCCATCGAGCCGGCAGCCCCGGAAATCATGCCCGGGCGGCCACCGAAAAGAGCCGTGATGGTACAGATGAAGAAAGCACCATATAGCCCCATGAGCGGGTTCAACTGGGCCACCAGCGCAAAGGCGATACATTCGGGCACCAGTGCAAAGGAAGTGGTGAGGCCGGCCAGTACGTTCTGGCGCAGATCGCGCAGGCGCGAAGTCGGGGTGGCGATGGTCGTCATGGGCAAGATCAGCGGGAAAACAGCAGGAAAGCAGCAGCCGCAGACGTCAGGATCGCGGCAGGAATGGAACAGCAAGCAATGACATGTACGATGTCGTGCCGACAACTCACGTGCGGCATGCCGCACGGCGGGCAGGAAAGGAAGTCCTTATTTTACCGCATTGCAGCATAAGCTGCCCGGACGCTGCCTGTCCGCCTCATTCGCGGGAATACAACACTCGCAAGGCGACGCGTTTTTCGGCTGGGGGCAACTGATTGACAGCCAGCAGGTAGGCGATGGAGGCATCGCAGGTCGCCACCGGATCGGCCTGGCGCCGCAATGGCGAGGACAGCAGTTTCAATTGTTCCTGGGTCAGCGGGGCCAGCGCCTTGCGCATGACGCGGGTCCGCTCGGCCAGGCTGTAGCGCCCGGCGTTGGCCGGGTCGGCATCGCGCAGCAGGCGCTGGGTCATCTGTTGCTCGCGGTTGGCGAATTCCTGTGGCAGCGCCGCTTGCGGGGCTTCCCGGCCGGCCGCGGCATCGGCGCGCGAACGGGGATAGATCAGTTCGGTACAGGCCGACACGCTGATGCCGCGCAGCGCCACGGCCTCATCCAGCAGCAATTGCTGGAACTCGGCCAGCGATTCATCGGAGGCGATGGGCAGCAGCCGCCGACTCAGCAGTCCGACCTGCTCGCGTCCCACGGCCAGGATCTCGGCATCCGAGGCATGCGCCTGCACCTTGGCCCAGGCCAGGTCGATGGTCCGTGCGAAGGCGGCCGGGTGATAGCGCGCCATGATGTCGAAGAGCGCGCCCTTCTTGAACTCGGCCTCCAGCACATCGCGCGACGTGGCGATGGTGGCGATCTGGGCGGTCTCGCCGCCCGGTGCCAGGCGCGTGAGCACGCCGGCCTGCAACAGTTGGCCCAGCTCGGGATACCAGCTCTGCGCTGCCGGCGTATCGGCAATGCGTTCGATGAAGTCATGCGGCAGGCCCAGCTTGCCGTAGGTCTCGAAGGTCAGCTTGCGGTCGAAGCTCTTGTTGATGCGGTCATCGCCACCGACGGTATAGAGGGTGTGGAAACCGATGTGCGCGCGCGGGTCCATGGCGCGGTCACGGCCGGCCAGGAAGGCCAGCGTGCAGGAGGACGAGCACTCCTGCTCCACATAGGTGTTGAGCCGGTGACGACGGATCACCTCGCCCACCAGCTTGCCCTCGCGCACCCAGCCACCGGCCGAATACAGCACTACGGTGCGCACCGAGGGGTGCTGTTGCAGGACCGCATCGAGGCCATCGGCTGCACCATCGTTCATGCCACCTTGCAGCAGGACCGACTTGCCATCCACCCGCACCTGATACACCACGGGCGGCCCCAGTTGCTTGCCCAGCGCGATCTCCAGCTGTTCACGTACCGAGTGCGCCGCCCGCCAAGTGCTGGTGACCATGCTGATGACACCACAGAGGATGAGGAACTTGACCACGACCTCGGCCCAGCGCCGTCCGCCGCGCCCCACATGCTTGCTGGCCGAGCGCCAGCAGCCGCATACGCCCCAGGTCCACGCCAGATAGCTGAAGGCGGCGATGCCCAGCACCCCGGCCATGCCGTAGCGCGCCGGCATGTCGTTGGTCAGCCGCGCCAGCACCGAGATGGCCAGCGCCGGCACCAGCGAGGTCAGCAGGACGGTATGCAGCCAGTAGGAGCGGCCCAGCCCATAATCGCCGCGCCAGTGACGACGCACGAAACCGGTGGACGGACGGGTGGGAACGGGAGATCGGGTTACTACCTCGGACACGTGGTGCTTTTCCTCGATGCGCTGCGGCCAGGCACACAGCGTCTTCAATGAAAGGTGACTTTATGAAGACCTCAGCATAACCCAGCTTGGCGATGCCGTCGCGCTTTCAGCCGCCGTGGCCGGGAATGCGCGACAGGTCGACCTGGTCGATCTGGCTGGGGTGCATGAATTGTTGGGCATACTTCTCGTAGATGCGTTCCCGCACGAACAGATCGAACAGATCCGGATCGATATGGTTGCGTTGCTTGAACCCGGCCAGGATCTCGACTGCCTCGTTGAGCGTATTGCCACGCTTGTAGGGCCGGTCGGCGGCGGTCACCGCCTCGAAGATGTCGGCCACCGCCATGATGCGGGCCTGCACCGACATCTGCTCGCGCGTGAGGCCCTTGGGATAGCCCTTGCCATCGATGCGCTCGTGGTGGCCGCCGGCAAACTCCGTGACCCGCGCCAGCTGCCTGGGCCACGGCAAGGATTCCAGCATCTTGATGGTGATGACGATGTGGTTGTTGATGATGGCGCGTTCGGCATCATTGAGGGTGCCGGCACGGATGCGCAGGTTGCCTGCTTCCTCGTCATCGAGCAGTTTGCGCAGTTGGCCATCGGGGCCGCGCCAGCTGCGCTCGGCGATGTCCAGCACGCGCTGCTGGTCTTCGGCGCGCATGCCTTCGGTGCCGTAGTTGATCTTGCGCAGGAAAGCCCGCTCCTCCTCCAAGGTCAGCAACTCGGCCTGCAGCCCGGCCTCCAGTTCGGCCACGCGTTGCGGGGTCAGCGCGGCGCCCAGCGCCAGTTTCTCCTGCAAGACGCGGATCTCGGCATCGCGCTTGAGGACTTCGAAACGCGTGTCGATCAGGTGAATGCGATCGAAAATGGTCTCCAGCTTGGTCGCCTTTTCGACGATGTGACTGGGCGTGCCGATCTTGCCGCAATCATGCAGCAGACCGGCCAGCCACAGTTCGCGGCGGTCGGCCTCGCTCATGCGGAAATCGGCCAGCGGTCCTTCGGTCGTATTGTGCGCAGCCTCGGCCAGCATCATGGCCAGTTGCGGTACCTGCTCGCAATGGCGTCCGGTGTGCGGGGATTTTTCACCGATGCCGATGTTGATGAGCTTGATCAGGCTTTCGAACAGGTTTTCCAGACGTGCGATCAACTGCTGGTTGGTCATCGTCATGGCGGCTTGCGCGGCCAGGGCCTCAATGAAGCGCTGGTCGGTTTCCGAGAAGGGAACCGCCTCGCCACTGTCGGCATCGATGGCGTTGATGAGCTGCAACACCCCCACCAGCTCGCCCTCGTGATCCTGCATCGGCACCGTCAGGATGGACTTGGAATGGTAGCCATACTTCTCGTCGAAGAGCCGCATGCCATTGAAATTGAATCCGCTGGCCTGGTAGACATCGGCGATGTTGACCGATTCCCGGGTATTGGCGGCATAGGCCGCCACCGCCGTCAGATTGGGCTTGCCGTCGGGCAAGCTCAGGGCGATGTCGGCAATCGAGATGTCCTGGCCGCTGCTGCCACCCTGGTGCATCTTGAGGGTCTGGTTGACGGAAATGTCGAAGCGCAGCGCCTCGCCATTGTCGGTGGTGCGGTAGAGGGTGCCGCCATCGGCACGAGTGATGTCGCGCGCGGTCAGCAGGATGCGTTCCAGCAACAGGGGAATGTCGCGCTGGCTGCCCAGCTCGCGGCACAGGTCGGTGAGGCGCTCCAGCCGATAGGCGATGTCGCGGTGCTCGCCGGCAGTGGGCGCGAGATCGTGCATGCTGGCCGGGACGTTCATGCTTCCATCTCCCGCGCGCCACAGTGCGAACACTGGACGCGATGGCGGGTGTGAGTTGCTGGATGGACGACTGGCAACATGCGGCTCCCTGAAGCGTTGGCATACGGACATGGCGCGATCATTGCCAGAGGACAATGTCGGCGCACTTTTGGCGGATGCTTTTTCGGCATCATCGCGATTTTAGAACGACTGCGCACGCCGTCTTGCAGCGAGCTTGGGGGGAATTGACCGCCAATTCTGCGCTTGCCCGACGCGCTCGCCAAGGTCGAGCTCAGGGATATCCCGATTGCGCAGCACCGCCGAATCCCTTACCATCACAATATGTTGCATAATTTGCTACATCGTCCGCAAAGCCAGTCCGGGCAAGGGTTTCCGGACTGCAACAAGGTTCCGAATCAGTCCGAGCGGTGGGGCCGGAACCCATAACCTATGAGCGGCAATCACAATGCGTGTAGAAATCCTGGGGTGCAGCGGGGGCATCGGTGGCAATGGCATGCGCACCACCTCTCTGCTCATCGATGACGATATCCTGATCGACGCCGGCACCGGTGTCGGCGACCTGTCGCTGGCGCGGCTGGTGAAGATCGATCACGTCTTCATCACCCATGCGCACCTGGATCACATTGCCTGCCTGCCACTGATGATCGACAGCGTGGGCGACATGCGCAGCACCCCGCTGACCATGCACGCCAGCGCGGCGACCATGGAGATCATCCGCAAGCACATCTTCAACTGGCACATCTGGCCCGACTTCAGCGTCATCCCCGATGCCCAGCGCCCCTTCCTGCGCTTCGCCACGGTTGAGCCGGGCCAACCTGTGCAGCTGGGCCAGCGCAGCATCACGCCGCTGCCCGCAGCGCACACCGTGCCGGCCGTCGGTTACCAGGTCCGCAATCATGCCAGCGGTGCCTCGCTGGCCTTCAGCGGCGACACCTGTCGCTGTGCACCACTGTGGGAGGCGGTCAATCGCATCGACCAGTTGCGCTATCTGATCATCGAGGCCGCCTTCGCCAACCGCGACCGCGAGCTGGCACTGCTGTCCAAGCACCTGTGCCCCAGCCTGCTGCTGGAGGAACTGCAACACCTGCAGGGCCATCCGGAGGTCCTGATCACCCACGCCAAACCCGGACAACTTGAGGAGATCGCCGCAGAAATCGCGGCCGGGTCCGGCCCGCATCATCCGCGCATGCTGGCCACGGGAACCATACTGGAATTCTGACGGGCTGCCTGGCCAACGACAAAGGCGCCGCACATCCGTGCCGGCGCCTTTTTTCATGTCTGCGCCAGGCGCGGCCGGGCGCTTACTGGGTCACGCAGGCATCCAGCTTGGCCGCACCGATCTTTTGCGTCCCGGTATTGGCATTGCTGCTGATGGTCGGCGGCATCGTCACCGCCACGCCTTGCGTCGGCGGCACGATCACCGGCGGCTGCGAGATCGAGGGGACGAAACCGAACTGGCCCGCGCTGTAGAGTTGCGTGCCACTGGGGTTGGTGACCTGAATGGCACCGCTGACCACATCCACGTGCAGGCCGTTGGCCGGCGGCTGACCGTTGGGGGTCGGCACACCGCCGCAATCGTTCTGGCAGTACAGGGCGCCGAAGTGGGTGCCGCGGATACCGATGGTGGCCGTGGGCGTATCGAAATTGACGGCATCGTGGTTGCGCTTGCCAACCAGCCCGGTGACCGCCCGCAGTCCGCCCTTGACCAGACTGATGGCGACCGAGTCATTCTTCGGATCTTTATCGTCGTAGAGGTATTTGCTCACAGCCACCTCGGACCCCGGACGCAGCACGATCTCGCCGTTGTCGACGAACTTGACGCGGGCATAGGTCTCGCGCTCGGTGATGAGCGTGTCGCCCTGCAGGATCGCCGACTTGACCGACAGCACCACGCGCGTACCGTCGGCATGGCGCACACTGAGTACGCCCGACAGATGGGTGACCTGCCCGACCACCGGCTGCGCCTGGGCGAAGGCGCAGGTCACCGCCAGCAGAAGCAGCAGTGCCATCACCAGCCCGATCAGTGGACGCCGGAACGAGGCCGGCGGATTTTGCTTGAAGAAATTCATGAAGATCACATCATCCGGTTATTACGGGTCATCCGCCGTGCATCCCGTATCACATCAGGTACACATCGGCAGCGGTTTCTTGGCCTGCTTGCGGTCCTCGCCCTCGTCACCGAAGTGGTCCGTCGTGCCACCCACGGTCTGGGTGGCATTGCCGGTCTGCTGCACCACACTGCCGTTGACGGGAGCCACCTCCGTGCCGGGCTGGGCGTTGTTCAGACTGGTCTGCAGGTCCTGGCTCTGCTGGTTCTGTTGTTGCTGCACGGCCTGCGCAGTCTGGCTGTTGGTCGAGCTGCTGGTAGTGCCCGTCACCGGAGTGCGGGTGCCGTTGGCGTCAACGATGGTCACGCCCTGGGCATAACCGATGACCTGACCAGACGCCACCGACAGCAGTGCCACGCCCGGGGGCGAGGTCGAGATATTGGCGTTGATGGTCATCGAATCACCCGCCGACAGCGTGATGTTGCCCCCCGTGGAGACCAGAACCCCGTTGATCAGCAGTGTGTCATTGCTGCCCGAGGAGGCGCTGGCGGTCAGGGTAATGGTCCCGGTGGCGCTGACGCCGCCGGAACCGATCGTCAGCGGGCTGTGCGTCACGACGCTGACGGTACCGTTGCTGGTCTTGATCTGGCCACTGCTGTTGATGCCCAGGGTGGTGAGCCTGCTGCTGGTACTGATGGTCGCGCCGCTGGCCTCGGCGGGCAGGCTGCCGAGGAAGTTGGCCTTGGCGCCGATGGCCGAGGTCACCACGCCGCCGGTGTTGTCGATGCTGATATTGCCGCGCGTGGTCGTGACGCCATTGATGCTGACCGCACTGGCATCGCTGGTGTTGAGGTTGTTCTTCAAGGTGATGTCACCGGTGCCGCTGTTGTTGGCGGCAAAGCCTGCAATCTGGTTGCCGGTGTTGTTGAAGGTGATGCCGTTGCTGGCCGAGGCGATCAACTGCGACTTCACGTGCATCGCGGTTCCGGTGTTCTGGCTGAGATTGCCGCTGGCTGCCTCCAGCACCAGATTGTTGGCGGTGATGTTGCCAACGGCCAGCGAACCGTCAGCCTGCGACAGGGCCGCATCGGCCAGGGTCAGGTTGCCGCCGCTCTGGCTGAAGGAGTCGGTCACCACCAGGCGCGAACCGACGTTGCCTGTGACGGTACCATTGGAGACCGTCAGGTTGGACAGGCGCACATCCCCTCCCAGGGTCAGGTCGCCTGCCGTCAGCACCGCCGTCATGCCGGACTGGGCGGCGCTGGCCACGGTGACGGTGCCGTTGAGCAGGACTGTCTGCCCCTCTCTGTAGTCCGTGCCGCCGATATTGAGGGTCCCGTTGCCGCTGGTGGTGCCATTGAGCACCAGGGCGGCAACGCTGCCCTCACTGGCGTCGCTGGCGACATTGACGCTGATGGTCCCGTTGTTGCTGGTACTGTTGCGCACCGTGAGCGTACCGCCTTGCTGATTGAGCTGGGCATCGGCCCCGATCTGAAGATTGGCGACGGTATCGTCACCACTGCCATGCCTGACGCTCTGATCGCCCGTGATGACCACCGTATCGATCTGCGTCGGCATGTAGGTAGACACATTGCCTACCGTGGCGTTGCTGCTCCAGTTGGAGCGGTCTTCCCAGCCCCCCTCGGAATAGGAGGACTGCTGGTAGGTGAAGGTCTCGGCCCCGCGCAAGGACAGATTGGCCAGGCCATTCTCATCGTAGACCGCCTTGAACATCTTCTCTTGCTGCCCCGAGCCGACGATATCGCCCGTCACGGTGCCGAAGTAGTCGCTCAATTGCTGACCCTGACCGAGGTTGAAAGGATTGATGCTCACCTCACCGGTAGGCGCATAGCCGCCCAGCAGGCGGGTCTTGAGCGTACCGCCCAGCCTGGCTGAGGACCACCCCATCAGGTCGATCTGGTCGTAGCTGTCGGCGCTGGCGATATCGATGAGCATCTTCCCGGTATCACCCTGACTGAAGCGGGGCTCGGTGGATTCGCCAAAGCCTCTGAGGATGAGATGGCCCACAGTCCCATCGCTGCCCGGCGCCAGAACACCGTCATTGGTGAATGACCCGCTGACCGCAACGGTGCCGTTGCCCGCGATGGTGCCATTGGCCTCATTGCTGATGGCGGCGGCACTGATGTTGCCACCGGCCAGCGTCAGCAGACCGTAGTTGGTCAGACTGGCATTGCCCGTCACGTTCAGGGAAGCGGCGTCGCCGTTGAGGGTGAGCGTGGCATTGGCATTGTTGGTCACATCACCGCTGGAAGCGACGTTGCCGCTGATGTTGAACGTACCGTTGTTGGTGATGCCATCACTACCAACGGACAGGCTGTTGTTGCCGCTCGTGGCCACGTTGACGGTACCGTTGTTGTTGAGCGAAGTGATGTTGCCCTGGCCGCCGTTCAGTGTCAGGGTACCGGCACTGTTGACGGTCACCGCGGCCGCGCTCAGGTTGCCGCTGCCCAGGTTGACCGTGCCATTGTTGATGAGCAGATCGCCGCTGGCCGAACCGTCGTTGACGCTCAGGGAGCCGCCATTGAGCAGAATGCGCGCGCCATTGTCGACGGTACTCAGATGACTCGTCTTGCCCTCGTCCAGGACACGGGCTTCCGAGACGACCTGCGTCCCCGGCCCGCTGTAACCGCTGTTGAGGATCAGATCCAGTGCGCCCCCCTGGCTGGTGATGTCAGCCGTGATGCTGATGTTGTTGGCGGCATTGAGCGTGAGCGAACTGTTGGCCGATCCGGTCTTGCTGATATTGGCCGTGACGTTGATGTTGCCGCCCAGTCCTTCGCCATCGCCCGTCACCAGCTGGACGTTGGTTCCGTTGTTGAGCTGGCTGGTGATGGTCTCTGCGGTGATCCTTGATCCGCTGCCGGTGGAGGTGATGGCGTAATCGCTCGAACAGGCAGGAATGCTGATGTTCACATTCTGCGAACCGGTGGATACCACATCCAGGTTGAGCGGATCGATGAGCCAGGTGCCGCCCGCTCCCACCCTGGGAACCTTCACCACTTCCAGCTGCTTCAGACCGGAGGTATCGACAAAGCCGCCCGCACCTGACGTGCCCAGTGCCGACACGTCGCCATCAATGAAGGCCGTATTGGCGGCATACAAGGTGACGTTACCTCCCTGAGTGCCATCGGCATTGATGCTGGAGCTGGCAGTGGTGGTCAGGTTGCCCGATGCGCGCAGGAAGATGCGGCCACCTTCACGCACCACGCTGGAGGCATTGATGACGCCACTGTTGGTAATGAGACCGGCCGCCACGCCGATCCGCCCGGCCTCGGCGGTGATCGTGCCCAGGTTGGTGACGTTGCCGGCACTGCCGGTGACGTTGACGGTCACGCCCGGTGTGGCCGTATCGGCCAGGGTCACGGTCTGACCTGCGGCCAGGATGACCTCGCCCTGCGGGCTGGTGATGATGCCGCTGTTGGACGCACTGCCGCCGATCAGGTAAACGCTGCCACCGGTGGCGGAGGTGATCTTGCCCTGGTTGTCCACCAGTCCGGCAGTGCCATCCTTGACGAAGTTGAGCCGGCCGGCCAGGAAGTCGCTGTCGCTCACGGCCAGCGAAGTGGCGATGAAGCGCGCTGCATCGACCGTACCGCTGGGGCCGATCACCACGCCATTGGGGTTGTACAGCACCACCGTGCCATTGGCCGAGAGCTTGCCGTAGATCTGCGAGATATCGGCTCCGGTCACCTTGGCCAGCAAGGCGGCCGAGGCACCCGGCTGGAGCACGTTGACGGTCGCATCCGCACCGATGCTGAAGGACGCGAAAGCGGCGATGGCCTGCGGCGAGAGCTGGTTGATGTTGAGCGTGTTGCCGTTCTGGCTGAAGCTGAGATTGCCGTTGACCACGCTCCACCCGGTGGGCAGGGTGCCAGGTGCCGGGGCTGCTGCCAGCGCCGTTGCCTGCCAGGCAGCGCACACGGCGGCCGCCGCCAGTGACAGGCGCAGGCCCGGCGCCAGCACGCGCACCCAGGCGCGTCGCAACAGACGCGACAGCAGCATCGGCAGGGGCTTGCGTACGCGCCAGGTCAAGCTCAGGCGGCGCTTGCCCACGCGCACCGTGATCGATGGCGGCAGCAGTTCGATGGCCGGACGGGCCGGTACTTGCACGGCAGTGGATGGTGATGTCATGTCAGAACCCCAGGATGGCACTCAGGTGGGCGTTGAGATCGCCCCGCTGTTCGGTCACGGAATTGCCGTTGAGCAGCACCCGCGCCACATCCAGGCGCAGGCTGAAGTCACGCCCGAGCGTATAGCGCAGGCCGGCGCCGATGCTGGCCAGCGTGACCGTGGAGGGCACGGTGGAGGCGGAGGTGACGTTGTTGTTGGCTCCGCGTCCGGCATCGACAAAGCCCAACAGGCGCAGGTTGCCGCGCATCTCGGTCTTGACCAGCAGATCCGGAGTATAGAGTTCGGTATTGAGGACCGCACCGCTGTCGGCCGCTACGGCGCGCTCGGTGAAACCGCGCACCGCATTGGCACCGGCCAGACCGAACTGCTCCACCGCCGGCAGGGCATGCGGCGACACCTGCAAGGCAGCGGCCAGACGTACCTGCCAGTCATTCTGGAAGACCCTGAACCAGCTCGCGCCACCACGGATGGCGATGAAGTTGTCCATCGACCGGCGCGATCCGGTAAACAGCGAGTAGCGGTCCGTCACCTGCAGGGTATCGTTGCGGCGCGCCTGACCGGTGGCCATGTTGCGCGCAATGCCCAGGTTGTAATCGACGATCTGGCCCACGCCCTGCCGCTGCGCGCTGTAGCTCACCGACAATGGCAAGGTGGAATAAGGCAGGCAGGTATTGAGGGTGGCGCCATTGAGCAGGCCGCCATTGATGCTGCAGGAGGAATCGACCTTCTTGTAATCGGCGCCGAAGACCAGCTTGCTGCTCCACTCGCCGCTGCGGGCAAAGTAGTGGTTCCAGCGCAGCGCATAGATTTCACCGCGACCGGTGATG
Source organism: Herbaspirillum sp. C7C8 (assembly GCF_022627875.1). NCBI lineage: Bacteria > Pseudomonadati > Pseudomonadota > Betaproteobacteria > Burkholderiales > Oxalobacteraceae > Herbaspirillum > Herbaspirillum sp. C7C8. Next base: position 220,499 of record NZ_JABXGG010000004.1, read on the forward strand.
TTGAGCGTGGAATTGACCGCCAGCGTCTGACCTGAACTGACGTTGGATTTGCCGTAGATGAAGTCCAGGCTGTCGCCCAGTCCATACAGGGGCAGACGATAGCCCAGCGAGTACAGATCGACCTTGGCCCCCGAGGGACTGTCGGGCGAGGTGGTATAGGCCACCGTGGCGACGTGGTCGCGGTTGAACAGATTGGAATGCTGCACGGCCACGCCGGTGCGCCACTGACCAGTATCGCGACTGCCGCTGTTGTCGAGGTTGAGCATCACGCGCAGGGGATTCTCATCCTTGACGGAGATGGCCGCATCGATCTGGTTGGTGGCTTCGGAGGCCGTCAGGGTGACGTTGACCTGCTTGGCCGGATTGTCATTGGCCAGTTGTACCGATTCGGAAATGCGCCGCAGGTTGGGCGCACTGCCCTCCACCAGCTGCGGGATGCTGGCGCGGATGTTCTGCTCGCTGAAATGGCGGTTGTCGCTCACCACCACCTTGCCCACCACCGTCTCGACCACCTGCAGCCGCACCACGCCGCCGGTGAGTTCCTGCTCCGGCACGCTCACTTGCACGGCCGTGTAACCGGCGCTGCGGTAGGCGTTTTCCAGGGACTCCAGCGCTTGCTGGATATCGCCATAGACACGCCCGCGACCGAGGAACGGCGCCACCGCCTGATCCACCCTGGCCTGCGTGAGCAAGGTATTGCCCTCGACCGCAAAGCGGGTGATGTCGAAACGCTCGTCCTGATGGACCTGGGCACTGTCGCCCGCGCGCGTGGCGCCAGGTGCCATGCCCGCCGGCTGCGCAAGCGCGGCCACGGCACTGCCCAGCAGCGCCATCCCCATCAGAGAATGCTGAAAGCATCGATTCATTGTCTCTGTGACCCGCCCCCGGCGAGCCCTCCCAGTTTTCTTCTCGTGCAACGCGGCACCGGCCACGCTCACACTGCCACCTCTGCATCCAGTCGCACGCTGCCCCGGCGAGCGCCCGTGAAGGACGCGCACGCAAGGCCCGGTCCGCCACACAAGCGGCGAACGGACCACGACAGCCAACGACAAGACGAAAAGGAACCCCTGAAGCAGACCTGCCCGGACATCGATATGCCCCTTCTTGGAGGAGGGATGATCGTCTCCGGCAGTGAGGCCACCTTGCCAGGCGACATCACTCTTGACACTTGCAAAGTATACTGACTAGGTCTGACCGCGTCGACAAGAATCGGCGAAAAACCGCTTGCAGTGGGCGTTTGCGCCAGATTGCGCGACGCTTGATTGCCATGCGGAAATGATTTGCACCTTCAACATGCAAAGAAATTCAGGCAATGCCAGTGGCTGAGAAATTTTGCACAGGGGGCTGTACGTTTTTCATCAGCCGCATGATTTCCGCACGGCAATTGCGTGCCATGCGCCACGCCATTGCGTTCACTTGGTCTCGAAGGTGGTCACGCCATCCCAATGCGCCGCAGGCGGCGTCTGGCGGAAATGCGCGATGCGCTCCAGGTAGAGCGTGTAGAGGCCGCGTGCCTGCGTCGCCTGCAGGCGTTCAATGGCGTGCTGCGCCTCATCCCAGCGCTGCGCGCGCACCAGCGCCAGCGCCGCATGCCACTGTTGGACTTCGGCGCGCAAGTCGGCATCGAGTTCGCTCTCCAGGGCCAGTGGCTCGAAGATCGGTACCGGCTCGTTCTTGCCCTTCACGCGCACCCGGTCCAGCTCGCGGTAGGCGAACTGCGGCGCAGCCTGGCGGGTGGCCTCCCCCACCAGCACACCCACGCCATAGACCTTGGTGATCGACTCCAGCCGCGAGGACAGGTTGACCGCATCACCCATCACCGTATAGGCCTTGCGGATGCGCGAGCCCATGTCGCCCACGCGCATCTGGCCGCTGTTGACGCCAATGCCGATCTTCAGAGGCGGCCAGTTGCGGCGCGTGAATTCCTCGTTGAGCAGCAGCGTGGTCTGCTGCATCTTCAATGCCGTGGCTACTGCCCGGGCGGCGTGATCGGGCACATCCAGCGGCGCACCCCAGAAGGCCATCACGGCGTCACCGATGTACTTGTCGAGCGTGCCGCGATTGCCGCGAATGTCTTCGGACATCGCCGTCAGATAGAGGTTGATGTATTCACGCAGCTCATTGGGTTGCAGGCTCTCCGAGATGGTGGTGAATCCGCGCACGTCGGAGAACATCACGGTCAGCTCGCGGATCTCGCCTTCCATGTTGTAGCTGGCCGGATTGGCCGCCATTTCGGCCACCAGTTCCGGCGCCACGTATTCACCGAACAGATTGACGATGGCCTTGCGGTTGCGGTACTCGAACAGATAGCCCCAGCCCAGGTTGCTGATGAACAGCAGCGCCACCAGCAACAGCACCGAGGCCAGCGGCAGCACCATGCCGGCGCTGTCGTAGAGCCAGTAGTTGAGCCAGGCCAGTGCACCGGCCGTACTCAGCGACAGGAGCATCGAGGCCAGCGGTCCCAGCATGGGCAGCAGCAGGCCCAGCAGCAGGCCGGCCAGCACCACCTGCACCCCGTCATAGCCGGCGGCGAAATCGGGCCGGGTCTTGAAGTCGTCATCGATGATGGAGGCGATCAGGTTGGCATGGATCTCCACTCCCGGATAGACCGGGTTCACGGGCGTAGCCCGCAGATCGTTCAGACCGGGCACGGTGGTGCCCACCAGCATGATGCGGCCATCGAGCTGGTCATGCGGGTAGGTGCCACGGATCACGTCGATCGCCGGCACGTAACGATAGGCGCCGCCCTGCGGCCCGCCATGCCCGCGGTAGGTCACCAGGGTCGTGAGCCGCCGCTCCACCGGAATGATCAGCGGTTGCGGACGCGCCTCCACGGCGATGGCGGCCAGGGCGTCGTAATTCTCCTTCTGGCTCCCCAGCAAGCCATCGGCGCTGGTCAGGAAGACCGGTTTGATGCGCTTGCCGCCCACGGCCACCCGTGCGGTGGCCAGGGCCAGCGACTCGTAGAAATTGTCGCCATGCCGCGCCAGCAGCGAGACGGTGCGGATGAGTCCGTCCTCATCGGGGACCGGATTGAAGAAACCGCCGGCACGCGCCGCCGATTGCAGCTGCGGCAGATTGGCACCATAGGCGCGCCAGCGCACCACGTCCACATCGCGCCCGCCCAGGTCGGCCACGGTAAAGGCCGGCGGCGGCAACTCGCCCTTGACCACGGCGCCGCTCTCATTGGAGAACGCATAGCCCATCACCACCGGCTGCCCCTTCAGGGCTGCCGCCAGGCGACCGTCGTAATCCATCTGCGGCTTGAGCATGCGCAGCTGCTGCGCCAGTTGCGGCACATCCTTGAGCGGACCGTGCGCGAGATCTTCCAGGCGACCGTAGCCCGACGTGGTGTCGGGCTCGGCAAAGACGACGTCGAAACCGACCGCCTGGGCCTGATAGGTTTGCGTCATCTGCTGGACCAGCTTGGCCACCAGGTCGCGGCTCCAGGGCCAGCGCCCGAGTTCGTCGATGCTGCGTTCATCGATATCGACGATGACGATGCGCGGGTCCAGCGCGGGCTTGGCCACCCGCATGCGCAAGTCATAGAAGAACAGGTCCATGCGCTCGACCACCGGATTGGGCAACAGCCCTGACACCATTGCCTCGGCCAGACCGATGAGCAACAGTGCCAGCAGCCAGCGCGCCCAATACTTGGCCAAGGCGGTACGCAAACGACGCAACATGGACTTTCCCCCGATTCCCTTTTTGATTGGCTGCGATCATGCCACCAGTTGCCTGTGCCCACAATCGGCAGGGACTTGCGGAAGTTACCCACCGGCATCATTCCCATGCTGACGAGAGCGCGGGGTGCGGTGAACCGATGCGCAAAATGGGTTCTAATGTTTTCCCGTCCATGATGAAGGAGTCCTGCATGAAGCCGATTGCCTCGCTCACCCTGCGCGATGGAACACCAGTCCCGATCCTGGGCCAAGGCACCTGGAACATGGGTGAGTCGTCCGCTGCCGCCAGCGCCGAAGTGCGCGCCCTGCAGGCCGGCATCGACCTGGGCATGACCCTGATCGACACCGCCGAGATGTATGCAGATGGCCAATCCGAGCGCATCGTCGCCCGCGCCATCGCGGGCCGGCGCGAGCAGGTCTACCTGGTCAGCAAGGTGTTGCCGCACAACGCCAGCGAGCGCGGCACCATTGCCGCCTGCGAGGCCAGCCTCAAGCGCCTGGGCACCGACCATCTGGACCTCTACCTGCTGCACTGGCGCGGATCGCATCGGCTGGCGGCCACCATCGCGGGCATGCAGACGCTGATGGCGCAGGGAAAAATTCGCGGATGGGGCGTGAGCAATTTCGATACCGACGACATGGACGAGCTGATCGCTCAACCCGGCGGCGATCAGGTCCTGTGCAATCAGGTGCTGTACAACCTCTCGCGCCGGGGCATCGAATACGACCTGCTGCCGCAGGCCGCAGACAGTGGCGTGGCCGTCATGGCCTATTCGCCCATCGAGCAGGGACGCATCCTCAAGCAGCCAGCCTTGAAGGCGGTGGCGCAGCGCCACGGCGTGACACCGGCACAGGTGGCGCTGGCGTGGGTATTGCGGCGCACGGGCGTGATCGCCATCCCCAAGGCTGCCGAGCTGGCGCACGTGCAGGCCAACCGGGCCTGCCTGGAACTGCAACTGAATGAAAATGACATCAGCGAGCTGGACGCGGCCTTCCCGCCGCCGCGACGCAAGCAGCCGCTGGCGATGTTGTGAAGAAATGGACCAGAAGCCGTCAGGCTGCCGCGTCCAGGGCCCGCAGGGCCTTGAGCAAATAGCGTACGGCTGCCGGAATCGGCGCAATCACCGGCACGGAAAAACGCTGCGCCAGGGCCGTCGCCGCCTGCCCCAAGGGTCCACCGCCGATCACCACCGCCTCGGCCCCATCGCGCTCCACGCAAGCGCGCACGGCCTGCGCCAGCGCTTGCTCCAATGCCTGCGGATCAGCCGCCAGCGTACGCGGATCTCCGGCAGTCAGGCTGATACCGGTATAGAGCGCGGCAACGCCGGCCTGCTGCGCCTTTTCCCCAATCACCTCGGCCAGCTCCGGGGTGACGGTGGCCACACCGAAACGCCGGCCACCCTCGGCCGCCTCCAGCATCGACGCTTCACACAGTCCGGCGACCGGACGCCCGTCGAGCCCGCGCAGACGCTCGATGCCAGGATCGCCGAAGGCGCTGATGATGGCACCTGCGCTGTGCCGTCCGCCTTCGCACCAGTTGCGCTGGACTTCCTCACCCGCCGCTGCCAGCTCCACGGCATTGACGATCATCTCCGGCCCCCGGCGCGCACTCACGCCCGTGAGCGAATACCCCGATGGCAGCCAGGCGCGGGCAATGGCCACCATCATCTCGGTGGTGGCCTGGGAAGAATTGGGATTGATCAACAGGATATGCGGCATGCCAGACTCATGAAAAAGACCATCAACTACGCGCCACCGCTGCCTGCACCACCGCTTGCGAAGCGGTTTCTTCCAGCGGTGCATCGGGTGACTTGCCATAAGTCTCCGGCATGGTACGGATGGCCACGGTGAAGATGCCGTACATGACGGCGATCATGCCGAAGACGCCGGCCAGGCCGAAGGCATCGAACAGGCGTCCGGCCGCCAGCGGCATGAATGCCCCGGCCGCCGTGCCGGTGGCAAGGATGAAGGCGGTGCCGAAGGCGCGTACGCGGGTCGGATACAGTTCGGGCGCGAAGATCCAGATGGTGGTGTTGAGCAACAGCACGAAGAACTGGAATACCGCACCGGCCGCCAGAATCAGTACGATGCTCTTGGCCAGGAAACCAATGGCCAGCGCCGCCAGACAAGCGCAGATGGCGCCCACCGTCAGCACGCGCTTGCGTGGCAGGTGGAAACCGAACACCGAGGCGGCAATCGCCCCCAGCAGGCTGCCGCTCTGCATGACCATGGTGAACAGAAGACTCTTGGAAATGGTATAGCCCAGGCTCACCAGGATGGTCGGCATGAGGGTCAGCACCGAAATCTGCGCGCCATAGGTCATCCAGATGGCGATACACAGCGGCAGGGTGCGGCGAGCCAGCGGACCCTGGAAGATTTCCATGGAGCGCACCTTGACCGAGGCGGCATGCTCGTGGCGACCATCGTCGCTGATCCAGTCACGGCCCTGTGGCGCCGGACCAGAGAGTTTGCCGCTGGCCAGTCGTGCCAGCACCGCATTGGCTTGCGCGACCTGGTTGCGCGAGAGCAGGAAACGCGGCGTCTCCGGGATGTAGCGGCGATAAAAGGCGCCCAGCAGCGCTGGCAGCATCAGGCAGAAGAACAGCCAGCGCCAGCTGTTCTCACCGGGAAAGAGCGTGAACACCAAGAGACCAAAGGCCGGCGCCAGGAAATTGCCCATGCCGCCCGCCCCCACGTTGACCAGCCCCACGGCCGTTCCACGGAACTTGCTGGAACAGAATTCGGCCAGCATCGTGACCGCAATGGCGATCTCGCCCCCGAGACCGAAGCCGACAATGGCGCGCCCCACGGCCATTACCGTCAGGTCCGGCGCCAGCGCGCAGATGCCCGCGCCCAGCGTGAAGAGCAGCAGATCCAGGCTCAGCATGACGCGCCGGCCATAGCGGTCAGCCACCAGACCGGAGACGATGCGGCCGATGGCGGCGCTGGCAAAGGTGACCGTATTGAGCAGGCCGATGTCGGTCGCGCTCAACCCCCACTGCTGCTTGAGCAGCGGGCCGACCAGGCCGATGGCATTCTGTTCGAAGGCGTCGAACAGACAGCCGATCAGGATCAGGAAGATGATGGTGTGATGCGAACGGGTCACCCCGATCTTGTCCAGCGCGCCGTCCAGTTCGGCCACGCGCGATGAGTGCGGCAGGTCGGGCGACGAAAGTGTGGGTCCAGCCATGGTCTGCTCCTCTTGCGTTGAAAGGTCCAATGAGTGCTGCTCGGTGTGCACATCGGATGATGCGAGGCTGTGGAACCACGCCGCCCTGCTTCGGTGGCCGCGAAAGTACTGTAGTCCAGCATGCCCGTGAATGAAAGTACAATTTCAATTTATATGATTTATTGAAATTATTATTTCAGACATGCGGTGCACCAGCAATCTTCGTGCCAGACTGCTGCACTGGATGAAATCCGGATTTCAGAAGAAAGTGGTCGCCCGGGAGGCGCCGGCGTGCGCCGCAAGAGGGCAGTCAGCCAGCTCGGCGCACCGCGACGGGGCGGCACGCATGAAAATTGGGAGTCAGAATAAAGGCAGGGATGAAATCGGGATTTCAATATCTTCCCGATGGCGAACATGCGCCATTTCAGTCAAGCAACTCAATCGAAGTCGCCCAGTTCCTCGTGTTCCTGCTCCACCGCCGCCAGCCGCTTGCGCCCGGCGGCACCGCTGGCCTCGATCACCAGGGTGGCCAGCAGATCGCACAGGGCCATCACGCCAACGTGGTTGTCCAGAGAACCGGGGCCACGGCAATGCGCCTGCAACGACCAGGTCGCAGGGGCATAGTCGGCCGACGCCTGGTCGCTGATGTAGAGCAGATCAGCACCAGTGCGCGTGGCCGCCTCCAGGAGGCGCTGCATCTGCCCGGTCTGGCGACGGGTGCCGAAGACGATCACGCAATCGCGCTCGGACAAACCGGCGGTGTATTCCCCCAGCGTCTCGCCCGGCCCCGGCAGGCAGGTCACGCGCGGCAAGACCTGGATGATCTGCCAGCGCAGATAGAGCGCAAAGGCCTGGCTGCTGCGGCTGCCGAAGATGAGCACTTGCGGCGCGGCGACGATGGCACGGGCGATCTCGGCCAGGGTCGCATCCGAGAGACGCTCGAAGGTTGCTGCCAGGTTCTGTTGGGATTGCTGGAAGTGCGCCGCCACCGAACGCACCTGGCGCGCGGCAGCGGGGCTGCTGGCGTGGAACAGCGGGGAGCCGGTCTCCTGTTCCTCACGCACGTGGCGCCGCGCCTCCTCGTAGCTGTCGTAACCGACGCGGCGGATGAAACGGCTCACGGTCGAGGGCGAGACACCGGCCAGTTGCGCCAGTTCATTGCCGGCATAGCTGGCCAGCTCGCCCGGAAACTCCAGCAGGAACTCTGCCAGCTGGCGCTCGGTACTGGAGAGCTCGTCGAGTTTGCTGCGCACGCGGCGCACGAAGGATTCGGCAGAAGGTTTCATGTCGGTACGGGGATCAATCCGCGATGCGGTTCAATGCAGGCCCAGGCGATGCCGTCTGTGACGATTTGCTTCATATCGCCCCAAACCCACGCGATCCGGACCGGGTCGCCGCATTGTATAGCAGCAGGACCGCGCTGCGGCCTCAGCCGAACTTGCGCGCGGCGTCGATGGCCAGGCCGCTGCCGATGCTGCCGAACAGATCGCCTTCCACATGACGCGCCTGCGGGGCGAGCGCACCGATGCGTTCGCGCAGCAGGCGCACCCCGCTGGAACCACCGGTGAAGAAGACACTGTCGATGTCGTCGGCGCGCAAACCGGCCTGCTGCAGCAGTGCCAGAACGGTCTGCTCGACCGATTGCACCAGGTGATCGACGGCTCCGTTGAAGTCGCTGCGCAAGATCGGCAACTGCTCGGGCTGGCGCAGGCGATCCAGCTCCAGCAGGGTCTGGTCGGCGGTGGAAAGGGCAATCTTGCCCGCTTCCACCTGCAGCGCCAGCCAGTGGCCGCAGCGCTGCTCGACCACGTCCAGCAGGCGCGCAAAACGCTCGCGGTCGACCACTTCACGCGCCACGTCCTGCAGTTGCTGCCAGGCCTTGCGGGTGTAGAGCTGGTTGATGGTGTGCCAGGTGGCCAGGTTGAAATAGTAGCTCGACGGGATCTCGGCATTGCCCAGCAGGCGCCCGCCCAGGCCCAGCAGCGGCATCACGCAGGCCAGGCTGAAGTACTTGTCGAAGTCGGTACCCCCGATGTGCACGCCGCCATTGGCCAGGATATCGTCGCGCCGCTCGCTGCGCGCGGCGCGCCGGGGCGACAGACGCACCAGCGAGAAGTCGGAGGTGCCGCCGCCGATGTCGACGATGAGCACCAGCTCTTCCCGGTCGATGCGCGATTCGTAATCAAAGGCGGCCGCGATGGGTTCGAACTGGAAGGCGATGTCCTTGAAACCGACATCGCGCGCAATCTGCTCCAGCGTATCCTGGGCCAGCTGGTCGGCGGCAGCATCCTCATCGACGAAGTGCACCGGGCGCCCCAGCACCACCTGGGAAAACGCGGTCCCGGCGGTACGCTCGGCGCGCTGCTTGAGCTCACCGATGAACTGCGAGAGCAGCCCCCGATAGGGCAGCGCGCGCCCGCCCACTTCGGTCTGGCCATCGATGGCGCCGGAGCCCAGCAGGCTCTTCAGTGAGCGCATCAGGCGGCCTTCGTAACCGGCCAGGTATTCGCCCAGCCCGGCACGACCATAGCTGAAACTGTTCTCGTCGGCATTGAAGAACACGACCGAAGGCAGCGTGGGCTTGCCGTCTTCCAGCGGCAGCAGCAGAGAATCCCCGGCATCCGGACGCAGCCAGCCCACCGTGGAATTGGAGGTGCCGAAATCCACACCGCACGCATTCGCCATCGATCACTCCTTCTTTTTTGGGCCGGCAATCATATAGAAAAGCACCGTGCTTGTCTGCACGCGCGCATTGCAGCGTTTGAAGCAAACAACATGCCGCCGCGAAATCATTGCCGATACGGCAATGGCAGGATAACAAGCCCACGAAAAACGGCGCCGGAAGGCATCACTGCCCACCGGCGCCGTCGTAAGGCGCGAAGAAGATCGCTTGTGGAAAACTTAGAATTCTTAGAATTCCTGGGCCACCGGCCGCAGCACCACTTCGCTGATATCCACATTGGCCGGTTGTTCAATCGCATAGGCGATCGCACGTGCCACCGAATCGGCCGGGATCTGGTTGGCCTCATACCAGGCCAGCAGGGCTTCCGAGGTCTCCTTGTCGCTGCTGTGGGTCTTCAATTCGGAATCCACCGCCCCCGGGGAGATGATGGTGGTGCGCACACCGTCCGGTGCTTCAGCGCGCAGGCCTTCGGTCAGGGCGCGTACCGCGAACTTGGTGGCGCTGTAGACCGTGCCCATGCCGGCGAAGACCTTGATGCCGGCCACCGACGATACGTTGATGAAATGGCCGGCGCCCTGCGCGGCAAAGCGCGGCAGCGCAGCGGCCACACCATAGAGCAGGCCCTTGACGTTGACGTCGATCATGCGGTCCCACTCCTCGACCTTGAGCCTGGCCATCGGCGCCAGCGGCATGATGCCGGCATTGTTGATCAGCACGTCGATGCGACCGAAGTGCTGCTCTCCCTTGGCGACCAGCGCCTCGACATCGTCACGACGGGAGACGTCGGTGGTGACGGCGATGGCCTGGCCACCGGCGGCGGTGATGTCGGCCACCAGTTTTTCGAGCCGCTCGGTGCGGCGTGCACCCAGTACCAGCCTGGCGCCCAGCGAAGCGAGATGACGTGCGGTGGTTTCGCCCAGGCCGCTGCTGGCTCCGGTGATGACGACGACCTTGTCCTTGATGTTGTTGCTCATGATGAATTCCTTTCCGGTATTGACGGGTTGGCTTGTCGTTGCTGCTTGTCGTTACTGCTTGTCGATGGAAGGATTATGGGTGGCACGAATATGCCAAACAATGGAAATGTTAAGATTACAGAATTCCATTTTCAGGAATCATCATGCTCAACCGACTGGAGATGCTGCGCATCTTCTGCGCCGCTGCCGATACCGGCAGCTTCAAGGAGGCGGCCATCCGGCTGGGCATTTCGCCGCAGGCCGTCACGCGGGCCATTCAGGAACTGGAACGTCTGCAGGGTGAGATGCTGTTCCATCGCAATACCCGCCAGGTACGCATCACCAGCTTCGGCGAGGCCCTGGCCGAACGCGCCCTCCTCAGCTTGCGTGAATTGGATGGCCTGTTCGACACGGACAACGGCAGCCCGACGGACGAGATGAGCGGACTGGTGCGCCTGGCTGCGCCCTCGGCCTTGGGACGCAACCGCCTGCTACCGCTCGTCGAACGACTGGCACGGGCGCATCCGGGCTTGCGCTTCGACCTGCGCCTGACCGACCAGCGCGCCGATGTGGTGGGGGAGAAGATCGACATCGGCATCCGCATCGGTACGGTGCCGGACAATCGCTTCGTGGTACGCCGCCTGGGCAAGGTGCGTTTCCACGTGGTGGCCACGCCGCGCTTCCTGCGGCGCCACGGCATACCGACCGATGCCAACGCCTTGCGCAACCTGCCCTGCACGGCCATGCTGGATCGCGGCACGGGCCGGCCCTGGCCCTGGCTGTTCCAGCAGGAGAACCAGTGGATGGCCGATCATGCACGCTTCCTCTGCGATGACTCGGAGGGGGAATATCTGCTGGTGAGAAGTGGCGTGGCCATCGGCCAGATCGCCGGCTTTCTGTGCGAGGACGACATCGCCGCCGGTCGCCTGGTGCCGGTCATGGCCGACCACGAGCCCGACCCCTGGGACATGTATCTCTACCGTCCACAACGCGGACCGGTACCGCCGCGCCTGCGGCTGGTGTTCGATACCCTGGTGCGCGAATTCGCCCACTGAGACCGGGGCTTACCAGCGGCAGTCGTGATCCATCAGTACTTCGGCGCTGCCCGGCTCCTGCTGGTCGAAGTTGACCGCCATGTTGACCAGGAAGAAGCCATTGCTGCCATCGGCAAAACGCGCACCGGTCAGCAGCAAGGACTGCGCGGCCATGTTGGCCGCCGCATAGGCGCTGCGTTCAGCGGCCAGCCTGAAGGGATCGTGCCGGACCAGGGCATCGGCGGGCAGCCGCATCACCCAATAGCGATGGCCCTCGAAGAACCATGGCTGCCAGTGCTGCAAGGGATCATCGCGATGGTCGGCCAGGCTGGCGGCCACGTCGCGGCGCATGCAGTCGATGTGCAGATGCAGGTGCAACTGCGAACGTGCCGCGGCCGAATTGACTTCCACCCCCAGCTGCTCGTCGCTCAAGGAGCGTCCCAGCGCCTGCGCCACACGAGCGCGCTGCTCCCACGCGTAGGCCCAGTAAGGGGGCGCATCCGGTGCCAGCAGTTCCGGGCTTTCGATGCCGGTGAGGCGACGGGTCGGCATGAGCAGGTACTGCGCGGGACCGACCAGATCCTTGAGCACCACGAAGCCCCGCGCCAGGTCAACCAGCACGCAAGGCTGCGGCTGGCCACTGGCCTGCATGCCGGGCACGCATTGCTGGCTGGTGATTTCCCACAGCTTGTTCGGGTCGGCGGCCAGGGCCGGTGTGAGCGGCGTGGCCCCGCCCGCCAGCAGCAGGCAGAGCGAAAAGAGGGAAGAGAAGCAGGAAGGAAAACGGGAAAACGGTCGCATCGACATCATCCGGGCAAGACGCTGCGCGACCTCAGGATAGTGGACAGTGGACGCTGCAGCCAGAGCGTGAGCTTAGCGGCCCGGTGTTTCCGGAGGATGACAGCGGTGCCGGACGATCACTTGTCGCGCGTGGCCTGCACCAGGCACTTGGAGAGCTTGTCGAAATGCAGCCAGGCGGCCTGACTCAGTTCGACCTGCTTGCGGCGCGGGTCTTCGGTATCGGCCAGCACGATCCAGCCCTTCTCGCGCATCGATTTCAGGCGCGTATGCAGCATCGCCGGCGAGCCCAATTCACTTTGCGCCATCAGGTCGCGTACCGACAGCCGTTGCTGCTCCTGCCCGGCACGGGCGATGAAAGCCAGGATCCGGTCTTCGAGCGGATCCAGCGTGGCCAGTGACGGCAATCCCCGGAGTGCTTCGGCCAGTTGCAGAAATCGCAGGTAGATGTCCGCCGGCCGCTTGTTTTTACCCATGTGACGATGGTGTTGGTTGTTGTATTGCAAGTGCGGTACGACTGGCGGGGTCCCATTTGCCTGCCACATCGTTCCAGAATTGATAGCGAATCATACGCCGGCCCTGCCTGAAAGTGCAATCTTTAAGGTCTTGACCGGCGCCAACTCGTCCACTGCGACCGTTTGCGCGACCATTTGCGCGGCTGGCACGCCACACTGTCGAAAATTGTGGAGGTGCAGCCGGCCAGCTTAATGGGTAACATACGCGCCGTTGCGCATGTCTCCCCCTCCCGTCATGCAAGCCTCCTCCGACCTCCGCCCTGCCCTGCGCACCCACCTGGCCGCCATTGCCGGTACGGCGCTGTGCTATTTCCTGTTCTATTCGATCAATGAATGGCTGTTCCGGCGCACCCAGTTCACCGAGGGCATTGCCTGGATCTACCTGCCTGCCGGGGTACGCCTGATCTGCACGCTGCTCTTTGCCGAGGCCGGCTGCGTGGGCCTGCTGGTGGGCTCGCTGGCCACGGCGGCGACCTACCAGCTGTTCCCGCACGACCTGGTCACGGCGGCAGGCTACTGCCTGATCTCCGCCGCTGCCCCCTACCTGGCCTACCGGCTCACCCTCTCCGGCCTGGACCTGGGCCGCAATCTGGTCAACCTCAATACCACCCGACTGATGGCCTGCATCCTGCTGTATGCACTCTCCAATCCGCTGTTCCAGCTGATCTGGTTCGTCCTGCGCGGGGTCTATCCGGATTTCTGGAGCGGCCTGGTGGTCATGTCCATCGGCGACCTCTCCGGCTCGCTGATCGTGGTCTACCTGTGCAAGCTGCTGCTGTCGCTGCTGCCGCGCAGGCCGCTGCCACGCCGCTGATCACGACTTCCACCGCTGTCGCCGGCAGGCGTCAGCGACATCTTCATGCAGGCGGTGGACCGTCAGCATTGCTTCACACCGCTTAACGCAAACCTGCATGGTGTAATACGCACGACACATTTCCTCGCTACGCTGCGCATCGCTATAAAAACTATAGCGCTACAAATCGTATAACGAAGCTTCGAGGAGTGTGGCATGCGCAGTTGGGACGAACCCAAAAAACGGAAGGCCCGTGTCGAGATCATTCCGATGATCGACGTGATGATGTTCCTGCTGGTCTTCTTCGTGCTGATCAGCCTGAACGTGATTCCGGCACTGGGACTGAAGACCCGGCTGCCCAGCTCGTCTACCGCCCAGGACCTGAAACCGCAGACCAAGGCCGTCATCACCATCGCCAAGGATGAGGTGATCCAGGTCGATGGCGAGAACACCACCCTGGACGCGCTCACCGCCCGCCTGGACAAGCTGCGCGGCGAAGGCGAAAAACTCAACCTCATCATCAACAGCGACCGTGGCGTGGAAGTGCAGCGCCTGGTCGACGTGATGGATACGCTCAAGAAGGGCGGTTTCGATTCCATCTCGATTGCCACCCGCAGGCCATGATGATGAACGTTCCCGTCCTCTTCCGCTTGCGTGAGCCATTGGCCACGCTGCCGTCGCTGCTGGTGCTGGCCGTGCTCATCCTGGCCGGGGTGCAGAAGGCCAGCGAACTCAAGCGCAAGGAAGATCCGCAGCCGGTGCAGATCTCGCTGACCGAATTGCCACCACCGCCCACACCGCCGCAACCCAAGCCGCAAGTGGAGCCGCCGCCCAAACCCGTGGAACCACCCAGGAAACAGGAAGCGCCCAAGCCCGTGTCCAAGCCGGCCCCGGTCAGGCAAGCGCCGGCACCGGTGGAACCGGCGCCGCCGTCGTCGGAAGCGCCCATCCTGCCGGCCGCCAGCGCCCCGGCTACCCCCCCGGTGCAGGCCGCTGCGGTGACACCACCGGCGCCGCCGCCGGTCGATACCGCCAGGATCGAACAGACCTACGTCGGCCTGCTGCGTGCGCATCTCAACAGCATCAAGCGTTATCCGACCGGCCGCGAGGCCAGCACCCTGCGGCCGCAAGGCAAGGTGCGCGTGTGGTTCGTCCTGAAGCGCGATGGCAGCGTGGTCGACAGCGGCATCGAGAGTTCCTCGAACTCCATGCTGCTCGATGACGCGGCCCGCAAGACCATCCACCGCGCCACCTTTGCCCCCTTCCCGCAAGACAGCTACCAGGGCGAGAGCACGCACCGATTCACTGCCGATCTGGAATTCATTCCCGTCTGAGCTGCCCTGCAGAAAGGGGCGGTAGCCGGGCGCAACGATTTCAACATGTAGTCCAACAAACCCAGGGGAACACGACATGCAATGCAAACTTACCCGGCTGTCCTTGCTGATATCCGGGATCTTCATGGCGGGCGCACCGGCCTTCGCCCAGACCACGACCGATGTGGGGACCGTGACCGTACAGGGAGGCGGCAGCGCCAGTGCCGGCACCGCTGCTGCGACCGGCCTGATCCAGGCCGAGGATTCGCCCAAGGCGCGCAGCTCGGTCAACCGTGATTACATCGAGAAGCAATCGCCCACCGGTACGCCCTACCAGATGATCAACCTGCTGCCGGGCGTGAACACCTATGACAACGACGGCACGGGCCTGTTCGGCGGCAACATCCGCGTGCGCGGCTTCAACAGCGACCAGTTGGGCTTCACCATCAACGGCGCACCGGTCAACGACTCCGGCAACTTCGCGGTGTATCCGCAGGAGTACACGGAGCCTGACAACCTGTGCAACGTCTTCGTGACCCAGGGGTCGACCGATACCGAAGCCCCCCACGTGGGCGCCACCGGCGGCAACATCGGCATGACCTTCTGCGCACCGGAAGACCAGCAACGCATCCGCGTGACCAATGCCTTCGGTTCCAACAGCCTCTGGAAGCGCTATGTGCGCTTCGATTCGGGCAAGCTGTTCGATGACAAGTTCAAGTTCTTCATCTCGTACTCCAAGACCACGGCCGACAAGTTCAAGGGACCGGGCGGTGCCATCAAGGATCACGTCGACATTGGCACCAACTTCAACCTGGGCCAGGGCAGCTTCATCAATGCCAACCTGCTCTACAACCGCCAGCTCAACAACAACTACCGCTCGCTGACCAAGGCCCAGATCGCCCAGTTCGGCAGCAATGCCGATTACGGCAGCACCGTGCCGCAGCACCAGCCGGCCGTGGCCGGTACCGCGCAGAACGACACGACCTATGCGCCCAACGTGGCCGCCAACATCGCCGGCAATGGCTACTACGCCTACAACCTCAATCCCTTCGAGAACTGGCTGGGCACCGTCAATGCGCACTTCCAGCTGAGCCCGACCGCCAGCCTCGATATCGATCCCTACTTCTGGTACGGCTTCGGCACCGGCGGCAACCAGCTGCAGACCGTGCGTGAAGGCGGCGTGGCCGGCGCCAGTCAGCTCGGTGGTGGCGTCGCCGACGTCAACGGCGATGGCGACCGTCTCGATACCGTCTATGCCTACGAAGGCAGCCGCACCCGTACCTACCGTCCGGGCGTGACCTTCAAGTTCAACCAGCAGCTGGACAACCATCGCATCCTGGCCGGCTATTGGGTCGAACGCGCGCGCCACCAGCAGACCGGCCCCTTCAGCCGCGTGGACAACAACGGCAACATCGCCGATCTGTGGCAGGACAGCTCCGACCTGTGGCTGCGCAATGCCGATGGCTCCCTGCTCCAGTACCGCGACACCATGACCGTCAGCACGGCCCAGTCGATCTTCCTGCAGGACAGCATCAGCATGATGAACGACAAGCTCAACGTGCAAGTCGGTGGCCGCTATTCCTCCATTGACCGGGACTTCACCAACTACCCCAGCACCGGCTCCACCAGCGGGACCAACAGCTATTCCAGCGCCGCCTTCTACAAGGTCAAGAAGAACTACGCAGACTTCCTGCCCAGCCTGGGCGTACGCTTCCAGCTCGATGAGAAGCAGTCGGTGTTCTTCAACGCCGCCAAGAACTTCAAGGCACCAGGCAACTTCTCCTACTTCGGCCTGCTCTCGGGCGGCACCATCGTCAACGGTCAACTGGTCGGCGCCACCCAGCGCGAGGTGCCGGTGGACAAGGAAACCTCCTGGAACTACGACCTCGGCTATCGCTACAACACCGAGAAGTGGATGGCCTCGGGCTCGCTGTTCTACATCGATTATCACAACCGCATCGCCAGCGCCTACAACCCGGACACCGCCAACAAGACCGACTACAACGTGGGCGACGCCAGCTCGCACGGCCTGGAACTGGAAAGCGGCTATGCCTTCACGCGCAACCTGTCGATGTACGGCTCGCTGTCCTACATCAAGAGCAAGATGAAGCAGGACCTGCGCAACAGCGCGACCCAGTACCTGCCGACCTCGGGCAAGCAATTCCCGGATACGCCGAACTGGCTCTCGGGCCTGTCGCTGCAATACCAGCAGGATGGCTGGTATGTGTTCGGTCAGGCCAAGTACACCGGCCGCCGCTACACCACGCTGGTCAACGACGACACCCTGGGGGGCTACACCCTGTTCAACGCCGGTGCCGGCATGACCTTCGCATCCACCACCTGGTTGAAGAAGCCGACCGTGCGGCTGAACCTCTACAACCTCTTCGACAAGCAGTACCTCAACCTCAATGGCGGCAGCGGCAGCCAGTTCACCACCAATGCCGTGGCGGTCAACGGCATTGCCGGCACCGCCCCGTCGCTCTACATCGGTGCCCCGCGCACCTTCACCATCACCCTGACTGCGGATTTCTGATCGCGGTCTGAACCGGGCGGCCCGCACCAGCAGCACGGGCCGCCCATCAACGCAAGAGAGGCAAGCATGAACATGCAACTACTCCACGAACTGGCTTTCTATCTGATGTATGCCTGCGCGGCACTGGCCATCTTCGTCATCGTCGAACGCGGTCTGTTCTTCGCTTACACCATGCGCCAGGCCACAGGACTGGAACGCGCCATGACCCATGCGGTGCAGCACCTGCAAGAGCTGCCGCCCGAACTGACCACCCGTCCCAGCCTGCCGCTGGCGCTGGTCTCGGACATCCTGGCCGAAAAGCACCATCTGCACACCGAGAAAGACCTGGAAGATTTCAGCGAGTCGGTCTATATCGCCAAGCGCGGCGAAGTGCAGCAGCGCCTGTGGATCCTCGATACCATCGTGACTGCTGCGCCCCTGCTGGGCCTCCTGGGCACCATCCTGGGCATCATCGATACCTTCAAGGCGCTGGCCGTGTCGGGCGTCTCCGATCCGGGCCAGGTGTCGCAGGGCATCGGTACGGCGCTCTATGCGACGGCCCTGGGCATCGGCATCGCCGTGGTCGGCATGTTCTTCTTCAATCTGTTCCAGGAACGCATCGAGCGCATCAACGACCATCTCAAGGTGCTGATGCTGCGCGCCTGCGTCGGCCGTCTGGACCCGCAACCCCAGCACAGCCCGCAACCGCAGGGCAAGCTGCATATCGCCTGAGCGCAACGCTGACATCACCTTCTCCGACACCATGAAACTCGCGCCACGCCGTCTACTGCTTCGTCTCGCTGCCGCCTTCGGGCTGGCCCTCTCGCTCGTCTGCCCGGTCCACGCCGAATTCGCCATCCCCGGCTTCGAACTGGTGCACACGGTCCCCCGCGAGACCACGCTGGCCACGCCGGACCTGCGCGATGCAGCGCTGGTGTGGAAGGAAATGTTCGATAGCGCACAGCGCGAGATCGTCTTTGGCCAGTTCTACGTGGCGGGGCAGGATGGGGAAGCGCTCGACGACATCATGGCGCACCTGGAGGCGGCCGGGCGGCGCGGCGTGAAGATCCGCTTCCTGATGGAAAAGAAGGGCGAGTTCGCCTCGGTCCCGGCCACCATCGAGAAGCTCAAGCGCATCCCCAACCTGGAGTTCCGCCAGATCGATTATTCCCGCATGACCGGCAACGGCATCATCCACGCCAAGTATTTCGTGGTTGATGGTCGCACTGCCTACGTGGGTAGCCAGAACTTCGACTGGCGTTCGTTCTCGCACATCCACGAGACCGGACTGAAGATCACCGACCCGACCGTGGCGGCACAGGTACAGGCGATCTTCGAGATCGACTGGGCGGCACAGGCCGCCATCGCCGCCGGGCAGACTCCGGTGATGACCAACCACAGCGTAGTCGCGGCCGATGTGGCACGCGGCAACTATCTGGTGGCCAGTCCGAACGCCTACAATCCGCCCGGCGTGGGGGATTCGCAAAGTGAACTGGTGCGTCTGATCGGTCAGGCACAACAGGAGATACGCGTGCAGTTGCTGGACTACGCCCCGCTGTCCTACGGACCCAATCACACCCGGCCCTATTACGCCGTGATCGATGATGCCCTGCGCGCCGCAGCCACCCGAGGCGTAAAGATCAAGCTGATGGTCTCCAACTGGAACACCGAGGCACCGGCCATCCGCTATCTGCAGAGCCTGGCGCTGCTGCCCAACGTGGAAATCCGCATCGTCACGCTGCCACAGGCCAAGAGCGGTTTCATTCCCTTCGCACGGGTGATCCATACCAAGGCCATGAGCATCGATGGCAAGATCGCCTGGATCGGCACCAGCAACTGGGCCGGTGGCTACCTGGACAACTCGCGCAATCTCGAAGTGGTGCTGCACGATGCCGCCATGGCACGGCGCGTGGCGGCCCTGCACGAGCAGACCTGGAGTTCGTCCTATGCTCAAGCCATCGATGTGCTGAAGGTTTATCCCAGGCCGGCCAAGGGCAAACCCGCCTCGCAATGATTCGATCCGGAACCGGCATTTGAGACTGATGCCTGTGGCCCCCTGCCTGCTGGTCTACACTGACGAAATGTAGCGTTGTTTCGTCATTGTGTAGCATCGATCAGGAGAACCGGGATGACCAGGCTGGACCAACTCGACGACATCGACCGTCAACTCCTTTCCATCCTCCAGCTCAATGCCCGTGAACCGGTGGCCGAGATTGCACGGCGCCTGGGAGTCGCGCGCACTACCGTAGTAGCCCGTATCGAGCGGCTGGAGCAGACCGGCATCATCGGCGGCTATACCCTCAAGCTCGGACGCGAGGTCGTCGATGCCAGCCTGCAAGCCTACGTGGGCGTGACTGTGCAGCCGCGCGCCGGGCGCGACGTGATTCGCCGCTTCGGCCGCATCCCGGAAGTCCACCAGCTCTGCGCGGTCAGTGGCGAATATGATTACGTGGCCTGGCTGCGCGTCAATACGCCCGAACAGCTGGACAAGATCCTGGACCAGATCGGCGAGATGGAAGGCGTGCTCAAGACCACTACCTCGGTGGTGCTGGCCCGCAAGATTGATCGGGGGGATGCGGCCAGGACGCGCTGAAAAGCACGTCGATTTCGCCGGATTGCATTGGCGTCGCTACATAATGACGAAACTGCACTGCAAAGTGACGAAATCTCCGCTACTTTCTGACGATCTGGCAATGGTTTCCGTCACGGCGGCTACCTAGAATGAATCATCGTATCCATCTTCATTCAGGAGCCCCTCATGCGTACCGTCATCCTCGGCTGCGGCCACATCGGCCAGACCATCGCCCGCCTGCTGGCGCAATGCGGCGAGGGCCGCGACTACCAGGTCACCATCGCCGACCGCGATGCAGCGGCCTTGCAGGCCATCGCGGGCGTGCATGCCGAAAAGGCCGTGCTCGACTCGTCCGACCCGCTGGCCTTGGCGGCACTGCTGCAACGCGCCGACGTGGTCATCAATGCCCTGCCCTATCACATGGCCACGAGCGTGGCCACGGTCGCGCGCCAGACCGGCACCCACTACTTCGACCTGACCGAGGATGTGCAGGCGAGCCGCGCCATCGCAGCTCTGGCCGAGGGTGCTCCCTGCGCCTTCATGCCGCAATGTGGTCTGGCCCCGGGCTTCATCGGGATTGCCGCGCACCATCTGGCCGCCGGCTTTGAAGAAGTGCACGAGATCAAGATGCGCGTCGGTGCGCTGCCGCAGTATCCAACCAATGAATTGAAATACAACCTGACCTGGAGCGTGGACGGTCTCATCAACGAGTACTGCCATCCCTGCGAAGCCTTGCGCGACGGCGAGCGGGTCATGGTCGATCCCCTGGCCGACCTCGAACACTTTTCGCTGGAAGGGGTGGAGTACGAAGCCTTCAATACCTCGGGCGGCCTGGGCAGCCTGTGTGAGACGCTAGCCGGCAAGGTGCGCAATCTCGACTACAAGTCGGTGCGCTACCCCGGCCACCAGCAGCGCATGAAATTCCTGCTGGGCGATCTCGGGCTGCGGCATGATCCGGGCTTGCTCAAGGACATCCTGCGCAAGAGCGTGCCGGCGACCTTGCAGGATGTGGTGCTGGTGTTCATTACCGTCAGCGGCTTGCGGGAAGGCAAGCTGATGCAGGAAGTCTTCACCCGCAAGATCTTCGCGCAGGAGCGCGAGAGCGCCATCCAGTCCAGCACGGCTGCCGGTGTCTGCGCGGCGCTGGACCTGTTCCGTACAGGTCGACTGCCAGCGCGCGGTTTCATCCGCCAGGAACAGATCAGCTTGCCGGAGCTGCTCGGCAACCGCTTCGGCGCGGTGTATGCCTGAACGGACGCTGCACGCCAGCCTGTGGACAGGATGAATTGCCGCACAGGGACCAGGGCCGTGGCCCTGCGCTTGTTGATGCTGAAGATTTAGGCCGGCCTCACTTGCCTCCGGTCACGTCCAGAAAGGTCCCCGTACTGAAGGAAGCTTCCTCGCTGGCCAGCCAGAGAATGGCGCGCGCAACTTCCTCGGGCTGTCCGCCCCGCCCCATGGGGATGGATTCCCTGACCCGGTTGACCCGGTCCGGTTCGCCACCGCTGGCGTGCATGTCGGTGTAGATGTGGCCGGGCCGCACGCAGTTGACGCGGATCCCTTCGCGGGCGACTTCCTTGGCCAGTCCCGTGGTGAAGGTTTCCAGTGCGCCCTTCGAGGCGGCGTAGTCGACATACTCGTTGGGACTGCCCAGGCGGGCCGAGGCCGACGACACGTTGATCACCACCCCGCCCCTGCCCTGGTGCCGATAGGCCATGCGCCTGACCGCCTGCTGCGCGCACAGCATGGGACCGATGGCATTGACCGCGAAGATGCGCTGCATGCGCGCGAAACCCAGGTCTTCCATGCGTGACTGGCGCTCCAGCATGGCCGCATTGTTGACCAGCACATCGATGCGGCCGAAGCGCGCATCGATGGCAGCAAAGAGCTGCGCCACCTGGTCCGGGTCGGCACTGTCGGCCCGCAGCGCCAGCACCCGTGCGCCGCGCTGCGCGATATCGGCCGCCACCGAATCGGCCGCTGGCGCATCGCGCAGATAGCTGAAGGCCACATCGTAGCCGCGTTCGGCGGCCAGCCGCGCGGTGGCGGCTCCCATGCCGCGGCTGCCGCCGGTGATGAGGATGACGGGCTTCGATGACGCATGAGTCATGACGGATCTCCTTGGAGTGAGCAAAACGGCAGGGGAGCAGCGGCGGGAACAGCCACCGGATCAACCGATCAGTACCGTCCCTGCTGCAATGGCGGCACAGGCCAGTACCCGTGGCCAGCTCAGCGTCTCGCCCAGGAACAACCGGCCGATGATGGCGGCAAACAAGACGCTGGTTTCGCGCAGCGCCGAGACTGCGCCCATGGGCGCCAGCGCCATGGCCTGGATGACGATGCCATAGGCCAGCAGCGACACCAGACCGCCTGCGAAGGCGGTGGCAAATGTCGCCGCCGATGCGGGCGGCTGCCACAATGCACGGGGGCCCCGCCAGGCCATGAAGACGGCGGGCATCAGCAAGCCCCATCCCGCGCACATCCATGCGGTATAGGCCATGGGGTTGCCCGCGAGCCGCACACCCAGGCCATCCACCACGCTGTAGGCCGCGATGAAGCAGCCGGTCCCCAGGGCATAGCGCAGGCCGGGCAGTGCCACCCTGCGGCCCCGGAATGCCAGGGCGATGATGCCGCCCGATACCAGCCCGATGCCCAGCAGCGCCTGCGGTCCCGGCGTCTCGCCGGCGAGCAGGGCCGCGCCCAGCGTGACCAGCAGGGGCGAGCTTCCACGCGCGATCGGATAGGTCTGGCCCAGCTCACCGCTGCGGTAACTGCGCACCAGGAACAGGTTGTAGCCCACGTGCAGCAGGGCCGAGAGCACTCCATACGGCCAGCTGGCCGGCAACGGTACCGGCAGCCACGACGTGGCGGCCAGGCTGGCCAGGGCGACGGCCAGGCACATCACGGTCATCGACCAGAGGCGATCGGTGCCGTTGCGCAGCAGCGCATTCCAGCTGGCATGCAGGACGGCGGCAAGGAGGATGAGCAGGACGACAGGCAAGGGCATGCGCCATGGTAAGCAGGAGCGCCGCCAGACAGAAGCGAAGTCTCCTCATCCCGTCATGAACAAATCCTCATGCCTGGTGACGATGCGGTGACCCCGCATCTCAGTAGCGCGCACCGGCGACCTGTGACTGCGCCAGCAGCCAGGCACGGAAACTGGCCACGTGCGGCTGCGTCTCCACGCCCTTGGGGCAGACAAAGTAATAGGCCAGCGGGGAAGGCAAGGCCAGCTCGAACAGCCGCACCAGGCTGCCATTGGCCAGTTCCTGCTCGACATGGCCGCTGCGGGCCAGGGCCACGCCCTGGCCCAGCAGCGCCGCCTCGAGCGTCATGTTGGTATCGGCCAGGCGCACGCTTTCCCGCAAGGCCGAGACACTCACCCCGGCTTGCTGGAACCACAGGTCCCATTTCGGCACCATGTCGGCCCCGGCGCGCGTGAGCAAGGGATAGCGGCGCAGGTCGGCCGGCTTGCGCGGCATGCCCAGGCGCGCCAGCAGGGCCGGGCTGGCCACCGGGAACACCTGCTCGCGGAACAGGAATTCGGAAAACAGGCTGGGATAGTGGCCGGGACCGAAGCGGATCGCCACATCCGGTTCGGACGGCGTGAAGTGGATGGCCGTATCGGTGGTCTCCAACGTCACCAGCAGCTCGGGATGGGCCTGTGCCAGCGCGGGCAGCCGGGGCAGCAACCATTTGAGCGCAAAGGAATAGGTGGTACTGACCTTCAGCGGCTGCCGCCCTTCCTGCGCGCGCAGCTCGGCCAGGGTGGCTTCAAGGCGGGCGAAGAACTCGCGCACCACCGGCGCCAGTGCGGCCCCGGCCGGGGTCAGTGTATTGGACTTGCCGCGCTGGAACAGCGGCATGCCCCACAGCGCTTCGAGGTGGCGCAGCTGGTGGCTGACCGCACTCTGCGTGACATGCAGCTCTTCCGAGGCGGAGGTGAAACTGGGATGGCGGGTGGCGACTTCAAAGGCCCGCAGGGTGGCCGTGGGGGGAAGGTCTCTCATGGGTGCGCTCAGGGATGGACGGCTGGACAGAACAGTCATGAACAAGAGCTCATGATAGCAACAGGCACCGTCTTGCAGTCCGGAAAGCCCCTCGCAAGCGGACGAGAATGCAGCGCAACATCGCGGCTATACATACCGTCTAATTTTAGATAATATGTATCGCATGACCTCCCGCCCCCGCAAAAAGAAACCTGACCGTCCCGACCATGCCCTGCTGCTTTCGCAATTGCAGCAGGTGGCCAAGGGCCTGGGTGAGACCTTCGCCCCCTTCTGCGAAGTGGTGCTGCACGACCTGCGTGACGCGGATCACTCCATCGTCGCCCTGCACAACAACCTGTCCGGCCGCGAGGTAGGAGATGCCACCACCGAACTGGGACTGGCACGCATCGCCGACGAGAGCTATCCGCAGGTCCTGACCAATTACGCCAACACCCTGCCCGACGGACGCCAGGCCAAGAGCACCTCGATCGGCATCAAGGATGCCGACGGCAAATACGTGGCCGCCTTGTGCATGAACATCGATCTGACCCTGTTCGGCGCACTGCAAGGCATGCTGCGCCAGTTCGGCGGCATCGACAACGCAGTGCGCGTGGCCGAGACGCTGGAGCCGGCAGGCGCCGATGCCCTGCGCAGTCGCATCGATGCCTTTGCCGCCCGAATGTCGACCACCCCGCGTAGTCTCAAGGCCGAGGACCGCCGCCAGCTCATGCGTGAGTTGCGGCAGTCCGGCTGCATGGATGTGCGGCGCTCGGCCGAAATCGTGGCCGCGCACCTGGGGGTGTCGCGCGCGACGGTCTACAACGACGAGAAGGAGTGAGGGCTGCGCTCCGCGCCTTCATCGCTTGCCATGCTCAAGGTCCTCATCTTTCCATCCCACTTGAAGGAAACCTCATGATTCCCCTCTCCAGTTCCACCGAATTGCCCAGCTTTGCCGACGTCCTGCTGGCTGCCGAACGCATCAAGCCCTGGGCCCACAAGACGCCCGTACTGCGCTCGCGCACGGCCGATGCGGAGGTTGGCGCGCAACTGTTCTTCAAGTGCGAGAACTTCCAGCGCATGGGCGCCTTCAAGTTCCGTGGCGCCATGAATGCGCTTTCACAATTCGACAGCGAGCAGCGCAAGCATGGCGTGATCACCTTCTCTTCCGGCAACCATGCCCAGGGGACGGCGCTGGCGGCGCAGCTGCTGGGTATTCCGGCGGTAATCGTCATGCCCCAGGACGCGCCTGCGGCGAAGGTGGCTGCCACGCGCGGTTACGGTGCCGAGGTCGTGATGTATGACCGCTATACCGAGGACCGCGAAGCCATCGGTGCGCGCCTGGCGGCCGAACGCAAGATGACGCTGATCCCGCCCTACGACCATCCGCACGTGATGGCCGGTCAGGGAACGGCCACGCTGGAACTGCTGCAGGAAACCGGCCCGCTGGATGCGCTCTTCGTCTGCCTGGGCGGCGGCGGCCTGCTCTCGGGCGCGGCACTGGCGGCGCGGGCGCTGTCGCCCGACTGCAAGATTTATGGCGTCGAGCCGGAAGCGGGCAACGATGGCCAGCAATCGCTGCGCGCAGGCCAGATCGTGCACATCGATACCCCCAAGACCATTGCCGATGGCGCCCAGACGCAGCACCTGGGCAAGTACACCTTCGAGGTCATCCGCGAGCTGGTGGACGACATCCATACGGTCAGCGACGCCGAGCTGGTGTCGGGCCTGCGCTTCTTTGCCGAACGCATGAAGATGGTGGTGGAACCGACCGGCTGCCTGGGCTTTGCCGCGGCCCGCAAGCTGAAGGACCAGCTGCGGGGCAAGCGCGTGGGCGTGATCATCAGCGGGGGCAACATCGACCTGGGCAAGCTGTCGGGGTATTTGTCCTGATGATTGGCCGCATCAGTGACCCCAATCTCGCGCGGGGTCATTTTGACTTACAGTGTTGAGCCTCATCATTGACTTTGCTCCCACCATTCAATCACAAGGACTGGAAACACCATGCCCCATCTCGTTCTGGAATACACCGGCAATCTCGCGCTCGATGTGCAGCCCACCCTGCTCAAGCTCAACCAGGCACTGGTGGCCAGCGGCCACTTTGAAGAGAACGCCATCAAGGCGCGTGCCGTGCGCCTGGACAACTACCTGGTCGGTACCGCTGCCGAGGCCAAGCGTGCCTTCGTCGCACTGCGCCTGGCCATCCTGACCGGCCGCACGCTGGAAGAAAAGAAGACGGTGTCGGACCTGCTGGGTGCGGCGATCCAGAAGGACCAGAGCTGGCCCAAGGATCTCCAGGTGCAGATCACCGTGGAAGTGGTCGACATGCAGCGCGAGACCTATTTCAAGGTCGCCCTGCAATAAGCCGATGGCGTGACCCTGCTGCCCTGGCAGCGGACACCCCAAAACGAAAAGCCGCGCGGTGCAACCGGGCGGCTTTTTTTCGGGTGAAGGACACAGCGCGATGCTGTTCTTGTGATGCCGCGCTGCCTTCTCCCCGGTGCATCACGCGTTCAGGACGCCAGCGCCGTTTCGCGCAGGACCTCGCGGAACTGCACTACGTTGCCTTCCGGATCGAAGCCATCGCAGGCACGGAAATCCGGTCCGTTCCATTCAGCCGCGGCGGGCTTCATGCCACCGCCGAGCTGCTCGGCAGACAGGCGCGTGTGGGCAAGTGAACGCACGGGAAGGAAGAGCTTCACCGGCACGTTCTCGCGCAGCACCGGTGGTGAACAAATCTCCACCTTGGCTGCCGTGGCTTGTGGAATCGCATGAATCACCAGCAGGAAATCCTCGGCCTCGATCACTACCTTCTCGGCCTGGGCCTGCTTGGGAACCACCGCCAGCACCTGCGCATAAAACGCGGCGAGGCGGGCTACATCTTTGGCGAACAGGACTGCGCCTGCTTTGGGCTGGGTCGACATCTCTGCTTTCAAAAACGTTGATCGGATCAAACAAGGAACGGCAGAGTTTATTTACGACCACCGCGCTTGGCAAGCATTAATCGTCTCCCTGTGGCGACGCTGTTGTGTCGCTGTCCGGCGACGCCTTTCTGTCGTCCTTTGCATGAAATATTGCAGAGCAATATAAGAATCCGCTGACACGCGAAAGTGGTGCTGTCCGATGTTCATTTGCCTGCGAAGAAACTATCCTCACTTACCGTCGGCAAGAGACTAATAAAACGTCAATTGTCAGCATGATCAGCCAAGCTGTCTGTATGTGATCGGAATAGCATCGTTTGCAATAGGAACGCGTATAAATTGTAAGCGGATGTTCCCAAGCGGTTTACTTCCGAACTTGATCTGCTACCTTGATGTCGCAGGGCAACATGGTGTGCGGTGAAGAAAAAAGAAAAATATTTCCACTTGCACACTGACTTGCCGCACCGTCCCCCACTGCATAGCGCTGCGCAGACGGTGACCGAACATAACGCACCACAACCCTCACGAGTATCGCGCCATGAACATTCGAGACTTGCACGCTCAGTACACTCCCGAACGCTCCATTTTCAAGCGGTCCCAGGCTACGCATCGCGCGAACCCGCAAGACCCTGCCCAGCGCATCGAGCTGGCGCATACCGACAGCGATGCCGATGCCTGGCTGGAACCGGCCCTGTCCGACTTCATCTCGCTGGCCTCCAGCGTCTGCGGCACCCCCATGGGCATGTTCAGCCAGCTGCACGCCGATATCGGCCTGCAGCATCCTTACCTCTCGGTCAACAATGGCCGCGGTGATGCTCGCAACCAATGGTGGCGCTTCCCCGGTCAGACCGGTGTACTGCGTCATGCCGTCGACTTCTCGCTGTGTGAACTGGCCGCGCGTACGCCGGGCCAGGTTACCGAGGTCAGTGACCTGGCCGGCGATCTGCGCTTTGCCACCAGTGCATTGGCCCGCGGCAATCCGGCGGTGCGATTTTATGCGGGCGTGCCGCTGGTATCGGGCAATGGCGATCTCCTGGGTACGCTGTGCGTGATGGACCGCGCACCGCGCACGCTGACTCCGGCGCAACGCGAAGCTTTCCAGAAGCTGGCACGCCAGCTCGAAGCGCAGATCGACAGCCATCGCGCCATGCAGAAGCTGGAGCAGCAGACGCTGACCGACGCCCTGACCGGCATCGGCAATCGCCGCAGTTTTGATTCACGCCTGCGCGAGGAGTGGACGCGCCATCTGCGCAACGCCCGCCCCTTGACCATGCTGATGGTGGACGTGGATTACTTCAAGCAATACAACGATACCTATGGTCACCCCGCCGGTGATGCGCTGTTGGTACAGCTTGCTCGTGTGTTGCGCTCGCCGCTGCGTGCCAGCGATTTCCTGGCGCGCTACGGTGGCGATGAGTTCTCGCTGATCCTGCCGGATACCGACGAGACCGGCGCATTGCAGGTATCCGAACGCATCAGGCAGGCGGTGGCACGCGTGAGGTGGCCGCATACGGATATCGAAATCAGCCTCGGCGCAGCCACGGTGACGCCGTCGGAGATGTGCGACTTCAGCGCCTTGCTGCATGCGGCTGACCAGGCGATGTATCAGCGCAAGCATGGGCGTAATCCGCGCAATGCGTGATCGATGGCCTTGCGGGGAGGGGTAGGCCCAGGGCGCTTCCCTTGCTGCATGAAGACAAGCGCCGCTGCACATGCAGCGGCGTTTTTGTTTGATGTGCCTTCAGGCAGCGCCGCTATTGGACAGCGACCAGATCAGCACGGCGATGCCCCCCCATCTCATCGACATCGACCTCCTTGTCTCCATCCCCGACGACGAGCGCACTCATCATCCCCAGCTTGAGCAGCTGGTCCGGGTCATACGACGGCACGATGGCGGTGTCGCTCCGGACGCATTCAAACGCATTGCAGTAAATCGGTACGTCCAGCGCAGTCTGATCACCCAGATGGGCGCGCCGGCAACCACTCCTGCATCAGCGCGGCCATCCATGGCGCATCAAGGACCAGGCCATTGCGCGCGTAGAGTGCAAGGCGGCCGCCAGAACGCTATTGTCCTGGCGATGCTCAGTGAGGATCTGCTCGCTGATGTCCAGGACCGAACGGTCACAAAAGACGCGCCAGGTCTGGCGCTGCTCCAGCAGATGCAGTGCGTCGCAGAGCTCGAGCTCGTCCAGGACTGCGCCTGCTTCCGAGTGGACTTGCCGCACGGCGCTGGTCAGGCCGCATACCAATGCCGGGCTCCCTTCGGCATCCCTCACGAAAAAGCCGACGGGAAGTCCTTGCGCGGCGCCGCCGTGGAGGCGCGCTGCACCAGTTGCGGGGTCGCGGTCACGCGCATGACGGGCGAGGGACTGCGCCCTTCGATCAGGGCCAGCAGCAGGTCGATGGACATGCGGGCCGCCTCTTCGGTCGGCACCGCCACGGTGGTCAGCGCAGGACGCGAGACCCGCGCCCACTGGATGTCGGTGATGCCGGTCACGGAGATATCGCGTGGCACGTTCAGACCAAGGTCGGCAATGGCATTCATCGCGCCCAGCGCGGGCAGGTCATTGCTGGCGAAGATGGCGGTCAGTTGCGGCTCCTCGCGCAGCAGCGTCATGGTGGCCTGGTAGCCGGATTCGACCGTGTCGCCGATATAGCGGGTGCGCTGCAGGGTGTGCTTGATGCCTGCGGCGGCACAGGCTTCCACGAAGCCGCGATAGCGCTCGGCATGGATGCCGCTCTTCTTGCTGCCCACCAGCGCACCGATGTGGCGATGGCCCAGCCCCACCAGGTGCTGCGCAGCGATGGCGCCGGCCGCAAAGAAATCCACCGCGATGCAGGGCAGCTCGGGCGGTGCATCGGGTTTTTCCCACATGCAAAGTACGACCGGTGCGCCGCGCTGTTCGGTCTTCTTCAACTCATCCATGGGCAGGTTGGCATTCATGATGAGTACGCCATCGGAGAGCGTGCCGGCGATCTGATCCAGATAAGCGCGACCGGTATCAGGATCGTCGTTGGTATTGCAGACGATCAGGAAACGACCGCGCTCGCGCGCCGCGCGTTCGGCGGCCAGGGCGAATTCCGGATAGAAGGGATTGGCGATGCTGGAGACCACCAGCGCCAGTGTCGGCGCGCGACCTTCGGCCAGCGCACGGGCCGTCAGATGCGGCCGATAGCCGAGCTGGGCAACCGCCTCCAGCACGCGCTGGCGCGTCTGCTCGCCGACCTTGCCGCGCTGGCGCAAGACGTTGGACACAGTGGCCGAGGTAACACCGGCCAGACGGGCAACTTCGGATAAGGTGGTCATGGGTGCATGGAGTTGGAAGCCCTCGCATTCAAACCGCTTATGACGACCTTGTCAACGCGCACGCATCAGCCACGATGCACGCCATGAATGCGCAGCCCGCAGGAAATGCGGAAACGATTTACGCGCAGTTCGTCGGCCCCTCGCACATGCGCGTGAGCGTTTCCTGACAAATCGCTGGCAGCTGGTGGTTACAGGATTGTTGTTGCGGAGGGCATGCAAGATGGGTATGATCAACCAAAATATTTGCCAACCCAACACGGCAACACGCTCAGAACAACGACGTGGAGACAACCCCCGATTGCACACAGGAAACTCAAGCGATCTTTTTTTTGGCTCGCTTGATTAAGCGCTTAACCTGACGCCGCACCTGCCTCGTGGCGCCCTGCCCTGCAATCCATTTCTGTTAGGAAAACGTGATGGCCAGCATCAGCTTGCGTGCAGCACAAAAAGCCTACGGCGATGCACCGCCGGTGATCCGCAATGTCGACCTCGACATTGGCGAACATGAATTCTGTGTCTTCCTGGGCCCGTCCGGCTGCGGCAAATCCACGCTCCTGCGCAGCATCGCGGGGCTGGAAGATCTGACCAGCGGTGACCTCTTCATCGGCGGCAAGCGCGTCAATGATGTGCCTTCGGCGCAGCGTTCGGTGGCGATGGTGTTCCAGAGCTATGCACTGTTCCCGCACATGACGGTGTATGAAAACATGAGCTTCGGTCTGACCCTGGCCAAGCTGCCCAAGGCCGAGATCGAACAGAAGGTGCGCGAAGCTGCGCGCATCCTGCAGCTGGAAGAACTATTGCAGCGCAAGCCCAAGGAACTCTCCGGCGGCCAGCGTCAGCGCGTGGCGATTGGCCGCGCCATCGTGCGGCGCCCCGGGGTGTTCCTCTTCGACGAACCGCTCTCTAATCTCGATGCCACCCTGCGCAGCCAGACCCGCATCGAGATCGCGCGCCTGCATCGCCAGTTCGAGCAGGCCAGCGTGGTCTACGTCACGCACGACCAGGTCGAGGCGATGACCCTGGCCGATCGCATCGTGCTGCTGCATGCCGGCGCCGATACCCAGCGCTTTGGCAGCATCGCCCAGGTGGGCGCGCCCATGGAGCTGTATCACCATCCGCGCAATCGCTTCGTGGCCGGCTTCATCGGTTCTCCACGCATGAACTTCCTGCCGGCACAGGTGGTGAGCGCCCAGGACAATGGCATCCAGATCCGCTTGCAGCACAGCGAAGAAACCCTGCTGGTCGCCGCCAAAGGTCCGGTGCAAGCGGGCCAGCAGGTGACCGTGGGCGTGCGTCCCGAACACATGGAGATCGGCACCCAGGGCCAGTACGGCATCACACGCGAAGTGATGCTGGTGGAGCGCCTGGGCGAGCAGACCTACGTGCACCTGGACGAACCGGCCGGTCAGCCGCTGGTGGCCAAGGCGCCGGGCGATGCCCGCATTGCGCGCGGCGAACGCCTGCGCGTAACGGTGACACCGAGCTGTGCCTACCTCTTCGATGAGGACGGGGTCGCGCTGGCGCGCACAGAAGTTCATCCGGGCCTGGCCGCCGCTGCCTGAACAGGCCGCGTACGCGCCCTTCTTCCCTCCACGCTTCACTACCGCTAAGGAACCACGACCATGTCGTTACGATTGGGAGTCTGTTACTACCCTGAACATTGGCCCGAGGCCATGTGGGAAAGCGATGCCCGGCGCATGAAGGCGCTGGGCATCAAGCAGGTGCGCATCGGCGAATTCGCCTGGAGCCGCATCGAACCTTCGCCCGGAGACCTGCGCTGGGACTGGCTCGACCGCGCCATCGAGGTGTTGGCCAAACATGACCTGGAAGTGGTGATGTGCACCCCGACCGCAACGCCTCCGAAGTGGCTCATCGACCGTCATGACGACGTGCTGGCAGTCGATGCCAACGGTCGCGAGCGCGCCTTCGGTTCGCGCCGTCATTATGATTTTTCCTCGGACTCGTATTACGAGGAATCACAGCGCATCGTGCGCCTGCTGGGCGAACGTTACGGCCAGCATCCGGCGGTCACCGCCTGGCAGCTGGACAATGAATACGGCTGCCACCAGACCGTGGTCAGCTATTCGCCCTCGGCCCAGCGCCGCTTCCGACAGTGGCTGCGCCAGCGCTATGGCAGCATCGATGCCCTCAATACCGCCTGGGGCACGGTGTTCTGGAGCATGGAATACCGCAGCTTCGAGGAGATCGATGCGCCCGTGGGCACCGTCACCGAGGCCCATCCCTCGCATCGCCTGGACTATCGCCGCTTTGCGTCGGATGAAGTGGTGCGCTACAACCGCATGCAGGTCGAGATCCTGCGTCCGCTCTCGCCGGGCCGTCTGATGGTGCACAACTTCATGCAGATGTTCCTGGAGTTCGATCACTATCCGGTCGCCGCCGACCTCGATGTCGCCACCTGGGACAGCTATCCGCTGGGCGCGCTGGAAGTGATGTGGTACGACCCGGAAACCAAGGCGCGCTGGCTGCGCACCGGCCATCCCGATTTCGCCAGCTTCAACCACGACCTCTATCGCGGCATGTCGGCCCAGCCGTTCTGGGTGATGGAACAACAGCCCGGCCCGGTGAACTGGGCGCACTGGAACCCGGCCCCACTGCCCGGCATGGTGCGCCTGTGGAGCTGGGAAGCCTTTGCCCACGGTGCGGGCTGCGTGTCCTACTTCCGCTGGCGTCAGTGCCCGTTCGCGCAGGAACAACTGCACGCCGGCCTGAACCGTCCCGACAATCGCCTGGACGTGGGCGGCAGCGAAGCCGAACGCGTGGCCCGGGAAATCCTCGCGGTGGAAAACGCCAACGGCGCGCTGGCCCAGCCGCGCGGCAAGGTGGCGCTGCTGTTCGATTACGATGCCAAGTGGCTCTTCGAGATCCACTTCCAGGGCATCGATTTCGAATATGCGCATTTCGCCTTCGACTATTACTCGACCCTGCGTTCGCTCGGCCTGGATGTGGACATCGTCCCGCTCAACGCCGATCTGCAAGGCTACGCCATGATCGTGGTGCCGCCGTTGCCCATCGTGCCGGACGATCTGCCGGGCCGCATCGCAGAGAGCGGTGCGCAGGTGGTATTCGGTCCGCGCAGCGGCTCCAAGACCCGGTCTCTGCAGATTCCTTCGACCCTGCCGCCGGGCCCGCTGCAACAGTTGCTGCCGATGCGCGTATGGCGCGTGGAATCGATGCGCCCCAACGTCAGCGAAACAGTACAGTTCGGTACGACACAAGGCCAGGCCCGCTACTGGCGCGACCTGATCGAAGCCGATGGCGAGGGCCTGCAGACCATTGCCAGCTTCGGTGACGGCCATCCAGCCATCGTGCAGAAGGAGCGCGCGCACTACCTGGCCAGCATCTTCGATAGCGAGCTGACCACGCGCACCTTCGAGCACGTGGCGCGCGCCGCCGGACTGGCTCCGCAACGCCTGCCGGAAGGCCTGCGCCTGCAGCAGCGGGGCGGCCTGCAGTTCGCCTTCAACTACAGTGACGCACCGATCACGCTGCCGCATGCAGAGGGTGCGCAGTTCCTGGTCGGACAGGCAGCGCTGGAGCCGCAGGGCGTGGCCATTTACCGTCCGCACACGCAAGCATGAGCAATACGCCGGCCTCACTCTGGAAGACAGCACGGCGGCTGCGGCCGCCTGCACAAGCAGGCCGCAGACCTGCGCAAGATCGCTGTACCGTGAACGTACAAGAAGCTGCGAGATCCATGACACAGCCGTTTTGCTTTTTAAACCGTTTTGACCTTATAAACCGTTTAGCTGTTTGAACTGCCTGAACCGCTTGAACCAAACATTCGGAGACAACAATGAAGAAGATGATTCGCATGACCGTGATCGCCGGCTGCCTGGCTGCATCCGCCGCCTGGGGCGCCGCTGCCATGGCCGGTACCCTGGCCGTCAACATCGCCTACAAGGGCGCAGTACAGCGCAACGTCTGGCAATCCACGGTCGATGAATTCAAGAAGGCCAACCCGGATGTGGACGTCAAGGTGTCCTTCATCGAGGAAGAAGCCTACAAGGTCCAACTGCCGGGCTGGCTCTCGACCCAGGCTCCGGACATCATCAACTGGCACAACGGCGAGCGCATGGCCTTCTACGCCAGCCGGGGCCTGCTGGAAGACCTGAGTGACGACTGGAAGAAGAACGGCTGGGATACGACCTACGCCTCCACCAAGGAAGCCTCTTCCTGGCACGGCAAACAGTATTCGGCGCCGACCGTGTATTACTCCTGGGGCATGTTCTATCGCAAGGACCTGTTCAAGAAGGTCGGCATCAGCGCCGAACCCAAGACCTGGGATGAATTCCTGGATGCCTGCAAGAAGTTGAAGGCCGCCGGCATCGCCCCCATCGCCGTGGGTGGCCGTGACGCCTGGACCCTGGCGGGCTGGTTCGATTATCTGGACCTACGCATCAACGGCAACGCCTTCCACCAGCAGTTGATGGCGGGCGATGTCGCCTACACCGATGCGCGCGTCAAGAAGGTCTACACCGCCTGGAAGAGCCTGATCGACGACAAGTATTTCATCGACAACGCCCTGTCCTATGACCTCGATGGCGCACAACCCTTCCTGTTCCAGGGCAAGGCCGCCATGATGTTGATGGGTACCTTCGTTGCCAAGGGCTTCCCGGCCAAACTGGCGCCGGAGATGGGTTACTTCCAGTTCCCCATCATCGATGCCAACGTGCCGACGGCTGAAGAAGGCCCGACCGAATCCATTCACATCCCGGCCAAGGCCCGCAACAAGGCCGATGCGCACCGCTTCATCGCCTTCGTCGGTACCCCGGCCATCAGCGCCAAGCTGGCCGAGGGCCTGGGTTCGCTGCCGGCCAACAGCAAGTCGCCGGCGCCCACCGATCCGATCTCGCGCATCGGTTTCGAGATCCTCTCCAACGCCAAGGGCGGTATCTCGCAGTTCTATGATCGCGACATGACCAAGGAAATGGCCGATGAAGGCATGAAGGGCATGCAGAAGTTCGTCAGCGACCCGACCAAGATCGATGACGTGCTCAATGAGCTGGAACAAAGCCGCAAGCGTATCTACAAGAAGTCCTGATCGTCCTTGATGCCTGGCTGGTCCAGGTAGTCCATCCGGGTCATTCCCCTGCCGCGTGCGGCAGCGGAATGGCCCGCAGAAAAAGAAGGAGACCCCGCCATGCTAGCGCCCACATCCGCCGCGCAGCCGTCTGCGACCCAAGCCTCTGCCACGCCGGTGACCGGCCCGCAGCGCAGTGCCGCCCGCCGCAACCGTGCCGCCTTCTGGTTCCTGGCGCCGGCCTGCGTCATGACGCTGGTCTATGTGCTGTACCCGATTCTCTATACGATCTATCTCAGCTTCTTCAGCTGGGATGGCATGACTGCGCCCAAGTACGTGGGTATGGCCAACTACATCGAACTGTTCCATGCGCCGACCTTCTACACGGCCCTGAAAAACAACGTGCTGTGGCTGCTCATGTTCCTGCTGGCCCCGCCCATGGGCCTGGCCATCGCGCTCTACCTGAACCAGAAGGTGCGCGGCATGCGCGTGGTGAAGTCATTGTTTTTCGCGCCCTTCGTGCTCTCGGGCGTGGTGGTGGGGCTGATCTACAGCTGGTTCTACGACCCCAGCTTCGGCCTGCTGTCGCTGATCCTCGGCCATGGTGTGCCGGTGCTGGGTGATGCGCGCTATGCCACCTTCGGCATCATCTTCGCCGCCCTGTGGCCGCAGACCGCCTACTGCATGATCCTCTTCCTGACCGGTCTGACCGCCTTGAACCATGACCAGGTAGAGGCCGCCCGCATGGAAGGCGCCAAGGGCTGGACCATGCTGCGCTACGTGATCCTGCCGCAATTGCGCTCGACCACCTTCATGGCCTTCGTGGTCAGCATCATCGGGGCCCTGCGCAGCTTCGACCTGATCTCGGTGATGACCAGCGGTGGC
Source organism: Herbaspirillum sp. C7C8 (assembly GCF_022627875.1). Taxonomy (NCBI): domain Bacteria; kingdom Pseudomonadati; phylum Pseudomonadota; class Betaproteobacteria; order Burkholderiales; family Oxalobacteraceae; genus Herbaspirillum; species Herbaspirillum sp. C7C8. Next base: position 256,664 of record NZ_JABXGG010000004.1, read on the forward strand.
CCTTACGAGAGTTCCACCGTGCTGGCGTATTACGCCTATGACCAGGCCATCAAGTATTACCGCCAGGGGTATTCGGCGGCGGTGGCGGTGACGCTCTTTGCCATCATGCTGGTCTACATCGTCTTCCAGCTGCGCCGCATGCTGCGCGCTGAACGCTGAACGCAAACGCCCATCGTCAACCGCTTAACGAGAAAAGAGAGATCGCCATGTTTCCCATGCCGATAGAAAAATGGAAGCCGATCAACCGCGCGCTCTACCGCGCCTCGCTGCCGGTGGCGCTGCTGATCTGGTTGTTGCCGATGCTGACCGCGCTGGTGACCTCGATACGCTCCAACGACGAACTGATGGCCGGCAACTACTGGGGCTGGCCGCAGGACTTCGCCATGCTGGACAATTATCGCGAGGCGCTGACCGCCTCGCCCATGCTGCATTATTTCTGGAACAGCTGCCTCATCACCGTCCCGTCGGTGATCGGTGCCATCTCGCTGGCGGCCATGGCCGGCTTTGCGCTGTCGACCTATCAGTTTCGCGGCAACACCGTACTCTTCGCCACCTTCGTGGCCTGCAACTTCGTGCCGCAACAGATCCTGATGATTCCGGTACGGGACCTCACCCTGTCCCTGGGGCTGTTCAATACCATCACCGGAATGATGCTGTTCCACATCGCCATGCAGACCGGATTCTGTACCTTGTTCCTGCGCAATTTCATCAAGCAGTTGCCCTTCGAGATGATCGAAGCCGCGCGCATCGAAGGGGCCAGCGAGTGGACCGTGTTCTATCGCATCGTGCTGCCGCTAATCCGGCCGGCCCTGGCCGCGCTGGCGGTGCTGGTCTTCACCTTCGTCTGGAATGATTACTTCTGGGCGCTGGTGCTGACCCAGGGCGATGATGTGGCGCCCATCACCGTCGGCGTGGCGGCGCTGCGCGGCCAGTGGACGACCTCCTGGAACCTGGTCTCGGCCGGCTCCATCCTGGCGGCGCTGCCTTCGGTGATCCTGTTCTTCGTGATGCAGAAGCAGTTCGTGGCCGGACTGACCTTCGGCGCCAGCAAGGGCTGAGCAAGCTCTGCCGACTCAGGGCTGCGTCGGTGGCGGTGCCGCCACGGGCGCTTCCTCCAGCCCCACGCCCATGGCCTGGAACAGGGTGGCCGTATCGTTCATGCGGCTGGCCGTGGCGCGGATCTCGCCCAGCCTGGCATTGAGATACTGGCGCTCGCCGGAGCGCGCGGCACTGGCCGGATAGGCCCCGAGTTGCGCGCGCCGCTGCGCATTGCGCCAGCCTTGCTCGGAAGCGATGCGCGCCGCCGACGACGCCTGCAGAGCATCGGCATCCTCGGTCAGTGCCACCAGGCTATCGGCTACGTTCTGGAAAGCATTCAACACGGTCTGGCGATAATGAGCCTCGGCCGCGAAATAGGCTTGCTTGCTGGCGTCCCGCTTGGCGCGCAAGGCCCCGCCATGAAACAGCGGCTGTGTCAGCGACGCCCCCAGGCCCCACACCGCACCGGCACCACCGGTGGCCTTGGCCCACGAGAAGCCGGACTGGCCGAAGGAAGCGCTGATGGACAGGCTGGGAAACATCTCGGCCGTGGCCACCGCCTGCTGGGCCGCCGCCACTTTCAAGGCCGCATCGGCCGCGAGGATGTCGGGGCGTTGCCTGAGCAGTTCGGAGGGAACCGTCATCGGAACCTGCTGCGGCAACTTCAGGCTGGCCATCTCCAGATCGGATGGTGCAGCATCCGGGGTGCGGCCCATCAAGACCGCCAGCGCATGACGCGCACCCTGCCATTGCGCCTTCAGACCGGGCAGGCTGGCGCGCAGCGATTGCGCACTGGCGCGCGCGGACAAGAGCTCGTCAGCGGACACCGCCCCCAGCGCCAGACGGCGCTGCAATTCCGCCACATCGGCATCGGCCAGCGCCACCAGGCGCTCGGTGTCGCTCACCTGAGCGCGCAATGAAGCGGCATTGATGGCCGTGATGACCACGTTGGCTGCCACTGCCCGCCGTGCCGCATCGAACTGATAGGACTGGGCATCGACCTGCGCGGCCAGGGCCGAATTGGCGAAGCGTTCCACCCCGAACAGGTCGAAGGTATAGCTGGCCCGGATCTGGCCGGCGAAGACGTTGTACAGATTGGTGGTCGGGCCGATGTTGGGCAGGCCCAGAGCGCGCTGACGCTGGGCCTGTCCGACCGCATCGATGGTGGGCCAGAGCGACTCATCGATCTGCGCGCGCAATTGCAGGCGTGCACTGGCCAGATTGCGATCGGCCTCGGCCAGCGAATGATTGTTGCGCAAGGCCTCCTCGACCCAGGCCGACAGTTCCGGCGAGCCATAGGCACGCCACCAGTGCGGCACCGTGCGCTGACCCAGCACGAAGGTCTGGCGCGCCTCCGAAGGTCCCAGCGTGGCCGGCGTGGCCTGGGCGGCATAATGGGCCGGCTGCGGCATGGCCGGCGCTTCGCCGGTCGGTCCCAGGGCGCAACCGGACAGCAGCAGCGCGGCGGCCAGCGCCACGGGGCGCAGCTGCGGGGCGAAGATCAAACGAACGGCGCTCATCAGTGACTCCCTTGCGCGGCATGGTCGCGGTGATGGGTTTCATCCGGCTTGACCCGGTAGCACAGCGCGTACAGCGCCGGCAGGTAGAACAGGGTCAGGATGGTGGCGATGGTGATGCCGCCCATGAGCGCGGTGGCCATCGGTCCGAAGAAGTTGCTGCGCAACAGCGGAATCAATGCCAGCACGGCCGCGGCAGCAGTGAGCGTGATCGGACGGAAGCGGCGCACGGTGGCGCCGACGATGGCATCGAAGCGGCCACGACCGGCGGCGATGTCCTGCTCGATCTGGTCCACCAGGATCACCGAGTTGCGCATGATGATGCCCAGCATGGCAATGGTGCCCAGCATGGCCACGAAGCCGAAGGGCTGACCAAACAGCAGCAGCGCGCCGACCACGCCGATCAGGCCCAGCGGTGCAGTCATCACCACCATCAGGGTGCGGCCGAAGCTCTGCAACTGCACCATCAGCAACAGCAGCACGGCGATGACCATCAAGGGCATCTGCGCCGAGATGGAGGACTGGGCCTTGGCGTTCTCTTCCACCGGACCGCCCACATCGATGCGATAACCCACCGGCAGCTCGCCGCGCAGGGCATCGAGCTTGCGGTTGACGTCATTGGTGACATCGATGCCCTGCACGCCGGGGCGCACGTCGGCCAGCACGGTGATGGTGGGCTGGCGGTCGCGCTCCCAGATCACGCCGTATTCCAGCGTATTGCGGAACTGGCCCAGTGTGGCCAGCGGCACCGGACCATTGGCGGTGGGCATGGACAAGCTGGCCAGGCGCGAGGGATCGACGCGCTCGCTGCGCGGGGTGCGCAGGTCAACGCTGATGAGTTTGTCGCGCTCGCGATATTGCGTCACGGTCACGCCCGACAACTGCATGGCCAGGAAGTTGGCAATCTGCTGGCTGCTCAAGCCCAGCTCGGCGGCACGTTTCTGGTCGATCTCGAAGGACACCGAACGCTGGGCCGGCTCATCCCAGTCGAACTGGATGTTGGTGGCACGACTTTCCTTGCGCAACTCGGCGGCCACCTGTTCGGCAATGGCGCGTACCTTGGGGATCTGTTCGCCGCTGATGCGGAACTGCACCGGGAAGCCGACCGGCGGGCCATTCTCCAGCCTCGTCATGCGCGTGCGCGCACCGCTGAACTGCTTGCGCAGCGGCTCCTCCAGTGCCCGCGCCAGGGCTTCGCGGTCTTCCACCGACTTGGCCGTCACGACGAACTGCGCGAAGTTGGGGCTGGCCAGTTGCTGGTCCAGCGGCAGGTAGAAACGCGGCGCGCCGACGCCCACGAAACTGACCACATGATCGATCTGTGGACGGCCCTTGAGCAGGGCTTCCATGCGGATCGCCTCGCGCTGCGTGGCGTCAAAGGAGGCACGCTCCGGCAGGTGCAGGTCGATCAGCAGTTCGGGGCGGTCGGAGCTGGGGAAGAATTGCTGCGGCACCAGTGCGAAGGCGGCCAGCGAGCCGATGAACAGCACCGTGGTGGCGATCACCACACGCCCACGGAAGGCCACGCACCAGGCCACCGAACGGCGCAGCCAGGTGTAGATGCGGGTCTGGTAGATGGGATGGTCGTGGTCCTCCTCATCATGGCCGGCATGCGGGTTGGCGGCGATCTGTTCATCCGTGAGCGCACCCGGTTTTTCCTTGAGCAGGTGATAGCCCAGCAGCGGAATGAGCACCACCGCCGCCAGCCACGACAGCAGCAATGCAATGGCCGAGACCTCGAAGATGGAACGGGTGTATTCACCGGTCCCCGACTTGGCCAGTGCAATCGGCAGGAAGCCCGCGACGGTCACCAGCGTGCCGGTCAGCATCGGGAAGGCCGTGCTGGTGTAGGCGAAGGCGGCGGCGCGGCGGCGGTTCCAGCCCTGCTCCAGTTTTACCGCCATCATTTCCACGGCGATGATGGCATCATCAACCAGCAGCCCCAGTGCCAGCACCAAAGTGCCCAGCGAGACCTTGTGCAGGCCGATGTCGAAGAGGTACATGAACAGCGAGGTCACCGCCAGCACGATGGGAATCGAAATCACCACCACCATGCCGGTGCGAATGCCCAGCGAGACCAGGCTCACCACCAGCACGATGGCGACCGCCTCGGCCACCGCTTCCAAAAAGTCATCTACCGATTTTTCCACTGCATGCGGCATGCTGGAAACCGCCGTCAGCGTGAGCCCGGCGGGCAGGCGCTTGCGCAATTGTTCAGTGCGCTCGTCCAGCGCGCGGCCCAGGCGGATCACGTCGCCGCCAGGCTGCATGGTCACGCCGATGCCCAGCACAGGCTGGCCGTTGGCGCGCATCTCCTGTTCCTGCGGTTCGTCGTAACCGCGCGTGATGGTGGCGATGTCACCCAGCCGGAAATTGCGGTTGTTGACATGGATGATCTTGTCTTCCAGCGCGCGCAGGTTGTCGAACTGGCCGGTAGGACGCACGTAGACGCGGTCATTGTCGGTGGTGATGAGACCACCCGGCACCACCGCATTCTGTGCACCGATGGCATCGGCCAGCTGCTGCGGGCTGATGCCAAGGCGCGTCATGCGGGTGTTGCCGATGTCGATGTAGATGTGTTCCTGACGATCCCCGAAGTAATCGATCTTGGCCACGCCCGGCACGTGCAGCAGTTCACCGCGCAACTGGTCAGCATAGTCGCGCAACTGCGCCGGCGTGAAACCGTCACCGGCCAGTGCGTAGATGTTGGTGTAGACATCACCGAACTCGTCATTGAAGTATGGTCCCTTGACCCCCTGCGGCAAGGTGGCGGCCATGTCGCCGACCTTCTTGCGCACCTGGTACCAGGTCTGCGGCACCTGCGAGGCCGGGGCCGTGTCCTTGATGGTGAAGAAGAGTTGCGACTGCCCCGCGCGCGAATAACTGCGCAGAAAATCGACGTCCGGTGTCTCCTGCAGCTTGCGGGCGATGCGGTCGGTGATCTGCTCTTGCACCTGGCGCGCGGTGGCGCCGGGCCAGTCGGTCTGGATCACCATCACCTTGAAGGTGAAGGGCGGGTCTTCGGATTGCGACAGCCGCGAATAGGAACCCATGCCCAGCAAGGTCACCAGCGCCAGGATGAAGGTCACCAGCGCCTGGTGCTGCAAGGTCCAGGCGGACAGATTGAATCGGCCGGGTGCGCTCATAGGGCGAAGTCCTCGGCGTGCAGCGGCGCCACCGGCTTGACCTTTTCTCCCACGGTCAGGGTATGTACGCCCTGCACCACCACCTTGTCACTGGCAGCCACGCCTTGCGAGAGCGAAATGCTGCGCTCTCCATACGCGGCCACCGTCACCGGACGCAGTACCAGCTTGCCGTCGGCACCGACGACCCACACTGCCGGTTTGTCACCCTGATGGAACAAGGCCGTGGCCGGCAGCAGCAGAACCTGCGTCTGCGTCGTGTTGGACGGCGTGATCGTCACTTCGCCGGTCATGCCCAGGCGCACGCTGGCGTCAGGCTGTTCCAGCGTGACCTTGACGCGATAGGTACGACTCTGCGGATCAGCGGCCGGACTGACTTCACGCACACGCCCCTTCCAGGTCTTGCCGGGCAGGGCGGCCAGCGTGACATCGGCAGCGACCCCGGGTTGCAGGCCAGCCAGCTGGCGGTCGGCCACGTCGGTGACCACATCCACCGCCCCCGACCAGGCCAGCGAATAGACCGGCTGACCGGGGCTCAGTACATCGCCGGTATTGGCCTGCTCGGCACTGATGACGCCGTCATGCTGAGCCACCAGCGTGGTGTAGTCGCGCTGGTTGCCGGCCACCGCGGCACGGGCCTGCGCGGCCTTCCATTGCGAGAGCGCGGCGGCATGGGCATCCTGGCTTTGTTCCAGCTGCTGGGCGCTGATGAGCTGTTCTGCGGCCTGCGCCGTATCGCGCTGCAGCTGCTTCTCGGCTGCGTCGAGATGCTGGCGGGCGGCCGCCAGTTCAGCGCGCGCCGACGCGGCGTTCTGGTCGGCATCGGCGGGGTCGAGACGGGCCAGGATCTGGCCCTTGCGCACCACATCGCCCAGATGTACGCGACGTTCCACCAGTTGTCCGGCCACCCGGAAGGAGAGCGAGGTCACATAGCGCGACTGCACTTCGGCCGGCAGGTGCAGGGGCTGGGTGCCGGCGCGCTCCTGCGCCTGCAACACCACCACTTCGCGCGGCACCTCGGCCACGGGGGCCGGCTTGCTGCATCCGGCCAGCCAGAGCGTAAAGGGAACGGCCAGCAGGGCCATGCGCGCCAGCCGGACGCGGCGTACGGAAAAAGCCAGGGAAGCAGGACCGGGACACGAACGTGAGACAGGCTTCACAGCATTCCTTTCGGGAAAGGGAGTGTCGGGAGGGTCGGACCGCGGCGCGCTCCGCCTCGTGGGCGTCTTTACAAAAGTGCAGCGATTCTAATGCAGATATGAATTCAAATGCAATACTGTATCCGAATACAACAGTGTTAGAATCCAGCCCCATGACACGCCAACGACTCAGCCGCGAGCAAAGCCGTGAGCAGACCCGGGAACGTCTGCTGGAGGCGGCGCACGCGATGTTCATGCAGAAGGGATATGCGCAGGCCAGCGTGGAAGATATCAGCACCGCAGCGGGCTATTCGCGCGGTGCCTTCTATTCCAACTTCGATGACAAGGAGCAGCTCTTCTTTGAGCTGTTGCGCCGCGAAGGGGAGAGCATCGACCGGGGTTTCGAGCGCATCCTCGGCGGCGGTCTGACCGATCCGCATGCCTTGCGCGACGCTCTGGCCGTGCAGTACTCGGCACTGTACCGCGATGACAAGTGCAGCCTGCTGTGGATGGAGGCGCGCATCATCGCGCTGCGCGACGAGAAATTCCGTGCCCAATTGGACAGCTTCCTGGAGCAGCGCTACGTTCAGATCACCCGCTTTGTCGAAGCCTATTGCCACCTGACCGGTACCGCCCCGGCCGCACCGCCGCGCGAGATCGCCATCGGCCTGATGGCCTTGTGCGAGGGCGTCAGTTTTTCCTACCGCTGCGTGCCGCACATCGTTGACGGCAAGACGGCCGAGTCGGTGCTGGCGTGGTTTCTGAAGGCGTCCATTGCAGTGGCCGCTCCCGCAGATCAACCGCCCGCTGCGGAAATCAAAAAGGCGGCGCGCAAACCCGCCGCCGCCCGCAAGAGAACCCTGCCTGCTGCCTGAGAGTGGCTATCCACCGGTTTTCAGCGGGGCGGCCAGCCACTGTGCAATCTGCGGCCAGGCCTCCGCCAGTGTACGCCCCCCCATGAACAGACCGATGTGCCCGCCCGGCACCACCCGCTGCGTGATGTGCGCAGAGGATGTACCGACCAGTTGCGCCGCATTGAGCACCTGCTCGGGCGTGGTGATGTCATCCCGCTCGCCCGCCAGCAGGTAGAGCGGACAGGTGATGTCGCGCAGGTCCAGCATCTTGCCCAGCGCAACGAACTGCCCGCGCGCCAGCAGGTTGTCCTTGAAGATCTGGCGAATGGCCTGGAGATACCAGCGTCCCGGCAGATCGATCGGGGTTTCGTACCAGGCGGCGAAGGTCTCGCGCTTGGCCAGGTAGACCGGATCATCGATATGCTGGAACAGGTCCACGTGTTCGGTGAAGTAGTGCTCGTCGGGGTGCATGTTCTTCCAGCCCTGCAGCATGAAGCTGCCGCGCATGAGCCCACCGCCGGTACGTACCAGGTCCTCGTAGAAGCGGATCGGCGTGCGCTCCACCATCTGCTTCAACGGCCCCTCGCCGGCACCGGCATCAATGGGTGAGCCAGCCAGCACCAGACGTTGCACCTTGTGCGGGAACCGCGCGGCGATCATGGCCGAGATCCAGCCGCCCTGGCACAGTCCGACCAGATTGGCGCGCCCGCCCAGTTCATCGATGAGCACACAGAGGTCAGCCAGATAGTTGTCGATCTCCAGGTCCTTCATGTCCTCGCTGGCACTATGCCAGTCGGTCAGAAAGACATGCGGCACCCCATGGTCGAGCAGGGTTTCGACCAGGCTCTGGCCCGGATAATAATCGGCAATCACCGAGGTATGGCCGGCATACGGCGCCACCACCAGCGTGGGGACGGCGTGGGCGCCACTGGCCTTGCCATATTCGCGCAGGGTCAGGGTACGCAGCTTCAGGCGCACCTGATGAGCGGTGGCCATCTGCGGATGGTGGATGGCGTGCAGCTTGGCTTCTTCTTCCAGAAAGCGCAGCTGCTTGTCCACCACATCCTGACCCTGGCGAAACACTGCGCTGGCCAGCATCATCGGCCAGAACAGCGGAACGCAGCCAGGGCCGCAGTCCTCTGCAGTCTCGGCAACGAGCGGCGCATGGCCGGTGTGTGAGGTCGTCATGATGTACTCCCGTGTATGAGTCTTGCCGCGTCGTCGGCAATGACCTGTTCTTCATCGGTCGGAATGACCAGCACGCGCACGCGGCTGGCCGGGTGGCTGATACATTCCTGGTGCTTTTCATTGGCGCTCTCGTCGAGCTGCACGCCCAGCCAGTCCAGACGCGCACAGATGGCCGCGCGCATGCGCGCGTCGTGTTCGCCGATACCGGCGGTAAAGACCAGGGCATCCATGCCGCGCAGGGTAGCAGCCAGGCGGGCGGCCTCGCCGGCGCAGCGCAGGGCGAACAGTTCCAGCGCCTCGCGCGCAGGCGCCGCCTGACTCTGCTGGAGGGTGCGTACATCGGCGCTCACACCGGATACCCCAAGCAGGCCGGAGCGGTGATACAGCAAGTCTTCCAGCGCCGCCGGTGTCATCCCCTGCTGCAGCAGATACAGCAGCACGCCAGCATCGAGCGCACCGCAACGCGTTCCCATCGGCACGCCGTCCAGGGTCGAGAAGCCGGTACTGGCATCAACGCTGCGGCCGTTCTGGATACCGCACAGACTGGCGCCGTTGCCGAGGTGCGCGACCACCACATTGCCGTGGGCCTCGGGCAGCTGGCGGCGCCGCAGTTCGGCCGCAATGTAGCTGTAGGAGAGGCCGTGGAAGCCATAACGCAGCACGCCTTGCTCGTGCAGCTCGCGCGGCAGTGCAAAGCGGCGCGCCAGCGCATCCTGGTCGGCATGGAAGGCCGTATCGAAGGACGCGCTCTGCGGCAGTCCCGGCCGCAGTCGCGCGACGGCGCGGATCAGGCGCAGATTCTGCGGTTGGTGCAGCGGTGCCAGGGGCGCCAGGGCTTGCAGCTCCGCTTCGATGCGTTCATCGAGCAGCACCGATTGCGCCAGGTGCAGGCCTCCATGCACCACCCGATGACCGACCGCGCACAATGCTCCCTGATCGTGACCGACTTCGAGCTGGTGCAGCACCTGCTCCAGTACCTTGTCCATGGATGCCACGGGATCGGCATCGATGGCTACGGTCGATGTGGCGCCTTCGATCTCCAGACGCAGCCGCAAGGGCGAGAGATGCAGATCCAGCTGTCCGTGGCCGATCTTGCCGGCGCGCGGACCATCGAGGCGGAACACGCCCAGCTTGATCGTGGACGAGCCGGCATTGAAGGTCAGCAACCAGCGATTCATGAGCGTTCCTTGCCGACCGCGCACAGCTTGCTGCGCGAGGCGAACAGACGGGCCAGCGCCGAGGAGGCCAGGCGCACTCGCAAGCTGTCAGCACGGCTGGTCAGGATCACCGGCACGCGCGCGCCCAGCACCAGTCCGGCAGCCTCGGCCTGGGACAAATAGATCAACTGCTTGGCCAGCATGTTGCCCGCTTCGAGATCGGGCACCAGCAGGATATCGGCGCTACCCGCCACCGGCGAGGCGATCTGCTTGATGCTGGCCGATTGCAGACTGATGGCGTTGTCAAAGGCCAGCGGGCCATCGACCACCGCGCCGGTGATCTGGTGGCGCGTGGCCATCACGGTCAGGGCGGCCGCATCCAGGGTGGAAGGCATGGCCGGATTGACCGTCTCCACGGCTGCCAGCACCGCTACGTGCGGACGCGGCACACCCATCACGTGCAGCAGATCGATGGCGTTCTGGCAGATGTCGCGCTTGTGGGCCAGCGTGGGGGTGATGTTGATGGCGGCATCGGTGATGATGAGAGGCTTGGCGTAGGTGGGAATGGCCATGGCGTAGACATGGCTGATGCGACGTTCGGTGCGCAGACCAGCGCCCGGCGCCACCACCGCTGCGAGCAGTTCGTCGCTGTGCAGGCTGCCCTTCATGAGCGCGGCCACGCGCCCTTGCACGGCCAGCTCGACGGCGCGGGCTGCGGCCGCATGACTGTGTTCGGTGCACTCGATCTGCAAGCCCGTCAGCGACAGCCCGGCCTGCTCGGCGATACGTCGTATTCTGACTTCGGGCCCGACCAGCAACGGTTCCAGCAGACCTTCCTGGTGCGCCTCCAGCGCGCCCTGCAAGGCCTCGGCAGAACAGGGGTGGACCACGGCCACCCGCATCGGCTGCGCGCCCAGGGCATCGCGGATGAGTTGACCGTAGCGCTCGGCAGGCGTGGCCTGCGTCGGTGGAAACATGGCGTCCTCCTGAAGGGGTGGCATGAGGCAGGACGCGCTCATGCGGGCTTGCTGTGTCGCAGCATATCCCCAGGCGGAGGTGAGTTCAATTGCGGCACTGCCCGCAAAGGGGTCAGAGAGCACAAAGCTTGATCTGCTTCAACTTTGTCAGGCCGCATGCAGCCATGCTGGCGCGTTCAGACCTGGGCCAGTGCCAGCACGTGTCGGCGCGCCATCTCGGCCGGCATCGGTTCGGCAAAGTAATGTCCCTGCATCGCGTGACAGTGCATGGATTGCAGGACCTGCATGTCTTGCTCGCTCTCCACGCCTTCGGCCACCACCTGGAAACCGAACGATGCCGCCAGTTGCAGCACCGCAGAAACCAGGGCCTGGTTCTCGGTCTGGTCGGCCAGGCCGGTGACGAAGCTGCGGTCGATCTTCACGCGCGAGACGTGCATCTGACGCAGGAAGCCCAGCGAGGAATAGCCCACGCCGAAGTCGTCGATGGCGATGCTCACGCCCTGCAGCGCCAGCGCCGTCAGGGTCTGTGTGGCCGCCTGAAGGTCGAGCGCGGTCTCTTCGGTGATCTCGATTTCCAGCATGTGCGCTGGCAGGTTCTGCTGTTTCAGGGTGGCCGCCACCAGGTCCTCGATGACGATGCGCTCCATTTCACGCGGCGAGATATTCATCGACACGCGCAAGTCACTGCGACCAGTGTCCTGCATGAACGCAATCATGCGCGCCACTTCGTTCATGATGAAGCGCAGCAGTTCCTCCGACAGCCCCGCCAGCGCTGCAATCTCGATCAGGTCAGGCGGTGCGATCGGGCCATGGCGGCGATGGGTCCAGCGCACCAGGGCCTCGAAACCGTCCAGGGCACGCCCGTCCTCGCAAACGATGGGCTGGAACCACACCTGCAGTTCGCCATCGGCCAGCGCCTGGGCCAGATCGCGCTCGACATCGCGCTTCATCTGCAGATGCGCATCCAGCGCCACGTTGAAGACCTGATACTGATTGCGGCCACGTCGCTTGGCCTCATACATGGCGGCATCCGAACAGACCAGCATCTCGTTGATATCATCGCCGCGCGAGAGGTAGATCCCCACGCTCAGGCCGATGTGGCGATGGGCCAGTCGTGCGAACGGCTGGCGGATCGCCGTGATGAGGCGCTGCGCCAGCTGCTCCGGCGACTCTGCCCGGGCGGTCAGCGGGTAGAGAATCACGAATTCGTCACCCGCCAGGCGCGCCAGCGTCGCGCTCTCGGGCAGACAGGACTGCAGGCGCCGTGCCACTTCGATGAGCACCTGGTCCCCCGCCTCATGGCCATAGGCGTCGTTGATGACCTTGAAACTATCCAGGTCAAGGAACATCAGGCACTGTCGGTGCGGCTGACGCGCCAGCACCTGCGCGGCGACCCGCATGAAGCCGGCGCGGTCCAGCAGGCCGGTCAGCAGATCGTGTTCGGCCTGGTACTGCATGCGCGCGGCAAACTGGCGCAGGTCTTCATGGGCCACGGCCAGGGCCTGGTTGGCGGTGGTGGCCTCATTCTTGAGGGCGCAGGCGCGCGCAAACATGCGCTCGCCCACGCGGGCGCCGCGAATCAGGCCGGCCAGGTAGATCACGGCCGTCGCGGCCAGCGCCAGCCGGGTCGGATTGCGATTGAAGACGGACAGGCAGAAGATCACCGACAACAGCGGCGGCGTGATGAAGCTGATGGGGATGCGGGCAAAGGCGAAGCCGTGGGTGACGGCACCGGCCGTGATGCCGCACACGCAGGTGAGATAGAAAAGCGTTTCGGGCGTGGTGTAGCCCTCGCTCAGCCAGGGCATGCCGGCCCACGCGAAGCCGGAGACCAGCGCCAGGATCCAGTGCAGGCGCAGGTTCAATTCCACCACGTCGCCTTGGCCGAGGATCGCGCCGCGCGGCTGCATCCACGGCACCAGTTGCGCCACGCGCTGCGGTGAGAGGCGGCACAGCGGGATACGCACCAGGTTGACCAGCGTGGCGCAGGCCAGCCACGCCAGGGCGATCCAGAGCTTGCCGGAATGCCAGGCGACGAAAGTCGAGATGGCGCTCAGCACGAAAGCCACCGGGATCGACAGCATGACCGTGTGGCGGGCCGCCGTCAGCTGGTCCGCGCGAATCAGTTCTCGCAATGCAGGCCGGGACGCTTGGTCGCCGACGCCGGTTTCTGTCTTCAGTTCGCTCACATCTCCATCCCGTCATGCCCGGCTGCGCTGCCCGCCGAAAGGCGTGGCAGGATCGGAGGCGTCCCTTTCCCGAGGGAGCCCGCAGCGGCTGCGGGGTATTATCCAATGAATAAGAAGAATTCTTGTCAAAACAATGGGGCCATTGAGATGTATCAACGAGTTGTTGGCGCGAAAGAGACAAGCTGCGACCTTGCTGATCCCCTTTCACAATCTGGAGAAACTGCATGGCCCAAGACAACGGCAACTGGTTATCGGCCGAACAGGCCGTCATGCCCGATGGCAGCGAACGTCAGGACTTGCCCCTGATTCACAAAAAACTGCCGCAACTCTCGCCGCAACAAGGTACCGAGGGAGCCGCCACGGCTGCGCCCGACGCAGCGCCGCAAAGCTCGGCGGGAGGCGCTGCGACGCCCTGAGTTTCACAACAGCAACAAATCCTTCGGAAGCATCTGAGGAGGCAGCCCGCCGGAAGGCTAAAATGGAGCCGTATCTATTGCGCGGCAAACTGGCGCTGCTTCTGTCATGGCTCTCGATCCCTCCACTCTGCTCATCCTCACCATCGCGCTGGCGGCGTCGGCTTCGCTCTATCTGGCCATCGAATGGAACAGCGTCAGAGAACGCTCGCTGCTGCTATGGAGCAGCGGTTTTGCCATCATCACCATCGGCTCCTTCCTGGCGCTGTTGCGCTCGCGGGGCTATCTGCTGGTCGGTATCTGGTTCGCCAACGGCTTGCTGATCGCCGCGCACGCCTGCTTCCTGGCGGGCGTGGCCTGGTTCACGCGATCCCGCGTTTCACGCGGCTGGTGGCTCATCGCGCTGCTGTGGGTGCTGATGCTGTTGCTGCCTGCGCATGCCTGGTGGTCGCGCGTGATGCTGGGCCTGCAATCGCTGATGATCGCCGCCCTCACCTTGCGCGCCAGCTTGCTGCTCCGGCCCCATGGTGCCTCGCTCAGCGTAGGTGCGGTGCAGTTGCGCTTCGTCCTGCTAATCCACGGCTTGTTCTACGTGGCCAAGGCGGTCTGGGCGCTGGCATTGGGTGCTTTTGTGGATCTGGCGGCCTTTGGCGGCGTGCTGATCCAGGTCTCGCTGGTGGAGGGCTCGATGGCGGTGATGCTGATCGCATTGTCGATGACCGGCACCGAGCGTCATCGCCGCGAAGAGCACATGGGCCAACTGGCCGCGCGCGATCCCCTGACCGGACTGCTGAACCGGCGGGCGCTGCTGGCACGGGCTCCGGCGCTGCTGGCGCAAGCCAGCCAGGCACATCCGGGCGCGCTGCTGCTCATCGACATCGACAACTTCAAGCAGGTCAACGACCTGCACGGTCATGCCGCCGGTGACAAGCTGCTGGAAGCACTGAGCACCCTGCTGCGCGAGGTGCTGCCCGAGGATGCGCTGGCCGCTCGGCTGGGTGGGGATGAGTTCGTGATCGTGTTGCGGGATGTTCGCCCGGAGCAAGTGGAGCATCTGGGAGAACAACTGCGGGAAGCCTTCGCCCACGTGGCGCGCAAGGGGGTGCCCACGCCTGATGCGGTGAGCCTGAGCGTGGGCGTCAGTCTCTACTCGACGCCGGCACTGGCGCTGGAAAGCTTGCTGGCAATGGCCGATGCGGCGCTGTATGACGCCAAGCGCGCGGGCCGCAATCGACTCGTCGTGAACCCGGCAAACTTCACTGCAGCCAGTCCTTGAGTCGATACCAGGCACCGACCAGGGGCAGGAACCAGGGCTTGCCCAGGTGACCGGGAATGGCAGGCCAGTCCAGATCTTTCCACGGATTGAGGTCTGCCCTGCCTTCCATGACCTCGGCCATCAAGGTCCCCATGAGGCTGGCCATGTGGGTGCCATGCCCGCTGTAGCCCATTGCGTAGAACAACCCATCGCGCTGGCCGGCACGCGGCAGGCGGTCGACCGTCATGTCGACCATGCCGCCCCAGCAGTAATCGATGCGTACCGACCCCAGTTGCGGAAAGACGTTCAGCATCTGGGTTCGGAGGATCTCGCCGCTCCTGGCATCGGACTGCGGATTGGAAACCGCGAAGCGCGCGCGTCCGCCGAAGAGCAGGCGATTGTCCGGTGTCACCCGGAAATAATTGACGAAATTCCTGGTATCCGTGTACATGCGTCGTGTCGGCAGCAGTTGGTCCAGCAATGCAGTCGGCAAGGGTTCCGTGACGATCAGGAAAGCGCCGACGGGGACAATGCGGCGGCGTATCCAGCCGAACGGTCCGACCTGGGAAATGCCGCTGGCCAGCAGCACCTGGCCGGCGCGCAGACTGCCCGTCGGCGTCCGTACCTGATAGTGGCCACCTTGCGCCTTCAGGCCCAGCACGGGCGTATGTTCGAGGTAGATCGCACCGCGTCGCTGGGCGGCATGGGCCAGGCCGCGCACATAGCGGCCCACGTGCATGCCGGCGCTTTTTTCCATCAGCAGGCCGCCGTAGTAGCGATCGCTGCCCAGCTCCTTGCTCAGCTCGGACCGGCTGAGCAGACGCGTGTCGGGATCCACGTTGGCTGCCAGCAGGGCCTGGCTGCGCGCCAGCTTGTCGACGTGCTCGGGCTTGGCCGCCAGCTTGAGCTTGCCGTAACGGGCAAAACTGCAGTCGATGGATTCCTCGCGCACCAGCCGTTCCACGGTATCGACACCGGCATCGAAGGCTCGATAGAGCCGGTTGGCCCATTCCGTTCCCAGACGCTGTGACAGCGCGGCGTAGTCCTGCGCGAAGCCGTTGTTGCACATGCCACCGTTGCGTCCGGAAGCGGCGCCGCCGACGATACCGGCTTCACACACCACCACCCTGGCGCCCTTGCGCGCCAGTGCCAGCGCCGCAGCCGAACCGGTGATGCCGCCACCGACGACCAGCACGTCGCAGCCATCGTCGGGCAAGGTGGTGTGGGTGGTAATGAAGGGAGGGGAGGTGTCCAGCCAGTACGACGTCAGTTGCATCGGGGGGCTCCATCGGAGGTGGGTAGCCTGAGCGGGGATGAACCATGGCCAGACCACAACAGGAGGGACCGATTATGGCGCTGCTGACCTGCAAGGGGATTAATGCTCATTGAACGCAGCATTAAGCCTGGATTAATGCTCGCAATGGCCTTGCGGTCCGCGCAGCAACGGCGTGACGGACAGGATGACGCCTCCTGCAACTCAAGAAAATCAACAAAAAATACTTAGAACCCATTTCATAAATAGGCGTGAGTGCGAGCGAGTCCCGTTTGGGATGAAGTGCAAGGCGCGAGTGGGTCAAGACTGGGCGTCTTGACCCAAATTCGTAACGCAGCAATTCGCCCAAACGGGCCGCTCCCTCCGGGTTCTGTCCAGAAAGGGCGCTGGCCGCGTTGCGCTCCTTGCGTGTGGCACCGCCACACGACGCGTCGCGCGCCTTGCCAGCGCCCTTTCTGGGCAGGACGCATCTCACGCCTATTTATGAAATGGGTTCTAACATCAACTAACATATTGCCCTTCGGCAACGCAGGCATTCCGACGGAGCTGCCACTGGGGATGAAGGGGTCTCAAGATGCCTTGCCGACTGATAGCGAAGACGCCACACAACGGTCCAATCCAGACAGGGGAAAAACCAAGATGAAACCTGAACGCTGCGCCCCGTGGGTGCGTACAGCCCTGCTCGCCAGTATCGTCCTGACGGCCTTGCCAGCCTCGGCGCAGATCGCCGAGCAGACGATGCGGGAATTCACAGGCTGCGATAGCCGCTTCTTCGGCGTCCTGGCGCAGGATGCTGCTGCAAGTCAGGCATTTTCGACACTGCAACGACAAGGTGAGATCGCCTGGATAAAGGTGCAGGACCGCAAAACGGCGCCTGCCAACCAGATCGATTTCACGGTCCCCGTCACCGTAGGCAGCATGAAGCTGCTGGGGTATTTCGACGAGATCACCGATCTCAAGGAAATGGGACGCTATTACTACTGGGGATTCATCGTCGACGGCACGGTTGAAGAGGCCATGACCAAATTGCGTCCGATGATCAAAGACGCCGGTCGTCTGCAGCGCGTCGAAACGGACTACGCCCGCACGGAATTGAAAACGGGAAGCGGCGATTGGCGTGCCATCAATACTGCTGCCAGCAGCGTCCCTCGGAAAAACACGATCGAGCGCGCCTTCATCGTCGAAAGCATGGAAAACAACCAGCGTGCCACGCGAGTTTCATGCTCGCTGCAAGGCTCGGTTACTGCCACTGTTCTGCAGAAAGAACGCCCCGACCTCAGCCCGGCTGAATTGCCGGATTCGTGACGGGACAAAGGATTCCCGGCACCCACCGCGCCACCCTCAAAAATGCGCTCCCCGGAACATCCGGGGAGAGACAACCGCCGATGAGGTAGGCAAGATCGTTCCCGCCTATTCGGAAGCCAAGGTGAACAAGACGGTAGAGTTGATGCGAGGTTCCATCATGCCCATCGAGGTCGGCCGTATGTGTTCGGTGACCTCCGGCGCCGATAGCCTGATGAAGGTGCAGATATTCTTCGACTGATCTTCCTGGCTGTGCCGTGGCAGCGACCATCTTGATGGCGGCTCCACGGCAACGTTCGCAGGAAACGGCATTGGCTTCAGCCAAACTGCGTGAAATCCGGCTTGCGCTTCTCGAAGAAGGCCGTGAAGGCTTCCTTCGCTTCCGGCGCGGTCAGCATGCGCGAGAAGTGCTCGATCTCGGCCACCATCTGCTGTTCGGTCGCTGTCACCCGGTTTTTTTTCATCAACTGCTTGGTTACCCGGATCGACGCCGCCGGCAGCGCCGCCAGCTTGGCCGCCTGCTGCTGCGCATACGGCAGCAACTCTTCCAGCGGCAGTACGCGATTGACCATGCCCATCTGGCAGGCTTCGTCTGCGCCGAAGGCTTCGCCCAGCAAGAGCTTTTCGGCGGCGCGCTGGTAACCGGCGATATGCGGCAACAGCAGAGAGGAAGCGGCCTCCGGGCACAAACCCAGTTGCGTGAAGGGCATCGAGAATTTGGCATTGTCGGCGGCATACACCAGATCGCAATGCAGCAGCAGCGTGGTACCGATGCCCACGGCCACGCCCGAGACGGCAGCCACGATAGGCTTGCTGGCATGGCTGATCTGCCACAGGAACTGGAATACCGGTGCATCCTGGGTCTTGGGCGGATTCTTCAGGAAATCTTCCAGGTCATTGCCGGCCGAAAAGGATTTGGGCTTGCCGGTGAAGAGGATGGCGCGCACCGCGCTGTCGGTCTCGGCCTCCTTCAGGGCATCGGCCAGTTGCTGGTACATGGCGGCGGTGATGGCGTTCTTCTTGTCTTCGCGGTCGAAGTGGATGGTCAGGATGCCATCGGCCTTGGTGAGCTGGATATCCATCTGCACAGGTCTCCTTGAATGTTATAAATGATTTATAAGGTTCATGAAAAAAGCCGCACGGCATGCGCAGTGCGGCTTTTGCATCAGGCCTTGCGGGCGCGGATCAGACGCGTTCGAAAATGCCCGCGGCACCCATGCCGGTACCAACGCACATGGTCACCATGCCGTACTTCAGGTTCTTGCGGCGCAGTGCATGGATGGTGGTGGCGGCACGGATCGCACCGGTGGCGCCCAGCGGGTGGCCCAAAGCAATCGCACCGCCCATGGGGTTGACCTTGCTCAGGTCGAGGCCGAGATCGCCGATGACGGCCAGCGCTTGCGCGGCGAAGGCTTCGTTCAGTTCGATCCAGTCGATCTGGTCCTGGGTCAGGCCACCGGCCTTGAGGGCCGCAGGAATCGCTTCCTTCGGGCCGATGCCCATGATTTCCGGAGGCACGCCGCGCACCGCGAAGGAGACGAAGCGCGCCAGCGGGGTCAGGTTGAATTGCTTCAAGATCTTTTCCGAGACGATGATCAGCGCACCTGCGCCATCGGAGGTCTGCGAGCTGTTGCCGGCGGTGACGCTGCCCTTGGCGGCGAAGACGGGCTTGAGCTTGGCCAGCGCGGCCAGGTTGGAATCGGCACGCGGACCTTCGTCCAGGGCGACGGTCCGGGTCTTGATGTCGATCTCGCCGGTGGCGAGATTAGGGAAGCGCTCGACGATCTCGACCGAGGTCATCTCGTCAGCAAATTCACCGGCCTGCTGGGCGGCGATGGCCTTCTGGTGCGAGGCCAGCGAGAACTCGTCCTGGGCTTCGCGCGAGACCTTCCACTGCTGCGCCACCTTCTCGGCGGTCAGGCCCATGCCATAGGCCATGCCGACGTTCTCATCCTTGAAGGCATTGATGTTGATGGAAGGATGGAAGCCCATCATCGGCACCATCGACATCGATTCAGCACCGGCCGCGATCATCACATCGGCCTCGCCGACGCGGATGCGGTCGGCGGCCATGGCGATGGCGGTGATGCCGGAGGCGCAGTAGCGGTTGATGGTGACACCGCCGATGGTATTGGGCAGGCCGGCCAGCAGCACGGCATTGCGCGCCATGTTGAGGCCCTGTGCACCTTCGGGGAAGGAGCAGCCGACGATGGCGTCCTCGATCAGCTTGGGGTCCAGGCCCGGCACTTGTGCGACGGCGGACTGGATGGCACGCACCAGCAGGTCATCCGGGCGGGTGTTCTTGAACATGCCACGCGGTGCCTTGCCGATGGGGGTACGGGTGGCGGCGACGATGTAGGCGTCTTGCAGTTGTTTGCTCATTACCAAATCTCCTTGGACTCTCCCTCCCCTTCAGGGGGGAGAGAGGTTTCATTAATTGCGCACAGGCTTGCCGGTTTGCATCATGCCCATGATGCGTTCCTGGGTCTTGGGGTGGTTGAGCAGCTCCATGAAGAACTTGCGCTCGATGTCGAGCAGCCATTGTTCATTGACGATGCTGCCCTCTTCCACCTCGCCACCGGCGACGGTCTCGGCGATCATCTTGCCCAGCTTGAAGTCGTGGGCCGAGATGAAACCGCCATCACGCATGTTGACCAACTGCGCCATGATGGTGGCCAGACCGTTGCGGCCGATCACCGGCACCTGCGGCGGCAGCTGCGGACGGTAGCCGGCGTCGAACAGCGCACGCACCTCGACCTTGGCCACGTGCAGCAATTCATAGGGGTTGAAGACGATGACGTCATCCTCGCGCAGGTAGCCCAGCTTGCGCGCTTCCAGTGCGGACTTGGAGACGTTGGCAGTGGCCGCAGCCAGCATGTATTCCTTCAGGAATTGCAGGATGTCATTGCCCTTGGCTTCGCGGGCCGCGCGCACGGCGGCTTCCTTGAGGCCGCCACCGGCCGGGATCAGGCCCACGCCCACTTCCACCAGGCCGATATAGGACTCGATGGAGACCACGCGCTTGGCGGTATGCAGCAGCAATTCGCAGCCACCGCCCAACGCCAGACCCGCCACAGCAGCGATCACCGGCACGCTGGCGTACTTCAGGCGCTGGTGCGCCTGCTGCAGCTGGTGCACCACCGGCTCGATGGCCTTGACGCCACCGGACATGAACAGCGGCAGCATCGATTGCAGGTCGGCGCCGGCCGAGAAGGCGCCGCCTTCGGCTGAATCCGGATGCCAGATCACCAGGCCCTTGAAGTTCTGTTCGGCTTCGGTGACGGCCTTGTTCATGCCATCGATCACGCCCTGGCCGATCACGTGCATCTTGGTCTTGAAGGACAGGATCAGCACATCGTCATTCTGGTGCCAGATGCGTACCGATTCGTCTTCGAAGAAGGTGGTGCCGGCGCTCGTGCCGTCGGCTGCACCCTCGCCCACCAGCGGGGCGCGGAAAGCCTGGCGCTGGTAGACCGGCAGTTCGGAACGAGCCACGTCAGCCTTCTTGGAAGGCGACCAGGAACCCTTCTCCGAATGCACGCCATCACGACCATCGAAGACCCAGTCGGGCAGCGGTGCGGTGGAGAGTGCCTTTCCGGCCTCGATGTCTTCCTTGACCCATTGCGCGATCTGCTTCCAACCGGCAGCTTGCCAGGTCTCGAAGGGACCGACGCTCCAGCCGAAGCCCCAGCGCATGGCGAAGTCGAGGTCACGGGCGTTGTCGGCCACCGATTCCAGGTGCACGGCGATGTAGTGGAAGGCATCGCGGAAGATGGCCCACAGGAACTGGCCTTGCGGATTGGTCGAATCATGCAGCGCCTTCATGCGCTTGACCGGATCCTTTTCCTTGAGGATGCGGGCGATGATGTCATCGGCCTTGGCACCGCCCGGGACGTAGTCGCCCTTGGCCGGATCGATGCGCAGGATGTCCTTGCCGACCTTCTTGTAGAAACCGGCGCCGCTCTTCTGGCCCAGTGCGCCCTGCTCGACCAGCTTGGCCAGCAGCGGCGGGGTGGCATAGGAGGAGAAGAAGGGATCGTCCTTCAGGTTGTCCTGCATGGTCCTGATGACGTGGCCCATGGTATCCAGGCCCACCACGTCGGCGGTACGGAAGGTACCGGACTTGGCGCGGCCCAGCTTGGCACCGGTCAGGTCATCGACCACATCGACCGAGAGGCCATACTTGTCGGCTTCGATGATGGTGGCCAGGATGCCGAACACGCCCACGCGGTTGGCCACGAAGTTGGGGGTATCGAAGGCACGTACCACGCCCTTGCCGAGAGTGGTGGTGAGGAAGGCTTCGAGCTGGTCGAGGATGTGCGGTTCGGTCGATTGGGTCGGGATCAGTTCGACCAGGTGCATGTAGCGCGGCGGGTTGAAGAAGTGCACGCCGCAGAAGCGCGCCTTCAGGCCGGCATCGAAACCTTCGGACAAGGCATTGATCGACAGGCCCGAGGTATTGGAGGCGAAGATGGCCTTGGGGCCGATGTGCGGGGCGACCTTCTTGTAGAGGTCGTGCTTCCAGTCCATGCGCTCGGCGATGGCTTCGATGATGAGGTCGCAGCCTTCCAGCACGGCCAGGTCATCCTCGTAGTTGGCGACCTGGATCAGGGCCGCGTCATCCTTGTTGCCCAGCGGTGCGGGGCTGAGCTTCTTGAGGTTCTCGATGGCGCGTTGCACGATGCCGTTCTTCGGGCCTTCCTTGGCCGGCAGGTCGAACAGCACGACCGGCACGCGGGCATTGATGCAGTGGGCGGCAATCTGCGCCCCCATGACGCCCGCGCCGAGCACGGCCACTTTTTTGACGATGAAATTGGACACGCAAATCTCCTTTGCTGGTGCTGCAAACATGAAACATGAATTCGGGCCTGGCAAGGTGCTGCGCCGCTGGGACGAGCAGCTACTGTACGCTCTTTGTCCCTTGCAAGGCGGCGGCTCTCAGCATGCCCTGCCGCAGTGACGTCCACGTGACGCCATGGCGGCCCATATTGCGGTGGATCAACGCCGCGTGCAGGCCGACAGCCCGCACACGGCATGGTGTTGCGGTCAGAACAACGCTGCGTCCAGCGCCATCAGGTTGCCGGCGCCCGAACGGGCCTGGCGGATCAGCATCGCGGTTTCCGGCAGCAGGCGGGCGAAGTAGAAGCGCGCCGTGGCCAGCTTGGCGGTATAGAAGCTGTCGCCACTGTCCTGCTTTTCCAGCGCGATCTTGGCCATGCGGGCGAACAGGTAGGAGAACACCAGGTGGCCCACCACGCGCAGGTAAGGTACGGCAGCCGCACCGGCTTCATCCTGGTTGGCGAAGGACTTCATGCCGATTTCCATGGTCAGCTTGGTGACCTTGTCGCCGATGTCGGCCAGCGGGGTGATGAATTCAGACATGGATTCATCTGTGCCGTGCTCTTCCACGAAGGCCTGGATCTGCGCGCCGAATTTCTTCAGCTTGGCGCCGTTGTCCATCAGGATCTTGCGACCCAGCAGGTCCAGCGACTGGATGGTGTTGGTCCCTTCATAAATCATGTTGATGCGGGCATCGCGCACGTATTGCTCCATGCCCCATTCGGCGATGTAGCCGTGGCCGCCATAGACCTGCAGGCACTCGGAGGTGGCCATCCAGGCGTTGTCGGTCAGGAAGGCTTTCACCACCGGGGTCAGCAGGGCCACGATGTCGGCGGCGTCCTTGCGCACCTGCTCGTCCGGATGGGTCAGTTCCTTGTCCAGCTCCAGGGCGACATAGGAGGTGAAGGCACGGCCACCTTCGGCAAACGCCTTGGCGGTCAGCAGCATGCGGCGCACATCGGGATGCACGATGATCGGGTCAGCCGGCTTGTCGGCCGCCTTGATGCCGGACAGGCTACGCATCTGCAGGCGGTCCTTGGCGTAGACCAGGGCGTTCTGGTAAGCCACTTCGGTCAGGCCCAGCCCCTGCATGCCCACGCCCAGGCGGGCTGCATTCATGAAGACGAACATGGCCTGCAGGCCCTTGTGCGGCTGGCCGATCAGCCAGCCGGTAGCGCCGTCCAGGTTCATCTGGCAGGTGGCATTGCCGTGGATGCCCATCTTCTCTTCGATGGCGCCGCAGAAGATCGGGTTGCGCGCGCCCAGCGAGCCGTCGGCATTGGGCAAAAACTTGGGAACCAGGAAAAGTGAAATTCCTTTCGAACCTTCCGGTGCATCGGGCAATCGCGCCAACACCAGGTGAACGATATTGTCGGAAACGTCGTTTTCTCCGGCGGAGATGAAAATCTTGTTGCCGGTGATCTTGTAGGAACCGTCAGCCTGCGGCTCGGCCTTGCTGCGCAAGAGGCCCAGGTCGGTGCCGCAGTGCGCTTCGGTCAGGCACATGGTGCCGGTCCATTCGCCCGAGACCAGCTTGGGCAGGTAGAGCTGCTTCTGTTCTTCCGAACCGTGCGCATGCAGGCACTCGTAGGCGCCATGCGACAGGCCGGGATACATGGTCCAGGCCTGGTTGGACGAGTTCAGCATCTCGTAGAAGGAGTTGTTGATCGTCAGCGGCAGGCCCTGGCCGCCGAATTCCGGATCGCAGGACAGCGCCGCCCAGCCGGCTTGCACGTATTGCTGGTAGGCTTGCTTGAAACCCTTGGGCGTGGTCACGGCCTTGCTCTCGCGATCGTAGTGACAGCCCTCGCGGTCACCCGAATGGTTCAGCGGGAACAGGACCTGCGAGGCAAACTTGCCGCCCTCTTCCAGCACCTGATCCACCAGTTCGCGGTTGGTGTCGGCGTGGGGCGGCAGTTCCTTGAACACTTCCTCGACATTGAGCAGCTCGTGCAGCACGAACTGCATGTCGCGCAAGGGGGCGTTGTATTGGGGCATGAATGTCTCCGGACGGGTTACGCTGCCTTCCTGGCAGCCGATTTGGAATTCTTGGACGTGGTCGCGCTGCCGCTCTTGCTGTGGCTGCCCTGCGGACGATAGCTGTCGATGAGGCGGCGGAAGCTGGCCTCGGCACGTTCGACACTGCCTGGGATATGCAGGAAGCGCGCATCATGATGCAGGGCCAGGATCAGGCCATACATCTCATAGACCATCTGGCTGACCTCGATGTCGGTGCGCAGGTGGCCGGCTTCCATGGCCTGCTTGATGCAGCGTTCCAGCGCATCGCGCCAGGCCTGGACCATGGCCACCAGATGATCGCGAATGGCGCCCGGGCGATCGTCGTACTCGACCGCACCGCTGATGTAGATGCAGCCCAGGGCGATTTCCACCGTGACCTGCTTGATCCAGCGCGCGAACATGCCTTCCAGGCGCGGCAGGCCGCGCGGCTCCTTGATGGAGGGATAGAACACATCCTGCTCGAAACGGTTGTGGTACAGGCGCACGACCTCGATCTGCAAATCCTCGCGCGAGCCGAAATGGGCGAAGACACCGGACTTGCTCATCTTCATCTTCTCGGCCAGCAGGCCGATGGTGAGCCCTTCCAGGCCATCGCGGCTGGCCAGCTCCAGCGCCACATCGAGGATGGCGGCGCGGGTCTGCTCGCCCTTGCGCAGGAACTTGGGCCGGGCGGGCGCGGTGGTCACCTTGCTTGTCTCAGTCATCGTTGTCTCTTTGATATCCGCCGCAGGCGGCGGCGGGAAGGAACCGGTTCGACGGGCGCGGCTCGGGGTCCGCTGTCTTGTGCCCTGATGGATTCGACATGAATTATTCTTCATGCAGAATTTATTCGAACGATCGTACTATTATTCATCGCGCCGCAAATGTCAAACAAAAAATCGGGCCGGCTTGCCGCAGGGATTTTTCCTGGCGGCAAGCCTTCAGGCGGACTCGGCAGGGGGACTGGCGCTGCCCAGCAGGTCATGGGCATCGAGCAGGGCGTAGACGATGGTGGGGTTGTTTTCCAGGCACTTGCGAATGGCCGCCGGGATGGTATCGCGGGTCTTGCGGCACAGGCCGGGCTGCTCGGCCAGGTGGATCTGCAGGCCGCGCACGGTGCGCACTTCGTTGGGACCGGGGCTGATGTGCAGGTGGATGCCGAGGTTCTTGCGCATGAGGCTGCGCACGTGCAGCAGCTCGTCATAGGTGGCGATGCGGGTGATGCGTTCGATCAGGCGCTTTTCTTCTTCGCGGGTCAGCCACAGCACGCGAGCCTCGGGGGCGTGCAGGCATTCCAGCAGGGCTTCGCGCTGGCAGTCGCAGGCGCCGGGCGGGCACTCCTTGCGGAGCGGCCGCGTCATCGGAACGGGCTGCGTCGATTCGGAAGAGACCACCTGAGACATCTGCACCTTTGCACCTGGGTTGGAGAAAAGACGGGCCACAAAAACCGGTCCTCATCTTACAACGAGCCTGCGCTGCGGTGGCGCTGTCACCCGCTCAGGAGGAGGATCGGTCCAGCAGACGGCGGTCGCGCTTGGTCGGTCGCCCCTTGATCTCGGCCGAGGGTTCGCGGAAGAGACGATGACGCTCGGCCTGGGCGGCACGGCGCGCGATGCTCTTTTCGCTTTCCTGGTAGAGGGTCGCGGCAATGGCGGCCGAGCCACGCTTGTCGGCGATGCCGGTAACCAGCACCTCCCACTCGGTGGAACCGTTGTCGATGTCCAGGCGGTCGCCATTCCTGACGTTGTGGGCGGGCTTGGTGCGTTCGCCGTTGAGCTTGATGCGGCCGCGCTCCACGGCTTCGGTGGCCTGCGAACGCGTCTTGAAGAAGCGTGCAGCCCAGCACCATTTGTCGATGCGCGTTGTGTCCATGCTGTTGGGGATGGGAGAAAAATGATCTTGCGGTAATTATCGATATTTTTCTAAAAATATACACAAGAAAATCGGGAAACCTGGTCTTTATCGGGCTCATCGCTTTCCCTGTGGATCGGTGTACTTATGCTTTGCGGCTTGCTCAACCCGCCTTCATTGTTCCGGTACCCGCCATGACCGACGACCTCTCGACAGTCACGACGGCCTTCACCCAGGCCATCCTGACCCAGCAATATCGTCCCCTCCGATTGCGCTGGAGCCAGCGTGAAGCCCATTTCTCCCAACAACTGCTGGTGCAACGGGTAGAGCTGCGCGAAGCGCTGCTGGAGGGACTGGAAGGACAGCTGACTTGCCTGTCCATCGATCCCGATCTGCCCCTGCAAGAACTGCTGGGGCAGCCGATCGGCGTAGAGATGGTGACCGACCGCGGCGGCCTGCACCATATCAATGGCTTGATCACCGAAGCGCGGGCCGGCCATGCCGATGGGGCGCTGCGGGTCTATCAGTTGACGCTGCGTGATGCGCTCTCGGTGATGAGGGAACGGATCAACACGCGCGTCTTCCGCGGCAAGAACGTACCGAGCATCCTTGAGATCATGCTGCGCGAATGGCGCCAGCGTAGTCCTGTGCTGGCCAGTGCCTTTTCCTTCGACCTCGACCGGCTCGACGATGCGCGCTATCCGATCCGCGAGATCAGCCATCAATTCAACGAGTCTGATGCGCACTTCATCGAACGGCTTTGCCGACGCGAGGGTATCACCTGGTACATCGCCACACCCCAGGCGTCGGACGGTATCGACACCTCAACCACGCCAGCTCACACCCTGGTGTTCTGCGACCAGGTGGCGCTGCTACCGCAAGCCAGCGCGGCCAACGTGCGTTATCACCGCGACGGCGCCACCGAAGAACGCGACACCATCAGCGCATGGAGTTGCGAACGCAGCCTCACACCGACCAGCGTGCAACGCGCCAGCTGGGACTATAAATCGGTACGCATCGATGACGTAATCAGCCATGGCATCGTGGACCAGGGAAGGGCCGGCACCGAACTCGGTCTGGCCATCACCGATCGCTTCATCGACGCGCCCCATATGGCAGAGAACCTGCTGGACCAGGTACGCCTGGCCGATGCACGTATGTTGGCGCACGAAGGCCGTTGCGAATCCTTCCAGGCCAGTGGCAGTGTGCGCGATCTGGCGGTAGGACACTGGTTCGTTCTGGAACAGCATCCCGATATGCGCTACCGGAATGCCTCGCAGCGCGAATTCATCGTCACCTCGCTGCAACAGCGCGCCGAAAACAATTTCCCCAAGGTCTTGCAGGATTCCATCCGCCGACTCTTGCCGGAACTCCAGTGGCAAGCCGGAGCACCGCAAGGTACAAGCGATCTGCGCTATCACAATCGCCTCAGCTGCGTGCGGCGCACTGCCTCGCTGACCCCGCATTACGATCCGCGCCGGCATCTGCCTGCCGTGCATCCGATCACGGCGCTGGTGGTGGGGCCGGCACAGCAAGAGGTGTACTGCGATGCCTTGGGACGCATCAAGGTGCAGTTGCAGGGCCTGCAAGCGCAAGACCACGCCCATGCCCAAGGTGCGGGCACCAGCGGCCATGACCAGGACAGCGCCTTCGTGCGCGTATCGAGCGCCTGGGCCGGGGCAGGCTATGGACACGACGCCGTGCCCCGGGTCGGCATGGAAGTACTGATCGATTTTCTCGGTGGCGATCCGGACAAGATGTTCGTCGCCGGGGTCCTGCACAACGGCCTCAACCTGCCGGCGCGCTTCAGCCACGCAGGCGGTTTGCCGGGCAACCGCTTCCTGTCCGGCATCAAGTCCAAGGAGATAGACGGCGCGCGCTACAACCAGTTGCGCCTGGATGACACCCCCGGCCAGATCAGCACGCAATTGGCCAGCGAACACCAGCACAGCCAGATCAACCTGGGCTATCTGACCGAACCACGCCACGACGGCCAAGGCAATGATCGTGGCGAGGGCGTGGAAACCAGAACTGACGGACACGGCGTGCTGCGTGCCGGCAAGGGCGTCCTGATCACCGCGCAACGCCAGGACCGAGGACGCGGTCGCATCCTGGAGCGTGCCGTCCTGCTGGAGACACTGCGCGATCTGCAAGAGCTGGCGCAGCGCCTGAGCCAGGATGCCGCCAGGCATCACGCCGAGGCAACCGATCTGGCCCAGCTGGAGCGCATCAGCACCCAACTGCAGGCCTGGGATGCGGGCGATCCCAGCAGCGAAGCAGTGCGCACCGAGACGCCCATGGTCGCCGTGGACGCACCGGCGGGCGTGAGCATCACGAGCCAGGACACCATGGTGTTGGGCGCAGCGCAACACATCGACATGGTCAGCCAGGCCAATACCCAGGTCAGCACAGGGCGCAGCCTCCTGATGCGGGCCGGCGAGATGTTGGCGGCTTTTGCGGCCAAGCACATGAAGCTGATCAGCGGCAAAGGCAGCATCAAGGTACAGGCCCACGAAGAACATATCGACCTCTCTGCCGCGCGGCGCATTCTGCTGGAGGCCAGCGAAGAGATCATCCTGCAGGCGCCCAAGATCAGTATCCGTTCGCGCGAGAACACGGAGGTCAGCGGCGGGGGCAGCTTCAGCCGCTGGAATGCCGACATGATCGAGCACGGTACTCCCGGAGAATGGCGCCAGCAGGCGGCCACACATCATGTACTGGGCCCGGCGAATTGCCCGCCGCCCGATATCCCGCCGCCGACCACTTACGAAGAACTGCGGCACAGCGCCAGTTTGATGGTCCGCCTGCGCAGTCATGCGCGCGATGGAAGGCCGCTGGCACAGCAACCCTACACGCTCTTCAAGCAGGGGGCGCAGATCGCCGTGGGCGTCACTGACGCGGCCGGGCGATTGCGGATCGAAGGCCATCAACCGGGCGACGACAACTACTCGGTCAAGCTCCCCAATGGCTACCGCTTTGATTTACCGGTCCACGAGCAGATCAGTGCACTGGACCAACAGCTGGCGGCCTCGGGCTACCGCAGCACAGAAGCGGACGCAGAGAGCCGCCTGCGCCATGCAGGCGCCTGAACCATTTCCCTTCCCGGATCATCTCCATGACACAGACCTACCACCCAGGCAGCGTCCCCATCGACCTGCGCAAACGTAGTGCTACCGCAACGGCACAATGGCTGCTGGAGCGCAAAGAAGACAGCAACTCTCCGATCTATCACGCCAACCAGCTTGAAGTATTGATCTGCGGCGAAGAAGGTTTTTCCCGTATCTCAGCGATGTTTATCCCTGGATGCATCATGCAAACTCTCCCGCGCAATATGAAATTGATCGCCTTTGATCCGCATCGAACAGAATTTTACTGCCAGTATGAAAGAAGCCTGGAGCCACGGGTCAACGACGAGGCTGAGCAGTGGTACAGAGAAGGCCTCGCTGCAACCAGTTACGATCTCTGGCCCGAAGATCGAGACTACAGGAAAGCTGCCATTCTATGGACGAAAGCGGCTGAACAAAATCACTGGCGCGCCATTCTGAACCTTGCCACTCTTCATTTGCAAGGAACCGGGGTTGAGCGCAACAGTGAGCGCGCTGTTCAACTGGTGGAGAAGGCAATGTCACTGGGCGTCCCAAAGGCCTTTGACCTGATGGGAACCTATCACATGAATGGAACTGGTGTTAAGCAAGATGCCACCCGAGCATATGCTTTCTGGGCGCATGCCGCCAATATGGGAAGTTCTGATGCATTAGCTTACCTTGGCGACAAGCTCAACGCCTCTTACGATGATCCCAAAGGAGCCTTCTGGGGAAACAGAGGGATGGCCATCAAGATGATGGAATGTGGTTACCAACAGGAAAATGGAAACGCTGCGTATTTGTTAGGTCACGAGCTGAGCTTTCATGAGCAGTTTGAGCGGGCGTTACATATTCTTCACGATGGGGTCAAGTTTGGCAGCCAAGACAGTGCTAACAAGCTGTTCGTCGAATTTGATGATGGACGAAAGGTGGTCAATAAATTTCAGGATAAAAGTCGTGCGGAAAGATACGCTGCCATCGCCGACATGCTCCGCCTCAACCCCGACCTCCGCCTTCCCAACCTGGACAAGGTGCTGCCTCTGCCTCCGGCCATCCTCCCCTACTGGGATGGCGACAAGCAAACCCTGATCGATGGCGCCAAGCCAGTCAAGACAACCTCACTGGCGGACATCAAACCTTCCCCTGCTTCACTGCGACAGGGCCGCGCTCATATCCCCGACGGCTTTGTCCTCCCCGACGAGCCGCAAGGTGGCCACCTGATCCAGCATCTGCACACCGATGCCATCATCAGCGGGTTTTGGCTAGCACAATTGGCCAAACCTTACACACCCAAGCAAGTGGCGTGGAATGCTGCACAGATACCCATGTACTACGCACAGGGCGAATCCTTCACACCCCCAGAAGACTTTACAAAAGAATCCGGCGTTCTTCGTTTCCACTATCTCGGCACGCCTGTTCCAAAACCACTGGCTGCACGGCATGTCCCTGACTGGCGGGTCCCGCAAGGCGTGCTGCGCGAGATCCCCGTCCCCTCACGCGAATTGCGCTCCAGCGGCTTGCTCCCGGCTCCTGCTACCGGCATCTGGCACGGCAGCATTGATTCCGCCCACCCCCTGTCCAAGGTCTTCAACCTATGGACGCGCCAGGCCTATGTCGAAGAAGGACAGCCTTTCCCGGATCCGCGTGATCGCGGTCTGGATATTTCTCCAAAAGATATTCAGTGGCAATGGCTGGATCAGGCGAATCAACCCCTGCCATCGGGGCGTAAAGACATCACCATCCGCAACTTCGATCCTCTGCATTCCGAAGAGCACGGACATTGAACTGTTGAGCAAGTCAGCATTGTCTTGCTCCAAAGAAAAACGCCGGCGATCAAGCCGGCGTTTCCTCATCGCAACAAACCGAGTGGACGACTCAACGCTCCACCGCCAGCGCCACACCCATGCCACCACCGATACAGAGGCTGGCCAGACCCTTCTTGGCATCACGGCGCACCATCTCGTGCAGCAGCGTCACCAGCACGCGGCAACCCGAAGCGCCGATGGGGTGGCCCAGGGCAATGGCGCCACCGTTGACGTTGATCTTGCTGGTGTCCCAGCCCATCTGCTTGTTCACCGCAATGGCTTGCGCAGCAAAGGCTTCGTTGATCTCCATCAGGTCCAGATCCTGCGGGCTCCAGCCGGCCTTCTTCAGGGTCAGCTGGGAAGCCGGCACCGGGCCCATGCCCATGATGCTGGGGTCCAGGCCGGCCGAAGAGTAAGCCTTGATCCTGGCCAGCACCGGCAGGCCCAGTTCAGCGGCCAGCTTGGCCGAGGTGACCACCACCGCAGCGGCGCCATCATTGATGCCCGAAGCGTTGCCGGCCGTCACCGTACCCGCCTTGTCGAAGGCCGGACGCAGACCCGCCAGCGCTTCGGCGGTCACACCATGCTTGACGAATTCATCGGTATCGAAGACCACGGTTTCCTTCTTGCCCTTGATCTCGATGGGGACGATCTCATCCTTGAACTTGCCGGCCTTCTGCGCCGCTTCAGCCTTGTTCTGCGACGCGGCAGCGAAGGCGTCCTGCTCTTCACGGCTGATCTCGAACTTCTTGGCGACGTTCTCGGCGGTAATACCCATGTGGTACTGGTTGTAGACGTCCCACAGACCGTCGACGATCATGGTATCGGTCAGCTTGGCATCGCCCATGCGGAAGCCGTCACGGGAATTGTTCAGCACGTGCGGGGACGCACTCATGTTTTCCTGGCCGCCGGCGATGACGATCTGCGCATCGCCGCAACGGATGGCCTGGGCCGCCAGTTGCACGGCCTTCAGGCCGCTGCCGCAGACCTTGCCGACCACGAAGGCCGGGACCATGTCGGGCAGACCCGACTTGATGACCGACTGGCGCGCCGGGTTCTGGCCCAGGCCCGCCGTCAGCACCTGGCCGAGGATGACTTCACTGATGGCTTCGGGCTTGATGCCGGTCTTGGCCAGCAGGGCCTTGATGACTTGCGCACCCAGATCGGCCGCCGCAATCTTCGACAAGGACCCGCCGAATTTGCCGATCGCCGTTCTCTGTGCTGCGACAATGACCACATCATCCATAACTCGCTCCTTTTATTGAAAGTGCAGGAAGCCGCGTGCGGCCGCCCTTCGAAAACCGGGATGGTCATCTTATTCCATTTCAGCTGCGAAGGCGATATGGTGAATTTTCGGTAAATCAAACACCCGGCAAAAAGTCCTAAGCGTCTTTTCCCAGCGTAATGATGTGAATTACCGTGCGATAAAGGAGGAAGGCGGCACCATAGGCCGCGCGCTTGTACCACGGTACGTGCATGAAGTCCGACAGATGCACCACCCGCCCCTGCGCCACCCCGGCCTCGATTTCCTGGCGCAGATAGCCGGCAAAGGCCGGATCCTGCACCACCACGTTGGCCTCCTGGTTCACGAAGAGGGAAAGACCATCATAGTTGCTGGAGCCCACGGTGGCCCACCGGTCATCAACCACCGCAACCTTGGCATGCAGTTCGGTATGGGTGTATTCGACGATGCGCACCCCCGCGCGCAAGAGCTTGGGATAGAAGGAATGTGCCACCGCATCCTGCATCACGAACTGTCCCACACCCAGCAGCAAGGTCACCTTCACCCCGCGCATGGCGGCCTCTTCCAGCGCACGACGCATCTTGCGTCCCGGGGCGAAATAAGGATTGGCCAGGAACGCCGTCTCGCGTGCACGACCCAGAGCCTGCAGATAGGCACGCTGGATGGTGCGCCGGTTGCGGAAGTTGTCGCGCACCACCAGCGCGGCCTGGGTCTGGTCATGCACCGGCCCGGGATGACCATGGCGCAGACGCCTGAAGTTGCGCCAGCGCGCCTTGAGCTTCATGCGCCCCACACGCAACCATTGCGCCTGCACTTCATGATAGATGTCCTGTACCAGCGGACCGAGCACGCTCACGGCAAAATCCCAGCGCGGTGCCGGCAGGGGCCGGGCATGGTCACGGTCGGAGACCATGTCGTCATTGATGTTGAGGCCACCCACGAAGGCCACCTGCCGATCAACCACGCACAACTTGCGATGGCTGCGCGCTACGCCACGCCGGAACCACGGGTTGAAGGAGCGATGCTGCACCCCCGCGGAGGTCAGCGCCAATCGCAATTTGTTAGTATTTTCCCGTCCTGTACCTAGCCAATCATTGATGACATAGACCACAACACCACGTTCGGCGGCCCTTTTCAGGGCGTCGCAGACCAGTACGCCTGTATCGTCAAGAGAAAAAATATAAGTTTCCAGGTAGATCTCAACGCATGCAGCGTCGATGGCGCTGATCAAGGCCGGATAGAAACCCGCGCCACTATGCAGCAGCGCAATCTGGTTGCCGTCGGTGAAGGCGAGATGACGCAAGATCAGGCCAGGTGAAGTTCGGTGACGATGGGTGCATGATCCGACAGGCGCGCCCAGGGGCCATCCTTCAAGACCTCTGCCGTCTCCACCCGGAAACCACGCACGTAGATGCGGTCCAGTCGCAGCCACGGCATCATGGCCGGAAAGGTGCGCGCCGGACGAATCGTGGCCGACAGGCCACCGAGCCGGCGCAAGCCCTGCATGACACCGCGCGACTTCGCTTGCGGCTGATCGAATACCTCGGTCACGCCCAGGTTGTGGTACAAGGTCCGGCTCAACTGGTTGGTCCAGTCATTGAAATCTCCCGCAATCAGCAGGGGCGCATCGGGCGGCGAGGAAGTGCTCACCGCCTGGATCAGCGCATCAATCTGGCGCCGCCTGCCCCCGGCGAACAAGCCCAGGTGGATCACGTAGCAATGCACCTCCACCCCTTCTACCGGCACCACGCAATGCAGGATGCCGCGTGACTCGTAGGCATGGTCGGATACATCCTGGTTGCGTACGGAAGCGATTTCGAAGCGCGAGATCAGGGCATTGCCATGGTGGCCATGGTCATAGACAGCGTTCATGCCGTAGGCGGCATGATGCGTGTCGCCAGCCAGGTATTCGTGCTGTCCCTGCTGCGGCCAGTTGGAGGCATGGCGCAGGGCGTTGAGATCATGGCGGCCCTGTACTTCCTGCAGGAACAGGATGTCCGGATCCAGTTGTACCAGCGCCTGCTTCAACGCCAGGATGCGCGGGCGGCCAGCGAAGGAGGTCACGCCCTTGTGGATGTTGTATGTGGCAACGCGCAGCTTCATCGATGCAGCCTTTCTCTTGTTCTTGTCCGGCGCCGTCCTGGCGCAAGGCCGTGCTATGGGGCGAGGTAGCGCGGCAACTGCAGGATCGCCTCGGCATTGGAAGGCGAGAAACAGCGGTCGGCCGCTTCGCGATACGGCAGCCACACATGGCGGGTGTGCTCGCGCGGGGCCAGCGTCACGGGAATGTCGCGCGGCACCAGGAGGCCAAAGACGTGCTCGGTATTCTTGGTCACGCCAGGCGCATAACGATGCCGCCAGACGGGATAGATTTCATAGAGGTTGGAAAGTTGCCAGTCGCGCAGGTGCGAGCGCGGCACACGGTTTCCGTCACCCGGTATCGAGTCTACGCCGCCATCGCTGACCACGATGCCGGTTTCTTCCTCGACTTCGCGTCGGGCGGTCTCCGACAAGGGCTCATCGAGGCTGTCCTTGGAACCGGTAACCGATTGCCAGAAGCCGGGCTGGTCAGCGCGTTCGATCAGCAGCACATGCTGGTCGGCGCTGTGGATCACCACCAGCACCGATTCGGGAATCTTGTAGGGCTTGGCTTGCGTCATGGCCTGTCCGTGATGCGGGAAAGGCTCCATTGTATCGGGACGGCCGTTTCAGAGCAGCGAAGCCTCGCTCTGGGCGACCAGCCAGCTGCGAAAGGCCCGTGCAGCCGCGTGTTCGATACGGTCGCGCGGCCACACGGCGTAATAGCCGCCGCCCAGGCTGGCGCTGGCCGCACAGGCAGGTACCAGCAGCCCCTGTTGTATGCAGGCATCGATCATGTGGCGCCAGGCCAGCACGATGCCCTGCCCTTCCATGGCCAGTTGCAGCAGCACGGGATATTGATTGGACAGGATCTGGTGCTCGATGCGTGCATCCGGCACTTCATTGTGTGCCATCCAGTTCTGCCAGGACATCCATTGCCGCTGCCCGTCTTCCAGCATCAGCAGGGTCTCGTGGCGCAGGTCGGCCGGGGTCAGGGTACGGCCACGCAGATAGGCCGGGGAACAGACCGGAAATACTTCTTCGTCATACAGCCGGCGCACCGCCATACCGGAGGGCGGACCATCGCGCAGGAAATAGATGCCCATGTCGAAATCGGTTTCTGAGAGCTGGGCCAGGCTGTCGTTGACGATCAGGCGCAGGTGGCAATCCGGATGCAGAGCACGAAAACGTGCCAGGCGCGGCGTGAGCCACAGTACGGCCACGCCCTGCGAACAGGCCACCGTCAGCTCCTGATGGCCTTTGCGTTTCATGATGTCTTCGGTGGCTTCGGCGCAATCGACCAGCAGGCGCTGCACCAGCGCCGCGTAACGTTGGCCGCTGACGGTCAGGCGCAAGGCGCGCGGCTCCCGCAGGAACAGCTTCTTGCCCAGAAAGCGTTCCAGCTGGGCGATCTGGCGGCTGATGGCGCTTTGCGTCAGGTGCAGTTCGGCAGCGGCGCGGGTGAAGCTGCCATGGCGCATGGCGGCTTCAAACGCGATCAGCGAAGGCAGTGGGGGAAGTGGCGATATACGCATGGTCGGCGCTCCAGCTCGAAAGGTCTCATCCAGATCGAGATGGTAGAGCGAAAAGCATGCCCGCCGCAGCTTTCCTGTTGCAGAGGGAAAGCGGCGGCGGCAGGGACGCAGTGCCGCAGATCAGCGAGTGCGGTGGATGTGGCCGGCCTGCATGACCAGCGACAGGTGCTCGCCCTGCCCGGTCAGCAGCGTGATGTCCTGCAGCGGGTTGCCATCGACCACGATCAGGTCGGCCAGGGCGCCGCTACGCACGGTGCCCAGTTCGCCTTCGCGCTGGAGGATGGCGGCGGCGATCGAGGTCGCCGAACGGATGGTTTCCAGGTTGCCGAGGATCTCTGCGCGGATCAGGAATTCGGTCGACTGGTCCTGGTGCATCTCGCCCAGCAGGTCCGAGCCGAAGCCCATCTGCACGCCGTGCTCGGCATAGATGCGCAGCGAGTCGCGGCCAGCCTGGCGCACCGATTCGATCTTGGCCACCGAGTCCGGCGGCAAACCCAGGCGGGCACCGTCGCGGGCCAGCGAGTCGTAGGTCACCAGCGTGGGCACCACGAAGGCGCCGTGCTCGCGCATGACGCGCGCAGCCTCGGCATCGACCAGGTTGCCGTGCTCGATGGTGCGCACGCCACAGCGCACGGCGCGGGCAATGGCGCGGCCGGTGTAGGCATGGGCCATCACGTAGGTCTGCGCGGCTTCAGCCTCGGCCACGATGGCGCGGATTTCATCTTCGCTGTATTGCGTATTGCCGATGGGATCGGTTGGCGAGGCGACGCCACCGGAGGCCATGATCTTGATCTGGGTGGCGCCCTTCTGCAATTCCTCGCGCGCGGCCAGGCGTACCGCATCCACCCCATCGGCCACCCGTGCAATGGCACCGGCGCGGAAGGCGCAGGAGCACGGCTCCAGCACGTCGGAACGCGGGCGGAAATCGCCATGGCCACCGGTCTGCGAGAGTGCCTTGCCCGACGGGAAGATGCGCGGACCCGGCACCAGGCCGATGGCGATGGCTTGCGCCAGGCCCCAGTCGGCACCGCCGGCATCGCGCACACTGGTGAAGCCGCGGTTCAACATGGCTTCGACGATGGGCAAGGCACGGATCGAGGTCAGCGAGCCGGGTTGCAAGGCATTCAGGCCCAGGTTGGCCAGCGAAGCCAGCACGTGGACGTGGCAGTCGATCAGGCCGGGCATGACGGTCTTGCCGCTCACGTCGATCACGCGCGCGCCGCTCACCTCCAGCGGGGTGGAGGAAACTTCGGTAATACGGTCTTTTTCGATCAGGACATCATGGCGCGGAAACAGGCTGCCCAGCGCCGGATCGAGGACGTTGCCGCCCTTGAGGAGAATCTTGGTCATGTCAGAAATCAGGTTTGTTGCAGGTACTGCGGCTCACGCACGAAGCGGGTGCCGACGAAGCTGATGGCAGCGGCGATCATCACGTAGAAGGCCGGGGCCATGGTGCTGCCGGTGGCGGCGATGAGCCAGGTGATGAAGAAGGAGGCGAATCCGCCGAAGATGGTCACGGCCAGGTTGTAGGCCACCGACAACCCGGTCGAGAGCACCTTGGCCGGGAACAGTTCGGAGAACGCCGCCAGGATGGGACCGGTATAGGCCGCAATCAGGGTGCCGAAGACCAGCTGGAAGATCAGCAGCGTCGACAGACTGGGCGCGCTGTTGATGTAGGCAAACATGGGATAGGCCAGTACCAGGATCAGCGCAGCCGAGCCGGAGAGCAGCGGACGGCGTCCGATGCGGTCAGCCAGGCGTCCGACGATGGGTGCCAGCACCATGATGCAGAGCCCGCCCACCATGCCGGCGATGAACCCGGTCGTCTGCGGCAGCTTCAGGACCTTGACCGAGTAGGTCGGCATGTAGAACAGCAGAACATAGGTACAGACCGTCCACAGGATCACCATGGAAAAGCTGGCCGAGGTCTCGCGCGGGAAGTTGCGGATCACGTCCTTCAAGGGCGAATCGGTCTTGTCCTTTTCTTCGAGGAAGGTCGGGGTCTCTTCAAGGTGGTTGCGGATGTAGTATCCGACCGGACCGATCACGATACCCAGCAGGAAAGGCAGGCGCCAGCCCCAGCTGGCCAGTGCCTGTGCATCCAGGCTGGCGGTAACGAAGGTACCCACCGCCGCACCCAGCAGCACGGCCACGCCGATGCTGGCCTGAATCCAGCTGGAGTAATAGGCGCGTTCACGCTCGGGGGCATATTCGGTCAGGAAGGCGGTGGCGCTACCCATTTCGCCACCGGCCGAGAAGCCTTGCAGCAGCCGCGCCAGAACGATGATGAGCGGCGCAAACAGGCCCACGCTGTCATAAGTCGGCGCCAGTCCGATCATGGTGGTGCCCACGGCCATGAGCAGGATGGTGACCGACAGCGCGGCCTTGCGCCCCACGCGGTCGGCGTAGATGCCCAGCAGGATGCCGCCCACCGGGCGCATGAAGAAACCGACACCGAAGGTGGCCACCGCCAGCAGCAGCGAGGTCAGGTCATTGCCGGTGGGGAAAAACAGCTTGGCGATGATCACCGCGAAGAAACTGTAGACGGTGAAATCGAACCATTCGAGACCATTGCCGATCACGGTCGCAATGATCGCGCGGCGGCGCTGGTGATTGGTCACCAGCGTAATCCCGTCGGCTGGTAATGTCGTTGTTTGCATGCTCTCCCCTCATGTCGGACGTTGAATGTTCGGCCGATGATAGGGTCAGCAAGGGGCAGGCGGAAATGATATCTGTGCATGCAGCCATGCTCTGGGCGCATGCGTCGGCAAATGATTTAGTGAATTATGCGATTAATTATTTATATTATTTAAACCATTATTCTATCCGCTGGAGAAAATAAAAAAGCGCGTGCATTTCTGCACGCGCTTTTTTCGATGGGCTTATCGAGAAAATCGATAAGACGATCAGGCCTTCACTGCCGGCTCGGTATTGCGCAGGCGGATGTGCAGCTCGCGCAGCTGCTTCTCGTCCACTTCCGAAGGCGCATGGGTCAGCAGGCACTGGGCGCGCTGGGTCTTGGGGAAGGCGATCACGTCGCGAATCGATTCGGCACCGGCCATCATGGTGACCAGGCGGTCCAGGCCGAAGGCGATGCCGCCGTGCGGGGGCGCGCCGTATTGCAGGGCGTCCAGCAGGAAGCCGAACTTCAGGCGGGCTTCCTCGTCATCGATCTTCAGGGCACGGAACACCTTGCTCTGCACGTCGGCGCGGTGGATACGGACCGAACCGCCGCCCAGTTCCCAACCGTTCAACACCATGTCGTAGGCCTTGGCGATGGCCGCACCCGGGTTGGTCGAGATGAAGTCTTCGTGGCCATCCTTGGGCGAGGTGAACGGGTGGTGCAGGGCGACCCAGCGCTGGCCGTCTTCGTCGTATTCGAACATGGGGAAGTCGACCACCCACAGCGGACGCCATGCGTCGTCGAACAGGCCGTTCTTCTTGCCGAATTCGCTGTGGCCGATCTTCACGCGCAGCGCGCCGATGGCGTCGTTGACCACCTTGGCCTTGTCGGCACCGAAGAAGATCAGGTCGCCGTCTTGTGCGCCGGTCTTCTCGATGATGGCGTTCAGGGCCGCATCGTGGATGTTCTTGACGATGGGCGACTGCAGGCCGTCACGACCCTTGGCCTTTTCATTGACCTTGATGTAGGCCAGGCCCTTGGCGCCGTAGATGGCGACGAACTGGGTGTAGGCGTCGATTTCCGAACGCGGCATTTCTGCACCGCCCGGCACGCGCAGGCCGACCACGCGGCCGCCTTCGCTGTTGGCCGCACCCGAGAAGACCTTGAAGTCCACGTCCTTCATGACATCGGTCAGCTCGGTGAATTCCAGCTTGACGCGCATGTCCGGCTTGTCCGAACCATACATGCCCATGGCGGTGGCGAAGTCCATCACCGGGAACGGGTTCGGCAGGTCGATGTCCAGCGCGTTCTTGAAGACCAGGCGGATCATGCCTTCGAACAGGTCACGGATTTCCTGTTCGTTGAGGAAGGAAGTTTCGCAGTCGATCTGGGTGAATTCGGGCTGGCGGTCAGCGCGCAGGTCTTCGTCGCGGAAGCACTTGGTGATCTGGTAGTAGCGGTCGAAGTTGGCCACCATCAGCAGCTGCTTGAACAGCTGGGGCGACTGCGGCAGGGCGAAGAATTCACCGGCGTTCACACGCGAGGGCACCAGGTAGTCGCGGGCGCCTTCCGGGGTGGACTTGGTCAGCATCGGGGTTTCGATGTCGATGAAGCCTTGCGCATCCAGGAACTTGCGCACTTCCATGGCGACCTTGTAGCGCAGGCGCAGGTTGTTCTGCATCTGCGGACGACGCAGGTCCAGCACGCGGTGGGTCAGGCGGGTGGTTTCGGACAGGCTGTCGTCATCGAGCTGGAACGGCGGCGTCACCGACGGGTTCAGCACTTCCAGTTCGTGGCACAGCACTTCGATCTTGCCCGACTTCAGGTTGGCGTTGGTGGTGCCTTCCGGACGGTTGCGCACGAGACCGGTGATGCGCAGGCAGAACTCATTGCGCACCGATTCGGCGTTCTTGAAGACATCCGCGCGATCCGGATCGCAGACCACCTGGACCAGGCCTTCACGGTCGCGCAGGTCGATGAAGATCACGCCGCCGTGATCGCGGCGACGGTGCACCCAGCCGCACAGGCTGACGGTTTGGCCGAGCAGTGCCTCGGTAGTGAGGCCACAGTATTGGGTTCGCATGGACATGGTTGTGATTCCGTTGACAGTGTTCTTGTTGAATTCGAAAGAGAAGACGCTAAGGGCGAAGGCGGGGCTGGCCGGGCAAGGAGCCGGCCGCCCCCTCAATTCTTCGGCGCCGCCGCGTCGGTGATGATCTTCTTGTCGGTGGCCATCTCGGGGGCGACCACGCCCATGGAGACGATGTACTTCAGGGCTGCATCCACCGACATGTCGAGCTCGATGGCATCGGCACGCGGCAGCATCAGGAAGAAACCGGAAGTCGGGTTGGGCGTGGTGGGCACATACACGCTGATGAAGTCGCCCTGCAGATGGTTCTTGACTTCACCACCCGGCGCGCCGGTCAGGAAGGCGATGGTCCACGACCCCTGGCGCGGGTACTGGATCAGCACGGCCTTGCGGAAGGCGTTGCCGGAGGGCGAGAACAGCGTATCGGAGACCTGCTTGAC
Organism: Herbaspirillum sp. C7C8; assembly: GCF_022627875.1. NCBI lineage: Bacteria > Pseudomonadati > Pseudomonadota > Betaproteobacteria > Burkholderiales > Oxalobacteraceae > Herbaspirillum > Herbaspirillum sp. C7C8. Next base: position 297,694 of record NZ_JABXGG010000004.1, read on the forward strand.
GCTGGAGTAGATCGACTTCACCACCGGGATGCGGGTCAGCATGCCTTCCCACAAGAGGACCAGGCGGCGACCGATGAAGTTGCGCGCGGCCAGGCCCGTGAGGAACACGATGAGCAAGGTCAGGATCGCGCCCAGGCCCGGGATGTTGTGGCCCAGCCAGTGCGCCGGCCGCCAGGCCTCCGGCAACAGCAGCAGCGACTGGTCCATGGTACTGATGATCAGGTTCAGCACCCACAGCGTGATGGCCAGGGGAACCAGGATCAGCAGACCCGTGATGAAGTATTTGCGCATGGGGGAAGGATGGCCTCGTTAGCTGGCGCTGGGGGTGGAGGGCGCCGCCGCAGGGGCCGCGGCAGGTGCAGGCGCAGGGGCCGCAGCAGCCGGCGCCGCAGCAGCGGGAGCATCCGCAGCAGGGGCCGGGGCGTCGGCGGAACCAGCGATGCCGGTGCCATTGGCACCCTTGCTGTTGGCCGAGCCACTGCCATTGCCCCGGAAATCGGTCACATACCAGCCCGAACCCTTCAACTGGAAGCCGGCCGCAGTCAACTGCTTGCGGAAACTGTCCTGGTGGCAGGAGGGGCAAACGGTCAACGCATCGTCAGAGATCTTCTGCAAAACATCCTTGGCAAAACCACACGCTTGGCAGCGATACGCGTAAATGGGCATGAAAACTCCGCAAAAAACTTCCAAAACCCTGAATTATAAAGGCTTTTGGCGGAGTTTTACTGAACCTGCCCGCGCGGGCGATGCGCTGACGCGACGGCCTGTACCGCCGCACCCGGCAAATATTTGCTTTTTGGAAATTTTATTCACCACCCTGCCCGGCCGGCGCTGCCTTTGCGGCTCAACTCTCCACCGGAGCGGCACGGCTGCTGCGCAGGGTGTCGAGAAATTCACTACACCACCAATGCACGTCAAACCGGCGGATGTTCTCCATCAGCGCGGCGTGGCGCTCGCGCCGTTCGCTCTGCGACATCTGCAGGGCCTGCTGAATCACCTGGGCGGCACCATGGGTGTCGTAGGGGTTGATGATGAGCGCCTGTTTCATCTGCTCGGCGGCCCCCGCAAAGCGCGACAGCACCAGCACGCCCGGATCGTCCGGATCCTGGGCGGCGACGAATTCCTTGGCCACCAGATTCATGCCATCGCGCAGGGGCGTGACCAGGGCCACGGCGCAGGCCCGGTACAGCCCGGGCAGGCGGCGGCGCGCCACGGTGCGGTGGATGTAGCGGATCGGCATCCAGTCGAAGTCGCCGAAGTCGCCATTGATGGAACCGCACAGGCTTTCCAGCTCGCGCTGGATGTCGCCGTAGGCTTCCACGTCCTCGCGGCTGGGTGAGGCAATCTGCAGGAGCGTAGCGCTGTGGCGGTTCTCCGGATACAGGCGCAGCAACTCGCGGAAGGCGCGGATGCGCTGCGGCAGGCCCTTGGAGTAATCCAGCCGGTCCACTCCGATCAGCAGGCGCCGGCGCGAATACTCGGCCTTGGTACTTTCATAGGTATCGCGCGCCTCCTTGGCCTGACCCAGGCGCTGGAACTCGGCCACATCGATGCCGATCGGGAAGGCATTGGCATGCACCGTGCGGTTGAAGGCGCGGAACTGGTTGGGACCGACCGGCTCGGCCGTGGCTTCAGCCTGCACGTACTGGGCGAAGTGCTGCAGGTCGGCGTGGTTCTGGAAGCCCACCAGATCGTAGGCAAACAGTGCGCGCATGAGCCATTCATGCGAAGGGATGGCGGTGAGGATGGGCGGCGGCGGCAAGGGGATGTGCAGGAAGAAACCAATGCGCGCCTCGCAGCCCATGGCGCGCAGTTCGGCGGCCAGCGGGATGAGGTGGTAATCGTGGATCCAGACGATGTCATCGCGCTTCAACAGCGGAAACAATTTACGCGCGAAGAGCTGATTGACGCGGCGATAACCGCCCAGGTGGCCAGCCTCGAAATGCGCGAGATCGAGGCGATAGTGGAACACCGGCCACAGCACACCATTGGCATAGCCGCGATAGTAGGCGTCATGGTCTTCCTGCGACAGATCGAGTTCGGCCAGGGTCACGGGACCGGCCTGGTTGACGCGCAGCTCACCCTCGCCGGGCGTGCCGTTCTCGATGACCTTGCCGCTCCAGCCGAACCAGAGTCCGCCGGTCTTCTTGAGGGTTTCGCCCAGGGCAACGGCCAGACCGCCCGCAGCAGGCTTGCGTGGATCGGCAAGGCGATTGGAAACAACGACGAGTCTGGCCATCAGATTACCGCCTCCCACGATGCCGACAGGCGCATCGCACAGTTGATGATGCCCACCATCGAATAGGTCTGCGGGAAGTTGCCCCACATCTGGCGCGTGACCGGATGCGTGTCCTCGGACAGCAGGCCCAGGTGGTTGCGGGCATCCAGCATGGCCTGGAAGATCTCGCGCGCCTGCTCCTTGCGGCCGATGCGCGCCAGCGCGTCGATGCGCCAGAAGGTGCAGATGTTGAACGCGGTCTCGGGACGGCCGAAGTCGTCCGGAGCCTCGTAGCGGCGCATGTAGGGGCCATCGCAGAGCGATTTCTCCAGCGCTTCCACGGTGGAGATGAAGCGCGGATCGGTAGGCGAAATCAGGCCCACTTCCACCATCAGCAACACGCTGGCATCCAGGTCGCGGCCGCCGAAGCTTTCGGCATAGGCCTGGCGTTGCTCGTTCCAGGCTTCGCTGAGGATGCGCTCGCCGATTTCCTTGGCTCGGTCGCCCCAGTAGCGGGCACGCTCGGGCAGGTCGACGCGCGCAGCGATCTTGGCCAGGCGGTCACAGGCGGCCCAGCTCATCAGTGCCGACGAGGTATGGATGCGCGAGCGCGTACGCAACTCCCACATGCCGGCATCGGGCTGGTTGTAGACCTCGTAGGCACGTTCGCCTACGGCTTCCAGATGCTGGAAGTGCTCGGCGCCGGCGCGATGATGCAGGCGCATGTCGTGGAAGGCCTGCGCCGCACCCAGCACGATGTTGCCGTAGACGTCATGCTGGAAATGCTCGTAAGCCTGGTTGCCCACGCGCACCGGCTGGTGGTGCTGGTAACCCGGCAGGTGGCCGAGGATCTGCTCGGGCAATGCCTCTTCCAGGCCGATGCCATACAGGGGCTGCACATGGCCGCCACCGGAACGCACCACCACATTGGTCAGCCAGCGCAGGTAGTCCTCCATGGTGCCCAGTTCGGAGAGACTGTTGAGGGCACGCACCACGAAGAAAGCGTCACGCAGCCAGCAATAACGGTAGTCCCAGTTGCGCTGGCTGCCCGGTGCTTCGGGCACGCTGGTGGTCATGGCGGCAATGATGGCGCCGGTATCTTCATACACCGACAATTTCAGGGTGATGGCGGCACGGATGACCGCGTCCTGCCACTCCAGCGGGGTGGCCAGGGCACGGCTCCAGTTGCGCCAGTAGGCGGTGGTTTCCTGTTCGAAATCGCGGGCGGTATCGTTGATGCCGCCATGCAGAGTTTCATCCGGGCCGAGAATGAAGTTGTACGGGCGGCTGACCACGAAGGCGGTCTCGTCGACGATGTAGCTGATGGGCGCATCGGTATTGAGGCGCAGGGTCTGCTCCTGACCGACATAGCGGATATGGTTGCTGCCGCGCGTCTGCGGCGGCGCTTCGCGGCCCCAGTCGAACTTCGGACGCAGCACCACGCGCATGCGCGGTGCCCCCGAAAGCGGATGGATGCGGCGTACCAGTTGCAGCGGACGGAAGAAACGACCACGGCTCTGGAAGCGCGGCGCCAGGTCGGTGATCTCGATGCCCTGCCCCAGCGTGTCGTAGAGGCGGGTGCGCAGCACCGCGGTATTGGGTTCATACCACTGCTCGCTGTGGGAGAAATTCTCCAGCTGGAAAGACCACAGTGCGCCATTGTCGGTGGGATCGAGCAGGGCATTGAAGACTGGATCGCCGTCGAAGCGCGGCAGGCAGCACCAGACGATGCGGCCCATCTTGTCCACCAGGGCCGAGAAGGCGCAATTGCCGATCACGCCCAGCTCCAGCGAAGAGGTCGAGGGCAGATCATGGGCCTGGGCGGCCAGATGCGGTTGTTCGGAATGCTGCGTCTGGGAGTGCGGCTGCGGTTGCGACTCTTGCCGCGGATCGGGACTGGGCTGGCTCATGGTTCCTCGTGCTCTGTTCTGTGGATCAGATTTCTTGATGGAAGGCGATGTGCTGCGGGGGCCGGCAGGCATGCCGGCATTACGGTTCTCAGGAGTTGCTGCGCCCCTCCACGCTCTGGCGCAGCAGGTCCAGCACGGCGGCCGGATCGGCCAGGCGCTGCAAAGCCTGACTGGGACCGGTGCCAATCTTGATGCCAAGTCCGCCGAAGACCTCCCCCTGCGCGATGGCAAATCCGGCTTCATCGGTGACGTCATCGCCGATGAAGACAGGACGTCGGCCCCGGAAAGGCGCTTCATGCAGGAAGGCGGCGACGGCATCGCCCTTGTTGATGTGCGGCTTGGCCTCCACCACCATCTTGCCGTGCAGCAAGGTAAAGCCGGGTTCGTGGCGCAGCGCATCCATCATGGTTTCCACGCAGCGCTGCTCCAGATGGGCGGCGTGGCGGTAATGCAGCGCCAGGGCCCCGCGCTTGAGTTCAAGCTGCAAGCCGGCATGCGACTCGACCAGCGGCAGCAGGCGCTGGCGCAGATGATGCACGTCCGGCACCGGCTGCTGCAGGATGCGGCCATCGGCCGTGCGGCGCTCGGCACCATGCACGCCCGCCGCCGGCAGGCGTAGCGGGGCCAGGAAGAAGTCCAGTTGATCAAGCGGGCGGCCGCTGACGATGGCCAGCGCGCCGTCCGATTCTTGCTGGATGCGCTGCAGGAGCGTGATCAGCTGCGGCGGTACCACGATCTCTTCAGGCTGGGGCGCCAGGTCGACCAGGGTGCCGTCGAAGTCCAGAAACAACGCATCGGCAGCAACATCGTAGGGGCGAATGTGCTCAGTCATGCCATTTCAGGTTGATGTAAGGCAAATAAGTTCCGGCTTGATCTCGAATTATTGCCAATCATATATCAAATAAATTCGAAACTCCGGCGACGAACTTCTTTGACAGCAGCTGGCCCAGCAGTTCTGATGAGCTGGCGCAAAAAGACAAAACGGCCGCGCGGCAAGGCCGGGCGACCGTTTCAGTGCGGCAGGAGAGGGTCAGGACTGCATGCTGCCCTCGGCCGGGGCCACCGCCATGGGCGGAACCGGGGCCAGCACCTGGGGCATCAGGGAGCCGACCACCATGCCGCCGATGGAGACCAGCAGACCGGCCAGCTGGGGCGGCCACAGGCCATCCGGGGCCAGGTATTCCAGGGCAATCCAGGAGACCAGGCCCAGCACCATGGCCATCAACGCGCCCTGGCGGGTGGCGCGCGGCCAGTACACGCCGAACGCCAGCGGCACGAAGGCGGCGACCAGAGTGACCTTGTAGGCATTCTCGACCATCTCGTAGATGCTGGACTGGCTGTTGAGGGCCAGCGAGGTCACGCCTACGGTAAAGAGCAGCACCACGGCGCGCATCGAGAAGAGGAATTCACGATCGTTCTTCCACGGGCGAATCTCCTTGAGGACGTTCTCGGTGAAGGTCACCGAGGGGGCCAGCAGTGTCGCACTGGCGCAGCTCTTGATGGCCGACAGCAGCGCGCCGAAGAACATCACCTGGGCGAATACCGGCATCTTTTCCATGATCAGGGTCGGGAGCACCAGCTGGGAGTCAGTTTCCAGCAGGCGCGAGACCATGGCCGGATCGATCAGCGTGGCCGAATAGGCCAGGAAGATCGGGATGAAGACGAAGAAGAAATAGATCACGCCCCCCAGCACCGAGGCATTGCGCGCCACGTTCTCGTTCTTGGAGGACATCACGCGCTGGAACACGTCCTGCTGCGGGATCGACCCCAGCATCATGGTGATCCAGGCGGCAAAGAACCAGAGCACGTCCTTCAGTTCGGCCGCCGGCCAGAAATTGAACTTGCCGGCCGCCGCCGCATGGGCGATGACCACTCCCGGCCCGCCGACCATGCCCGACACTTCATATCCGATGTAGAGCATACCGACCACCACGATGATCATCTGCAGGAAGTCGGTGATGGCAACGGCCCACATGCCCCCCATCAGGGTATAGATCAGTACGCTGCCGGCACCGATGATCATGCCCCAGTGCATGGGAATGTAGCCACCCGAGACGACATTGAAGACCAGCCCCAGCGCCTTGATCTGTGCGGCCACCCAGCCCAGGTAGGAAATGACGATGCAGATCGTGACCAGCATTTCGGCAGCGCGACCGAAGCGCTTCTTGTAATAGTCGCCGATGGTCAGCAGATTCATGCGGTAGAGCCGCTTGGCGAAGAAAACGCCAACCAGGATCAGGCACAGGGAGGAGCCGAAGGGATCGGCCACGATACCGCCCAAGCCCTCCTGAAGGAAGGTCGAGGACACGCCCAGCACGGCCTCGGACCCGAACCAGGTCGCAAAGACGGTCGCGGTCACCACCGACATCGGCAGCGAACGGCCGGCCACGGCGTAGTCCTTCGAACTCTTCACATAGCGGGTGGCATACAAGCCGATTCCGACCGAGATGACCCAATAGAGGACGACGAACCAGAGCAGTGCATTCATGCCTTTTTCCTTGCAGGGGGGGTAAGAAAAACGCGCATTATAGCGGCAACTTCCTCGCGCAAAGCCGCTTGCGGCAAGACTTTTCATCTGTCGCCGTCAGGCCACAGCCGCGCTGGCCAGCCAGTACGGACGGTCTGCTGCGCAAGCAAGAATTGCTCCTGCCCGCAGGCGGTCGGCATTGAAGATGTTGTCAGGGAGGATTGAAGCGGAAGTGAAGCCTGCTGCACCACCGGAGCGGCAGCGCAGCAGAGGAGGATTCAGGCGCCTTCGTTGTTGCGCTCGTAGGAGGGGCAGCCGTTCTTGCCCCAGTTGCCGTCGCACAGCTTCCACAGGCAGCGTTCCCGTGCAAACACCGACAGCGCGCTGCATTGCCTGACCTGCTCGGCCAGGGTCGGCAGGGACGGCACCTGGACCACGTCCGGCGCTGGCGCCACGGCCTGGGCGCGTTCCGCCTTGGCGCGGGCCTTGGCCAGCTGCGCCTCGGCCTCGCGACGACGCTGCTCGCGCAGGGCCAGGGCGGCATCCTCGCGGCGATGGCGGGCTTCAGCCGCGGCACGCTTCTGGGCCAGTTGATGGGCGCGCTCGTCGGCTTCCTGTTGCAATTGGGCAATCACTTCGGGGCCAGGGGCGTCGCTGGCGCTGGCGCTGGCGGCCACCGGATCGGCGCTGACCATCGGGGCCAGCGGCTCGGGCGGGACGGATCTGGACTGGGGTGGCAATGGCTGCATGACCGGCTTGAGCGCGCGCTGGGGCCAATGCGTACCCAGCCACAGGGCCAGCCCGATGATGGCCAGGGTCAGCAACGAGACCAGCAAAGCCCCCCGCATCGAAGCCTGCGGCTGCGCCTGGCTGCGCGGCCCGCGTGCGCTGCGGCGGGCCATGGGCGCTGGCTCTTGCTGCGCCGACGCCTCCGCGACGGCTTGTTCGATCGGCTGGCTGGCGCTGGTGGCCGAGGTGGCCACGGCCGCGGTAACCGCCGCGGCGGCCACGGCTGCGGCGGTGATGTGCGAGGCACGCACTTCGAGTTCCTCCTCGCTCAGTACCTGTGGCACCGTGGCCGTGCGCACGGGTGCATGCGCTTGACCGGCATGCGGCGCATGCGCGCACACGCCCTCGCTGGCGGCGCGCCGGTCGCGATCTTCCCCTGAACGCTCCAGAACTTGCATTGGAATTCCCCTGTTTGCGCTACCGGCCACCCTCCTGGCGGCCCTGGTGTGCTCCCTCACGTCCGTGCTTGCTTGCCTGGTCTCCAGAAGCGGGTAACTTCACCCCAAGGCATGTTTTGATACTGCGTTTGTTTTTTTGGACGGATGGCTATTTTGCGCCGAAATTTCTGAAAGGCAAAACAAAAATGCGGCTGTGCAAAAAATATCTGCATCCCAAGCCGGACGGGACTTGCCGGGCTATCAAGAAACGATGTGCAAAAAGAAACGGCAGCCCCGTTTCCAGGACTGCCGCTTGACATGCCGACAACAAGATTGGCTCAGTCGACGATCTTTTCCAGTGCAAACAGATCTGCCGGATTCTCGCGCGCACGGACCAGGTGGACTTGCGCGCCATCGACCAGCACCTCGGCCGCCCGGCCGCGGGTGTTGTAGTTGGAGGCCATGGTCATGCCGTAGGCGCCGGCCGACATCAGTGCCAGCAGATCGCCCTGGCCGATGGCCAGTTCGCGCGAGCGGGCCAGCCAGTCGCCGGATTCACATACCGGGCCGACGACGTCGTAGATGCGGGGCTGGCCGGCGTTTTCCTTCACTGTCTTGACGCCATGCCAGGCTTCGTACATGGCCGGACGCATCAGATCGTTCATGGCGGCATCGACCACGGCGAAGTTTTTTTCTTCACCATGCTTGAGGTATTGCACCTCGGTCAGCAACAGGCCGGCATTGCCGACCACCGAGCGACCCGGCTCGAACATGACCTGGATGGGGCGGCCCTGGTACTTGCTGGCACGCCAGGCATCGACGCGGGCGAACACGCGCGCCAGGTAATCACCGATGGCCACCGGTTGCTCGTCGTCGTAACGGATACCGATGCCGCCGCCGATATCGAGGTGGTGAATCGGAATGCCCTCGGCTTCCAGCGCGTCAACCATGTCGATGATCTTCTCCAGCGCTTCCAGCAGGGGCGAGTCGTCCAGCAGCTGCGAGCCGATGTGGCAGTCGATGCCCACCACTTCGATGTTGGGCAGGGCGGCAGCGGCGCGGTAGCAGTTCAGCGCATCTTCATAGGCCACGCCGAACTTGTTTTCCTTCAGGCCGGTGGAGATGTAGGGATGGGTCTTGGCGTCCACATTGGGATTGACGCGCAGCGAGATGCGCGCACGCTTGCCCAGTGCACCGGCCACTTCGTTCAGGCGCGCCACTTCGGGGATGGATTCGACGTTGAAGCAGAGGATGTCGTGCTCCAGTGCCAGCTTCATTTCGTCGCGGCCCTTGCCCACGCCCGAGAAGATCACCTTGCGTGCATCGCCGCCGGCGGCCACCACGCGCAGCAGTTCGCCGCCGGAAACGATGTCGAAACCCGAACCCAGCTTGCCCAGCAGGTTCAGCACCGCCAGGTTGGAATTGGACTTGACCGAGTAGCACACCAGGGCGCCGCCCTTGGCACCGTCGGTGCGGCCGGCCGCGCGGCAGGCATCGGCATAGGCCGAGAAATTCTGCACCAGCGCTGCGCTGGAATAGACATAGAGCGGGGTGCCGAACTGTTCAGCCAGCGCTTGCAGGGAGACATCTTCGGCGTGCAGCACGCCGTTGCGATAGGAGAAGTGGGACATGGGGTTCCGGAAAGGTCAGCGCAAAGATCAGCGGAAAAATCGGTTCGACAAGGAAATCCGGCGCGGTCCCTCCTTCATGCTTTTTGGGGGACCGGCCGCGATGCAGCCAGATGTTTCAGTCCGGCATCATCGTTTGGGCGTGTCGGCGGAGGTGTCGGCAGAGACCGCACCCTCCTGGCCGGCCGCCTTGTCCTTGGCCGGAGCGACCGGCTGGGTGCGCACGAACGGGTCGGGCGGCACCTTGGGCATGTACAGCGGACCTTTCTGGCCGCAACCGGCCAGCATCAGGACGGCGGCGCACAGCGCCAGGGAAGCTGCACAACGGAAGGGAGAATGGGGTGACTTCACGATAAAATGACGGATTACATCGAAATCTTAGAATGACTTGGAGTGTAGCATGACCGAATCGGAATTCCTGGACCTGGCTGACGCCACCCTCAACGCCATCGAGACGGCCCTGGAAGACGCCTGCGACGCCAGTGAGCTGGACGTGGAATGCAGTCGCAGCGGCAACGTGCTGGAAATCGAATGCGTGGACAATGGTTCCAAGATCATCATCAACAGCCAGGCCCCCATGCAGGAAATGTGGCTGGCCGCGCGCTCCGGCGGCTTCCACTACAAATATGACGGCCGACACTGGCTCAACACCCGCGATGGCAGCGAGCTTTACGCCACACTGTCGGAAGTGGTCAGCAGCCAGGCGGGCGTACCCGTCACCATCCAGCCCTGAGCCGGCGCGGCGCCGGTCCGTGCATCCTGCCGCTGCGGCGGCTGCCTGCCCGCGCGCCCTTCCGACTTGCACCGTCCAAGACAATCAACCTGCAGCATTCATGCGTCGATCCCTCCGACATCCTGCCTTCCTGTTCCTGCAGCGCGGACTGGCGCGCCTGCGCTGGATCCTGGTGCTGACCTTGCTGGCCGTGGCAGCAGCACTGCTGCTGCCACCGCTGGTGGCACGCTTGAACCATGACCACAGCCCCCAAACCCTGGCAGCCGAAAAAGACCTGCAGGCCATTGCCGCAGGCCTTGAGCGCTATCGCCAGGACAACGGTCGCTACCCCAGTGGCGCCCAGGGCCTGCTGGCGCTGGTGATCAAGCCCACGCGGCCGCCCGTGCCGGGCAACTGGCAGATCGGCGGCTACGTCGATCGCCTGCCGCGCGACCCCTGGGGCAACTCCTACCAATACGGGGCCGATGATGAGGGCAGTCGCTACGAACTCTATTCTTTCGGCGCAGCTGGCCCGGATGGCGGTGCCGATGGCGAGCAGGTCATCAGCCTGCACTGAGCTTGTGCCGCGGGCGGCCGGCGCCGCCCGGAGTCTTTCTCAGGGCCTGTTCAGGCCACATCCGGGAAAGCCGTGCGCAGCCGGTACTGACGCTGCCGGTAATTGCCTTCGGGACCGCTGAACCCACAGTCGACGTCGCCGAACAGACGGCTCACGCGGTTGATGGCCGCACGCTGGGCTTCGGTCTGCACCGCGATCAGGCGACGTTTGCTGCGGGCATGATGAGCGCAGATGTCCACCACCAGACAGTGACCGTAATCAGCCTGCTTGATATCGATGAGCAGCGCTTCCGGCTTGGTCAGCCCAAAGATGGCCGCCAGCTCGATGCGCGCACTGAGGAAGGGATTGCTGTTGCGCAGGCGCTCGCTGAGCTGCTGGCGTGCCTGCAGCGCCCATGACGGGCCCTGCTCCTGGACCGTGAAGGCGTGCAAGGCTTGCATCGCAGCAGCATCGCCCTGGCTGGCGGCCTGCTGCCACCAGTACAGGGCCTTGACGTCATGCAGGGGATCATCACGGCGATTGCGCCAGAAGATCTGTGCCAACTCGCACTGCGCTTGCACCAGTCCCGCTTCGGCGGCCTTCTCCAGATATTGCTGGGCCACCTGCAGATTGCGCTGCGAATAGATCGAGCGCGAATAGATACGCGCCAGTGCATGCCATGCCTGAGCCGCACCGCCCTCCCCGGCCAACAGCAACCAGTGCAGTGCCTTCTTGAAATTGGCCAGGCCTTGTTCCATGAACACCCGATTGCCGGCACGGTCAATCTTGGCGCACAACAGGCCCAGCTCCAGGCGCGCCTCGACATTGCCGGCCAGCGCCGCCAGTTCGAACAGGCGCAGCAGCTGGCCCAGGTCAGGTTGCTGCGTACCCGCCTGCCACTGACCATAACGCAGCAGCAACGTAGCTTCCTCGCTGTTGAGCCGGACCAGCCCGGCACCGTCGCTCTCTTTCTCCAGCTGCGCCAGCGCGACGCTGTTGCGCTCCATCAGGCGCTTGACCAGTATCGCGGCACCGCGCGCGAAGGCCGCACCCTGGCCCTGCTGCCAGGCCTTGTCCAGCAGGGCGTACTGCGCCTGCTCGATGCCCGCACGGGCTGCTTCGCGTACCAGATTCTCCTCGACCGCCGAGGCCGCCAGGCCAGGTACCATGGGCTGCCCGTGACGCTGCATCTGCTGCGCCAGCAGCCATTGAGCCTCGTGATCGTCGCGGCTGGCCAGCAAGGACAATGCAGCAATGGCGCGAGCATGGGTATTGCTGTCGAACTGTGCGGTGTGCTCCAGCACCAGGCGCGCGAAGATCACGCCAGCCTGCGGCACGCCCGCTTCAAACGCCTTCTCGTACCAGATGGCCGCTTCCTGGGGCGAGGACAATTCCTTGACTTGCTCATAGGTGATATTGCGGCCGATGATCATCCACGCATCATCGACCCCCTGTTGCGCAGCGCGGCGCAGCCAGTAGAAGGCCGTTCCCTTGCTGCGCGGCAGTCCGCTGCCACCGCTCAGGTAGCGCCGGCCCAGGGCCAGCTGTGCGCGCGATTCACCGGCGCGGGCGGCCTTGATGACGGCCAGTTCTTCTCTCGTTGCCATGTTCTTGTTCCTTTCTCAGCAAGCCCGACAGTCAAAAGCTGCAGGCAAAAACATCCCCGCTGGCGCAGCAGGCTGCGTCAGTCCGGTGTGCATCAAAAACTAAGTATTTGAATGCGGCCCGCCAGTGCATGAGTGGGCGGTGCGATGCGCGGATCATGGATGAGGATGAACTCGACGCGCATCGAAATAGCGCTCTTATTAGAGCAGTGCGCTGCAAAAAAGTGCGCAATGACGAGAGCTTATTACGCTTTCTTTACTGACATCAAGACCCGCTACCAGTAAGGGTTTCGTCAGCATTTGACGATGCTAAAGCGAGCTTTTTGCGGTGCCACAAACGGCCTTCCAGCGTGGCCGCGCGCCGCCAGGCGCACCAAATTGGTTTGGAATGCGAGGAAGAAAATGGGGACGCCACGAAAATGGTGCATTCGTGCGCGGCGGAGAAAACACTGTTACAGAAACTAACAAAATGAAACGCCCTGTACACATGAAAAAAAGCGCCGCATGAACCTCATGCGGCGCTTCTCTTGCTCTGTTGCAGATCAAACTGCGCCGCCGGGAAGACGACGCAGTTCAAGTCACATTAGAACTTGTGACGGATACCCACGGCGACGGCGCCCTGGTTGCCATCGGTACCGGTGGCGTTGGAAACGCCCGGGTTGTTCAGGTCGCTAGCCTTGGTGTAAGCCATGAAGGCGTACAGGTCGGTGCGCTTGGACAGCCAGTAGTCGGTACCCAGGCTGACTTGAGTCAGCTTGGCCTTGGTCGACACGCCGTCGAAGTCGGCACGGGTGTGATCCACGGCAGCCAGCAGCTTCAGGGACGGGCTCAGGGAGTAAGCGGTACCCAGTTCGTAGATGTCAGCCTTCTTGGAGTTGGCCAGGGTACGGTTGGCGATGCTGGTCAGCGAACCGACACCAGCGGCGCTCAGGTTGGTCTGGCTGTTCAGATCTTGCTTGACGCGCGAGTAGTTACCGTACACACGTGCCGGGCCGAACTGATACGACGCTGCCACGTTCAAGACCTTCTGAGCGGTGCTGCCAGCCAGGTTGCTTTCGCTGGCCACGCTGGTGGTGGTGGTGCTGCTCAGCAGGGAGGTGTCAGCCGCGGTCGAACCAGCCTTGGACTGGTAGTAGGTGATGCCCAGACCCAGAGGACCGTTGTCGTACTTGCCGCCGACGCCGAAGGCTTGACCAGCGGAGGTCTGACCAGCGGTTTCGCCGAAGCCGTACATCAGGTTACCGGTGAAGCCGTTCAGGTTCGAGGTGGTGTAGCTGATGGAGTTGTTGGTACGGGTGCCTTGCAGGCGATCCAGGCCCGAACCGGAGTTGCTGACCCAGCCGCCGAAGTCGGCCACGGCGGTGTAAGCGGAGATGGTGTCAGCGAAGTCGGTTTGACGACCGACCAGCACGCTACCGAAACCACCAGTCAGACCCACGACCGACTTGCGACGGAACAGGGTGTTGCTGGTCTTGGAGTCGTCCAGAGCACCGGTATCGTTGGAGAAGCCAGCTTCCAGGTTGAACACGGCCGACAGACCGCCGCCCAGATCTTCAACACCCTTGAAGCCGATACGCGAACCCTGAATGACGCCCGAATTCAGGCCGAACTTGCTGCCGGTGCCACCGGAGGTGGTAGCAACCTTGCTTTGGTAGACAACACCGGTATCGACGATACCGTAGATCGTGACGGAGCTTTGCGCATGGGCTGCGCCTGCGAACGCGCCCAGAACGGCGAGTGCCAGCAGAGATTTTTTCATGTGACGTCCTTCTCTAAAAATAGTCTTGAGGATCCGCACTTGCAGTCGGATGGGCAAACATTAATGCTTCTCGCCGCGCGTGACTGCACCTTGGTCGATAGAAGTGATTTTTTAGACGGGAGCGAAAGATTGAAATGGCAATTGTTGTATTTTTTTATCGTCAATTTCCATGGCGCGCTTGCGATCCGGCTGCGGGATCGGCTCGCATCAAGGAAAAAGCGCCGATATCTCTACCGGCGCTTCTCGTGATTTCTAACATTTTGATACATCTTGCCAGCAGAGCTTGACTGCGCCCTCATTCTTTTTCAGGATCACCGACCAGCTTCTTCAACAGATCCGACTTCAATTGCTGGCGCTGTGCCGAGGCGTTCTTGCGATGTGCACCGGCCCCACCGGCACGCTGCTGTGCCGCCAGGGCCACCGGATTGCGTGGCCTGGACTGCGATGGCTCGACGCGAAAACTCAGCTTCTGCCGCGTTCCCAGGGTCTTGTTGGCCATCCCGATCTCCTCGCCTGCTGGCGTTAGAGCACGTAGCGCGACATGTCCTCATCCACGGCCAGCTCACCCAGACGCTCGTTGACGTACGCGGCATCGATGAGCAGGCCATCCACACCGGCTTCGCCGGCCGTGAAGGAAATCTCTTCCAGCAGCTTTTCCATCACGGTGTAGAGACGACGTGCACCGATGTTCTCGGTCTTCTCATTGACCGTGTGCGAAATCTCGGCCAGGCGCTGGATGCCGCTGTCGGCGAATTCGATCTTCACGCCTTCGGTGGCCAGCAGCGCTTCATACTGCTTGGTGAGGCAGGCATCGGTGCCGGTCAGGATGCGCTCGAAATCGGCGATGGAGAGCGAATCGAGCTCCACGCGGATCGGGAAGCGGCCCTGCAGTTCCGGAATCAGATCGGAGGGCTTGGACAGGTGGAATGCACCGGAGGCGATGAAGAGGATGTGATCGGTCTTGATCATGCCGTACTTGGTGTTGACGGTCGTGCCTTCCACCAGCGGCAGCAGATCACGCTGCACACCGGCGCGGGAGACGTCGGCATTGCCGTTCTGCGAGCGGGTGGCGATCTTGTCGATCTCGTCCAGGAAGACGATGCCGTTCTGCTCGACGTTGGCGATGGCCTTCTGCTTGAGTTCTTCCTCGTTGACCAGCTTGGCCGCCTCTTCCTCGATCAACAGCTTCATGGCTTCCTTGATCTTGATCTTGCGCGCCTTCTTGCGCTGGTTGCCCAGGCCGGAGAACATCGACTTGATCTGCTCGGTCATTTCTTCCATACCCGGGGGCGCCATGATTTCCATCGACGGTGCAGCGTCATTGAGTTCCAGCTCGATCTCGCGATCATCCAGCGCCCCTTCGCGCAGACGCTTGCGGAAGGTCTGGCGGGTGGTGTTCTTGTCGTCCTTCTCCGGGCTGGCATTGCCATCGGGCGTAAAACCGAAATCGCGGGCCGGCGGCAGCAGCACATCGAGGACGCGATCTTCGGCCGCATCTTCAGCGCGGGTGCGCACCTTGCGCGTTTCCAGCTCGCGGGTCTGCTTGATACCGATGTCAACCAGGTCGCGGATGATGGTGTCCACGTCGCGGCCCACATAGCCGACTTCGGTGAACTTGGTGGCTTCGATCTTGATGAAAGGCGCATCGGCCAGCTTGGCCAGGCGACGTGCAATCTCGGTCTTGCCCACGCCGGTCGGGCCGATCATGAGGATGTTCTTGGGCGTGATCTCGTGGCGCAGCGGCTCCTCGATCTGCTGGCGGCGCCAGCGGTTGCGCAGGGCGATAGCCACCGCGCGCTTGGCGCGGGCCTGGCCGACGACGTGCTTGTCGAGTTCGGAGACGATTTCCTTGGGAGTCATATTCATGGTGGTGATCTTTTCGCTGTGACGATTCATCGGAGAAATAGGCAGGAAATGCGCGCTGCGCGGCTTATTCCAGCGTCTCGATGATGTGGTTCAGGTTGGTGTAGATGCACAGCTCACCGGCGATGGTCAGGGATTTCTTGACGATCTCGGCCGGCGCCAGGTCGGTGTTGTCGTACAGGGCCTTGGCCGCCGATTGCGCATAGCTGCCACCGGAGCCGATGGCGCCGATGCCGTCATTGGGTTCGAGCACGTCGCCATTGCCGGTGATGACCAGGGTGGTTTCCTTGTCGGCACACAGGAGCATGGCTTCCAGGCGACGCAGCATGCGGTCGGTGCGCCAGTCCTTGGCCAGTTCGACCGAGGCACGCATCAGGTTGCCCTGGTGCTTTTCCAGCTTGGCTTCAAACAGATCGAGCAGGGTGAAAGCGTCGGCCGTGCCGCCGGCGAAACCGACCAGGACTTTGCCGTGATAGAGCTTGCGCACCTTGCGCGCACTGCCCTTCATGACGATGTTGCCAAGCGTCACCTGGCCGTCGCCGCCTAGCGCGACCTGATTGCCGCGACGGACGGAAAGGATGGTGGTGCCGTGAAATTGTTCCATGCTTGCCTCTGTTCAATATGTGCCTGGGAGCCGCGGAGGGACGTACCGATTCCGCATTCCTGTCGAGATGGGGCTGGCCCGCCGGATTGCAAGTCATGAGATCGGAAGGGCCGCCGTCGAGGCCGATATTGTACGCCCGCAAGGAAAACGGGCGCCCGGGCCACAAGGCCGGGGCGCCCGTCTCAGGCAGCGGGAGCGATTACACCGAAATGGTCATCAGGCTGGCATTGCCGCCCGCGGCCGTGGTGTTGACGCACAGAGCGCGCTCGGCCAGCAGGCGCCACAGAGGGATGGCGCCGTCTTCGCTGCACAGGATCAGCGGCACCAGCGCACCCTCACGGGCGGCCAGGCGTACCCGCCAGGGGGCAGCCTGATGGCTGTCCACCAGGGCCGCCTGCAGCGGCTCGGCATCGAGCTGGCTGGCGCGGCGGATGGCCGCACGCACCGGGGCCGGCAAGCCAGCCGGCAGCAGCGCTGCCGTGGCCTCGTCGACCACCACCGTATTGCCGGTGGCAAAGGCTGCGGCCAGCTGATTCAACAGCGTACCGACACTGGCGGCCACGCACAGCACCAGGCCGCGCGGGGCGAAGGCCAGGGTATTGCGCTCGCCGGTCGGCCCGGGCAGCAGGAGGCTGCGCTGCAGCAGGCTGTCGCGGTGATAGCGCTGGCCGCTGGCGGCCAGGCGTTCATGGCCGTGCGTGCGGGCCCAGTCCAGCAGACTGTCCAGCAGGCTGTTGGGTACGTCCGCGGGTTGTGCGCGGGTCAGCTCTTCGTGCAGTTGCGCATGGCGTTGCAGGCGCTTGAGGTAGAGCGGACCACCGGCCTTGGGACCGGTACCGGACTTGCCTTCGCCGCCGAAGGGCTGCACGCCCACCACCGCGCCGACGATGTTGCGATTGACGTAGATGTTGCCCACGTGGGCGTGCCGGGCCACGAAATCGATGGTCTCGTCGATGCGCGAATGCACGCCCAGGGTCAGGCCATAGCCGGTGGCGTTGATGGCGTCGATGAGCTGCGCCAGGGCATCGCGGCGATAGCGCAGCACGTGCAGCACCGGGCCGAAGACTTCGCGCTGCAGTTGTCCCAGGTCGTCGATCTCGATGACGGTCGGGGGCACGAAAGTACCGTGCTGGCAATCCTCGCCCAGCGGCAGCTGGTGGACGGCACGCGCACTCTTGCGCATGCGCTCGATGTGGGCCAGCAGGTTCTGCCGGGCCTCGGCATCGATGACCGGGCCGATGTCGGTGGAGAGACGGTCCGGGCGGCCCACGCGCAGTTCGGCCATGGCCCCCTTCAACATTTCCAGAGTGCGGTCGGCGATGTCTTCCTGCAGGCACAGGATGCGCAGGGCCGAGCAACGCTGGCCGGCGCTGTCGAAGGCCGAGGACAGCACGTCCTGCACCACCTGCTCGGCCAGGGCCGAGGAATCCACGATCAGGGCATTCTGGCCGCCGGTCTCGGCAATGAGCGGGACCTCGCCGTGTTCACCGCTGCCATCGCCATCATCATGCTTGCGCTGGGCCAGGGTGCGATTGATGAGCTGTGCCACTTCAGTGGAGCCGGTGAAGATCACGCCCTTGACGCGCGCATCCGAGGTCAGCGCGGCGCCCACGGTCTCACCACGGCCCGGCAGCAATTGCAGGGCGGCGCGCGGGACACCCGCCTCATGCAGCAGTTGCACGGCGCGATGGGCGATCAGCGCGGTCTGCTCGGCCGGCTTGGCCAGCACCACATTGCCGGCAGCCAGGGCGGCACTGACTTCACCGATGAAGATCGCCAGCGGGAAATTCCACGGACTGATGCACACCACCGGTCCCCAGGCCAGCACGTTGCCGTCATGGCGCGAGGCGATGGCGTAGTAGCGCAGGAAATCCACCGCTTCGCGCACTTCGGCAATCGCATTGGGCAGCGACTTGCCGGCTTCACGCACGGCCAGGGCCATGAGCTCGGCGATATTTTCTTCCAGCAGGTCGGCCGCGCGTTCCAGCATGGCGGCGCGCTCGGCGGCCGGGGTCGATTGCCATTGCGGTGCATAGGCAGTCGCTGCGGTGAGCGCGGTATCGACATCGGCCACGGTGGCTTCGCTGACCTGACCCACGACTTCGCGATGGTCGGCCGGGTTGCGTACGAGCTGTGCAGCCTGGGCAACGATGTCGTCGGCGATTAGCGGCGCGGCCTGCCACTGGCGCTGGGCCATGGAGACGAACAACTGGCCCAGTTGCTGCAGGCGTGATTCGTTGGAGAGATCAATGCCTGCTGAATTCTTGCGCTCCTGGCCATACAGCTGCTGCGGCAGGGCAATGGCCGGATGCGGCACGCCGCCCTGGGCGCGCACGGTCTCGATGGGATCCGCCACCAGACGATCCAGCGGCACGGCCTCGTCCACGATCTGGTTGACGAAGGAAGAGTTGGCACCATTCTCCAGCAGACGGCGCACGAGATAGGCCAGCAGCGTCTGGTGCGAACCGACCGGCGCATAGATGCGGCAGGCCTTGCCCAGGTTGTCGGCACCGACCACCTGGTCGTACAGGGTCTCGCCCATGCCGTGCAGGCACTGGAATTCGTAGTTGTCGATCTGGTGCTGCCTGGCCCAGTGATAGATCGCCGCCAGCGTATGCGCATTGTGCGTGGCGAACTGCGGATAGATGACGTCGGTGGCGGCCAGCAGCTTCTGCGCGCAGGTCAGGTAGGACAGGTCGGTATGCAGCTTGCGGGTGTAGACCGGATAGCCTTCCAGGCCATCGACCTGGGCGCGCTTGATTTCGCTATCCCAATAAGCGCCCTTGACCAGGCGGATCATCAGGCGACGACCGTTGCGGCGGGCCAGATCGACCAGATAGTCGATGACGAAGGGGCAGCGCTTCTGGTAGCCCTGCACCACGAAGCCCAGGCCCTCGAAACCGGCCAGGTCGGGATCGGCCACCAGCACTTCCATCATGTCCAGCGACAGTTCCAGGCGGTCAGCTTCCTCGGCATCGATGTTCAGGCCAATGTTGTATTGCTTGGCCAGCAGCAGCAACTGCTTCAGGCGCGGCAGCAGTTCGCCCATCACGCGCGCATGCTGGGCGCGCGAGTAGCGCGGATGCAGGGCCGACAGCTTGACCGAGATGCCCGGGCCGTCCTTGATGCCGCGACCATTGGAAGCGCGGCCGATGGCGTGGATGGCGCTCTCGTAGGACTGGTAGTAGGCATCGGCATCGTGCATGGTCAGTGCCGCTTCGCCCAGCATGTCGTAGGAATAGCGATAGCCGCGCTTTTCGTTGTCGCGGCTGTTTTCCAGCGCCTCATCGATGGTCTGGCCGGTCACGAACTGATTGCCCAGCATACGCATGGCCAGGTCCACGCCCTTGCGGATGAGCGGTTCGCCGCCCTTGCCGATGAGGCGCGTGATGGCTTGCGTGAGGCCGCTTTCGCTGCTGGTGGAGACCAGCTTGCCGGTAATGAGCAGACCCCAGGTGGCGGCATTGACGAACAGTGAGGGCGACTCGCCCAGATGCTTGCGCCAGTCGCCCTTGCTGATCTTGTCGGCGATGAGACGGTCGGCGGTCTGGCGGTCGGGGATGCGCAAGAGTGCCTCGGCCAGGCACATCAGCGCCACCCCCTCTTCCGAGGACAGCGAGAACTCGTGCATCAGCGCATCGACGCCGGAGGACCGGGTGCGCTTCTCGCGCACCTGCTGCACCAGCTTCCTGGCCAGTTGCTGGGTGGCATCCTTCCAGGGTTGCTGGCCCTGCACCTGCTGCAGCAGCCATTGCACGGCCTCGCGCTCGTCGCGACGATAGGCGGCGGTGATGGCCGCACGCAGCGGGCTGGGGGCCGGCAGCAACTCGGCCTGGAAAGTGCCAAAGGGCAGGCTGGAAGCGGAGGCCGCAGGGGCGGCGGAGGCGACGGTGGTCATGGTCTGGAGTCGAAATGGGATGGAAATGGGCAACCGGATTCTATGTGCTTGATGCCAATATTAATTCTGTATTTGAACCTCATACCCAATATTTAATTTGGCATATTGAAATTATACAAACTTAAATTTTCCACAATTCGGCAGCATCGGCGTCTTGTGCAGAGCTGTCGCGGCTTGCGGCGGTGGCAAGCGCTGCGAATCGGCCCGAACCGGTGCAAGCAAGGGCCTGGTCAGCGGGAATCACAAATAATTCGAAGCATTCTTCGGTTCATTTCGAGTTTTGCCGAGGATTTTCGGTGTTTTTCTGGCAAGCCGAACGCGTCGAACAAGAATGACGGCCCATCATTGCTCCGGGCTTGCTCATGGATACCACCCGCCAGTTGTTGTCCCGTCTGCTGCGCTTTTCTGCGGCAAGGTGACGGAACAAGAGGCCTTGAAGGCGCTGAATGACCAGACTGCGCGCGAGCGGCTTTCGCGCTTGATCTGCAGGGTGGAAAGTGAGTGGGATGCGGCCAGGCTGGAGGCGCGATGGTCATGGCTGACACGTAGTGAGAATGGTGTGCCGGCGCGGTTGAATGCCGAGGGATTTGAGCAATTCAAAAAGCATGCGAGGGCGCTTTGCATCGATCACAAAGAGGTTTTTATGGCGAAGTGGCGGTTCAATCCGCGAGAATTCCTTGCGGCATTCAGAAGAAACGGATGGATTAGTCTGGAAGAAATGACGCAGACGATTCCTAGAGAAATAACAATTGAGAAAAAGTCGATCAATGTCACTTGGGAAGATGCACTGAAGAGGATGACACTAGGAACGAAAAACAAGGATGGACAAACCTTTCCGCCGAATCTTCATCGAAAACTGCCTCACCTGCTCAAGCGCTACTTTATCTCTGCTTCTCATTTGAGAACAGCGCATTTTCTAAGTCAGGTTTTCGCAGAAACAGGGATGCTGACTTCTGTATTTGAGTCAGGTAATTCACGCTATTTCCGAACCATGTACGAAACCATTACTGAAGACGAATGTGCTGAAGATCATCGAAACCGGGGTAGCGCTGTGTGGCGTCTGCGGTACACATATAAGTCAGACGGAACAGAATATTCTTTGGAAGAATATAAAAAGGTACGGCCTCCACAGGTGAAAGCCAAAGCAAAGAGTTTGGGAAATCTTCATCCTGGGGATGGTGAAAGGTTCAGAGGACGTGGTCTCATTCAATTGACGGGCCGCACAAACTACCTGGAATACAGCGCCTACCGAGGAAAAAACTTTACTGAAGAAGGACGAGAGGAACTGTTAGGAAACGATATACATACCGCCGTTGACTCTGCCCTCAAATATTGGCTCAGCAGAACCTATCGCGGTCTGAATATCAATCGTCACGCTGACGCCGGCGACTCAAATACGCAATTGGTTCTAGTCACGAAGGCCGTCAATGGAGGCAAAACGCATATTGATCTCCGTGGGGCATTTCTCGACTACCTCATCCGATTTCTTGGCGACGAGAAGTATGTTTCTGCCGATATTTCTATGCTCCAAAGGGAGAAAAACAAATGAGCCCAAGTAGATTTTTTATGGTGTTCTGCCTTAGTTTTCTTATGCAATATTCCAGCTGGGCGACTCCTTTCAAGCCGGAGCAATTTGAAAATTTACCATTGGAACTAATGGACGATTGCGACTTGAAAATCCATTTTCCCGCGTCCATTAGTTCAGCTGGATGCAGTGGGGGTCTTAACGAACACGGCTACGTAATTCTAGACATCGAATACTTTCTCCAACAATTCATACACAACGACGCCGTAAGACACATCTCCGGAATTGTCGAAAAAAATGTGTTTGAAAAATATATGGACGGTGGCGCGCGAGGCGTGGTCCTAGCCCGAGAATCGGGCGCTAACGGGCAGCTCCCGGATAATGGAAAGCCCGTTCTTCAGCCGGAGACAATGGAAAGTCTATGCGCAAGAAGCGAACTCGACATTGAGAGAAAAGTCATCAAGTCTGATAACTGGTCAGGCTATCTGTGGGCACGTAGATCGCGGCCAAAACACGCTGATCTAGCGGGCAACTGCATGACTTCTGATCTGTCGGATACCTGCTTCGTAGCGATCATCGGCAATCGATCCAGGATCTTGCACTTCGGCCCAGCCTGCTTGCCAACAAAACGCAAGAAAACCCATCCTGCCGATTTTGACTTTGAGGACTTCCTCACGATGATTCGCAGCATCAGATTCAATACGGACTAATTTTCTTTTTACTTATCTTTCCCGATCAGGTCCCCTGGCTACTTGCGCCATCCGCTCGAAAGAACCATCTTCCATTCAGGAGAATATCGTTGGACATGTGTCTGCTCTATTGCTCGCTCTTATTCACGGCCACGCTGGCGACCACCAGCATGGCAGGAAACCGCGAAGCCTTCGCACGTGACGTTAGAAGTGACGTCCGACGCACATGTCTTCTCGATATGCAGCTACCGCCCAGTGCAGCCTTCATCACCTGTGCGGACCTTCCCCACTACCCTGGCGCCAAGGTGCTGCAGATAGGCCATTATCCGCAGGACTTTCCGGGACCTGGCCTATTGGCCTTCACGGAGGGTTTTCTCTCTGGACAATCGACGCAGGACTATCTCGCTTCAGGCATCTCGGACTGGATCGCCGTCCCTGCGCCCACTGGCGATTTGGATCAGAACGATGATGCGATACAGCTCAACGAATACGGTGTGGATTTTCTCTGGGCCACCCGGCCAGATGAGATCAAACGCGAGAAGCTTCGCGGCAAGGACTGGACCGGCTATCTCTGGACCCGGCGCACGGAGCCGACGCGCAAAGAGATGGGCGATGCGACACCCAAGCGGCCACAACGATGTTTCATCGCCTTGATCGGCAATCAAAAAAATAGCCTGGAGTTCGCCACCTGCCTTGCCCGAGACCGTAATCCCCGAGCGCCGAACGAACTGCATTATCGAGACTTCATGCGCGCATTGAAGAGCATTAAGTTTGGTCACTGGCGATTACCCTGGTCTCCGTAATAAAGATTCATGCAGGCGATGCACTCAGCCTTCAAGCAAAAAAAGCGCAGCCCGAGAGCTGCGCTTTTTCATGGGATTTCACTGCAAATGATTTATATCATTTACCCGTTTCTTCACCACGCACTGAAACCACCCATCATCCCTCACCCAGATAAGCCGCCTTCACCCGCGGATCATCCAGCAT